>NZ_PYYB01000004.1 GCF_003044185.1 Paraconexibacter algicola
ACGAAGTCCGACGTCCGCAACGCCGTGACGATGGTCGAGTCCTGCCTCACCGAGGCGCCGAACAACTGCGACAACCCCGAGGGGCTGCCCACCGGCGTCGCGGTCACCGGCTCCAACGACGGCACCCCCGAGACCTACGTCGTGACGAAGACCTCCAACGGTCGCTCGTTCACGATCACCAAGACGGGCATCGGCGTCTTCGCCCGCACCTGCAACACCTCCGGCGAGGGCGGCTGCAACAGCACCGGCGGCTGGTAGCCCCACCCCCGACAGGACCGAGTCGCTCCACGGGGCGGGCCGCACGGCCCGCCCCGTGTCACGTCCGCGGCCGGTACAGCGTGCGCGCCAGCCAGGCGGTCAGCGGCAGCACCCACGCCATGTAGAGCGCGAACAGCCACGGGGCGTCCTCGAGCGTCTGCCCGTAGAAGCGGACGTGCTCGCCCCAGTAGGAGACCGACAGCAGCAGGATCGCCGCGATCGTCAGGCGCGGCACCCCGGGGCGGCGGACCGCCTCCCAGGACAGCAGCGCGAGCACGAACGGCACCGCGTAGTAGTCGATGTTCCAGGTGTCCAGCACGCAGCGCAGCGAGAACAGCAGCGCGAGCAGCAGCAGCGCGTCGTCGCGACGGCGGTCGGGCCGGCGCCACAGCAGCAGCGACAGCGGCAGCGCGACGAGCACGATCAGCGGGTGGGAGATCGTCGACGCCCAGATCGGCACGAAGTAGCGGTCGCCCTGCGGGGTCGGCTCGCGCGAGCCCAGCGGCCAGAAGACGTTGTAGGGGGTCGCGACGCCGTCGCTGCCGGTCTGCAGCGCCGCGTTCTGGCTCACCGACGAGAACGCCTGCGGGCTCGACAGGATTCCCGGGAGCGTCAGCGCGGCCGCGATCACCCCGGCGACGAGCAGGACCCCCAGCCGCCGCGACGGCGTGGCCAGCAGCACCGGTAGGACCGCCAGCAGCGCCCACTGCTTCGTGGCCAGCGCCAGGCCGAGCAGCACCGCGGACAGGATCCGCCGGTCCCACAGCGCGGCGAGCACCGCCCCGACGCACAGCGCCCCGGCGAGGATCTCCTCCGGGTGACCCCAGTGCAGCGCCCGGAACGTCAGCGGGTTGAGGATCGCCAGCGCGGCCACGAGCCACTGCACCGCGGGCCCCTGGCCGACCCGCTCGAGGTGCCGGCGCAGCGCCAGGCCGAGCACGATCCCGCCGGCCAGCAAGGGCAGCGCCCCGACGTAGTAGACGACGTCGAGGTCCTCGTAGAGCACGAGCCGCACGAACGGGGCGCGCACGATCAGCGAGAAGCTGCCCATCAGCGGCTGGATCTGCAGGAAGCCGGAGACGTTCCCGGCGGCGAGCAGGTCGATCGCCTGGCTCGCGTCGGTGAAGTAGTCCAGGCCCGGCTCCATGCCGATCGCGGCGCGCAGCGTCAGCGCGACCACCGCCAGCACCGCGGTGATCGTCAGGGCGCGGGCCGGCATCCCGCGCAGCATAGGCGCCGCGACCGGGCGTCCGTCCCGCTGGCCGCACGCCTCCTCACTTCTGGGGATGGCCGGCATCGGCCGCCCGCCGACGTGACTGCGCGCCCCTCAGCCGCCGCCCGCGGACCGCCGACGCCAGACGTGCCATGGACCGGCCCCTGCCCCTCATGGACGAGGCGGGCTTCACCTTCGTCGAGCTCCTCGTCGTCCTCCTCATCATCGGTGTCCTCGCGGGCATCGCGATCCCCGCCCTCGTCGGGCAGGAGCACAAGGCGCGCGCCGCCGTGCACACCACCGAGGAGCGGACGAGCCTGCTCGAGTCGCGGCTCGCGGAGCTGCCATGAGGCTGCGCGACGAGGAGGCCGGCTTCACGCTCGTGGAGGTCCTCGTCGCCGCCGCGCTGCTCCTCGTCGGCATGCTCGCCACGCTCTCGATGCTCGACATGGCCCAGGCGGTCACCACCACGAGCAAGACGCGCGAGCAGGCCGTGTCGCTGCAGCGCGAGATCATCGAGGCGGTCCGTGCGGTCCCGTACGACCAGCTGACGCCCGGCGGGGTCGGACCCGCGGTGCGCGCCTCCGGGTCGCTCACGGACTCCAACCTCGGGTCCGGCGGCTGGACGATCCGCCGCCGCGGCGCCACCTACACCGTGGCGGTCGGCGTGTGCGCGGTCGACGACGCGCGCGACGGCACCGGCACCCACGACGGCGGCCAGTTCTGCGCGACCGGTGCCGGGACGACCAGCAGCGCCACCTGCGGCACCCTCCTGGGGATCAGCGGGGCGATCAGCGGCACGCCCGCCGCCGCCACCGCCGGGGCCGCGGTCGGGGACTGCGGGATCGACCTGAACCTCGACGGCCAGGTCGACAACCTCACCGAGGCCAGCGTCGGCCTCTGCCTGCTGATCTGCCCGGGGGCCGGGACCGACGCGATGCCCTCGGACTACAAGCGCGTCGTCGTGCTCGTGCGCTGGGCGACCGGCGGCGGCAGCCGCTACGCGCTGCAGGCCACCACGATCGCCAACCCCGGCATGGCCGCCGCGCCGAGCGTCACGGCGCTGAACGCGGCGGGCAGCGTCCCCGTCACGAGCGCGACCAGCCTCGGCTTCAACGCCACGACCTCCTCGGCCGCGGCGAGCGCCGCCTGGTACATCGACGGGACCGCGAAGGGGAACGCGGCCGGCGCCGGGACCGCGTGGACGTTCACCTGGCCGCTGGGCACCGTGTCCTCCGGCAGCACCCCGAACGCCGACGAGGTGCTCGACGGCACCTATCTCGTCGGGGCGAAGTCGTTCGACAAGTTCGGGCAGTTCAGCACCGCCCGCCAGCTCACCGTCACGGTCAACCGGCGCGCCCCGTACGCGCCGCGCCAGCTCGACGCCGGTCGCAACGGGGCCGTCGTCGACCTCGAGTGGCGCCCCAACGCCGAGCGCGACGTCGAGGGGTACCGGGTCTACCGCCGTCCCGCCGTCGGCGCGCCCGTGCTCGTCTGCGGCCCGGTCACGACCACGACCTGCCAGGACACCGCGCCGCCCGCGCTCCCCACCCTCAGCTACTACGTCGCTGCGCTGGACCGCACGACCGGCGGCGCGGTCCGCGAGGGCGCCGCCTCCGCCGACGCGGTCGTCGTCACCGGCAACCGCGCCCCGAACCCACCGACCGGCCTGACCCTGTCGGTCAGCGCCGGCAACCGCGTGCTCAGCTGGACCGCGCCCGCGGTCGCCGACCCGGACCTCGGCGACTCGATCGCCTACTACCGGATCTACCGCGACGGGGCGCTCGTCGCCGACCGCTACGACCGCACCGCCACCGGCACCGAGCTGACCTACACCGACACGCAGTCCGGTGGCGTCGCGCACAGCTACCGGATCACCGCGGTCGACCAGTACATGGCCGAGAGCACGATCGTCGGACCGGTGTCGGGATGAGCGCCGCGGCGACCGTCCGGGCGCGCCTGGCCGCCGAGCGCGGCGAGATGTCGCTCACCGGGCTGCTGGTGGCGATCGTGATCTTCGCGTTCATCCTCACCGCGACGCTCACGACCTACGACTCCTACTCGCGCGGCCAGCGGCAGACCTCCGACGTCATCGACGCGCAGCAGGCGGCGCGCGCCGCGATCGACCGGCTCGCCCGCGACCTGCGCAACCTCTCCAGCCCGACCCCCGACCAGCCGCAGGCGTTCGACGCCGCCGGGCCCTACGACCTCGTCTTCAAGACCGTCGACCCCAACGGGCCGAACGCCGGCAGCAACGCCCTGAACGTCAAGCGGATGCGCTACTGCCTGGACGTCGCCAAGCCCGAGGCGGCACGGCTCGTCGCGCAGACGCAGACGTGGACGACCGCGACGCCGCCCGCGGTGCCCTCCACGACCGCCTGCCCCGGCAGCGGCTGGCCGCAGACCACGGTCCTGGCCACCGCGCTGGTGAACCGCGCCGGCGGCCGCGACCGGCCCGTCTTCCTCGTCAACTCGACCGACCTCACCGCGATCAGCGCGGTCCACGCGGAGCTCTTCGTGGACCTCGACACCGCCCGCAACCCCCCGGAGACCACCATGAGCACCGGCGTCTTCCTGCGCAACCAGAACCGCCGCCCGACCGCGGCGTTCACCGCCACCCCGAGCGCCCAGGGGATCCTCCTCAACGGCTCGACGTCCTCCGACCCGGAGGGCGAGTCGCTCACGTACCGCTGGTACGACAACGGCGCGCTCGTCGGCACCGGGATCACCTTCACCGCGCCCGCCGCCGCCGGGACCTCGCACACGATCCAGCTGCGCGTCAGCGACCCTGCCGGCCTCGAGGGCGTCTCCGCCACGCAGGCGGTGGTCGCATGACCCGCCGGCTGCGACGGCGCCTGGGCGCCGAGGACGGCACCGCGATCGTCACCGCGATCGTGCTGCTCGCCGTCATGGTCGGGATCGGCCTGGCGACGATGTCGTCGGTCGACGTGCAGAGCGCCGAGTCCGGGGCGACCCGGCAGCGCGAGTCCTCGTTCAACCTCGCCGAGGCGGCGATGTCCGCGCAGATCTTCCAGCTCGCCCGGGACTGGCCGGGCGGCGGGTCGGCGGTGAACCCGTACCCGGTCTGCACGCGGACCAGCACGGCCGCGCGGTGCCCCGACTCCGCGCAGCTGCTGTCGCTGTTCACCTCCCCGGACATCGACGCGGGCACCCAGTGGTCCACGACCGTGCGCGACAACGTCAGCCCGGACAACGCGAGCTTCTACTCCGACCAGCTCGCGCAGACCGCGCCGCAGTACGACGCCAACGGCGACGGCCAGCTGTGGGTCCGCGCGCAGGCGACCGCCCGCGGGCGCACCCGCACGCTCGTCGCGCTCGTGCGCGCCCAGCAGCAGGCCGAGGACCTGCCGCGCGGCGCGCTCATCACCGGGCGGCTGGACATCTCCAACAACGGCCGCAAGGTCCTCATCGACGCGCAGGGCGGCTCCTCCCAGAGCGGCCTCGTCGCGGTCCGCTGCGTCCCGGCGCTGCTGGAGCTCACCCCGTGCCTGGGCCACAAGCTCAGCGGCGGCGTGCTCGGCACCGCGCTCGCCACCCTCAACGGGCTGCTGAGCTTCCAGATCAGCCCGAACATCACGCAGACCGGGTACGCCAACACGCCCGCGATGAGCGCCGAGGGCCGCGTCCGGCTGAAGGCGACCGCGATCGCCAACGGCACCTACTACGCGTCCGGCTGCCCGTCGGCCGCCGGCCTGACCGGCGCGATCGTCTACATCGAGAACGGCACCTGCTCGTACACCGCCAACACCCAGTTCAACTCGCCGAGCGCCCCGGGCATGGTCCTCATCGCCCGCGGCTCGCTGTATCTCGGCGGGACCACGAACTTCTACGGCATCCTCTACCACGCCAACGAGGACGGGAGCACCGGGCAGATCATGCAGACCCAGGGCAACGCGACGGTCACCGGGGGCGTCCTCGTGGACGGCATGGCGACGACCGTCGTCGGCTCCTCCAAGCTGAACATCCGGCTCGACACCGGGGCGTTCGACCGCGTGCAGTCCTACGGCTCGGCGGGCATCGTCCAGAACACCTGGCGGGAGATCAAGGGCACCTGACCGCCGCGGCACGGACCCCCGGCCGCTCAAGCCGGGGTCCGTCCGGGCCGATGCTCCGGGCGTCATGATCGCCGTCGCGCTCCTCGCCCTCGTCCTCGGCCTCGCGGTCGGGTCGTTCCTCAACGTGGTCATCCACCGGCTCCCCCGCAAGGAGTCGCTGGTGCACCCGCCGTCGCGGTGCCCGGGGTGCGAGCAGCCCGTCCGCCCGTACGACAACGTGCCCGTGCTGTCGTGGCTCGTGCTGCGGGGCCGCTGCCGCCACTGCGCGGAGCCGATCAGCCGCCGTTACCCGCTGGTCGAGGCGCTCACCGGCCTGCTCTACGCCGCCGTCGTCCTCGCCCGCTGGGACGAGCCGGTCGACGTCGCGCTCGGCATCGCGCTCGTGACGCTGCTCGTCCCGATGACGTTCATCGACCTCGACACGCGCACGATCCCCAACGTGCTGCTCGCGCCGTTCGCCGTCCTCGCCCCGGTGATCGCGCTCGCGCTCGACCCGGACCTGCTCCCGGAGCTGCTGCTCTCCGGGGCGGGCGCGTTCGCGGCGTTCCTGCTCGTGGCGCTCGCCTCCCCGAAGGGCATGGGGATGGGGGACGTGAAGCTCGTCGGCGTCCTGGGCCTGTACCTCGGCCGCGCGGTCGCCCCCGCGATCTTCGCGGGGCTGATCGCGGGCGTGCTCGTCGGCGCCGTGATCATGGGCCGCCTCGGCGCGCAGGCGGGCCGCAAGGTCGCCGTGCCGTTCGGCCCGTTCCTCGCGCTCGGGGCGGTGCTCGCCCTGTTCGTCGGCGAGGACCTCGTCGACTCCTACGTCGACACGTTCTAGCGCGCCGCGTCGGCGTCCACGATCTCGCCGCCGACGCTCAAGTCTGAAGCCCGTCTGGACGAAGAGGGGAGTGGAGGCGCCCCCCGCTCGAACCGCGAGCCGGACGGGCCGATCCGCCCCCCGAGACCATGGCCAAGAAGCCCGCAACCATCGTCGGACTGGAGCTCGAGCCGAGCGGCGTCACCGCCGTCGCGGTCACCGGCTCCGGCCGCCTCGAGATCAAGCACGCCGCGACCGCCCCGCTGGACCCCGGCGTCATCCGGGACGGGGAGGTCGCCGAGGTCGACGCGCTCGCCGACGCGCTGCGCCGCCTCTGGCAGGACGAGAAGGGCCTGGACAAGCGCGTCCGGGTCGGCATCGCCAACCAGAAGATCGTCGTGCGGATCATCGAGCTGCCGGTCATCGAGGACCCCAAGGAGCTCGCCCAGGCCGTCCGCTTCCAGGCCCAGGACCAGATCCCGATGCCGCTCGACAGCGCCGTCCTGGACTTCCAGACGCTCGGGATCGTCGACACCGACCAGGGCCGCCGCCAGCGCATCGTCCTCGTCGCCGCCCGGCGCGACATGATCGACCGCGTCCTCGCCGCCACCCGCGCGGCGGGCCTGCGCCCCGAGGGCATCGACCTCTCCGCGTTCGGCATGGTCCGGGCGCTGCAGCCGACCGCGCTCGCCGCCGGTGCCGGCCCCGACGACGTCGTCCTCTACGTGTCGATCGGCGGCCTCACGAACATCGCGGTCGCCCAGGGCCGCACCTGCACCTTCACGCGCGTCGTCGGCGCCGGGCTCGAGCAGCTCGCCGTCGAGCTGGCCGAGCGGCGCCGCCTGACGCTGGACCAGGCGCGCGCCTGGTTCACCCAGGTCGGCCTCGAGCAGCCGCTCGAGCTGCTCGACGGGGACCCCGAGATCGTCGCGGAGACCCGCGCGCTGCTCGACGAGGGCACCCGCCGGATCGCCGGGGAGGTCCGCAACAGCGTCGACTTCCACCACATGCAGGGCAGCTCCGGGCCGGTCACGCACTGCGTGCTCACCGGTCCGGCGGCCGACGTCCCCGGCTTCGTCGCCGCGTTCGCGGTCGAGCTGGGCCTGCCCGTCCACCCCGGCGCCGTGGCCGGCGCGCCCCTGGGCCTCGACGCCCGGATGGCCGTCGCCGCGGGCCTCGCGATCCCGGAGGCCCAGGCCGCATGAAGGCCGTCAACCTCATCCCGCTCGAGGAGCGCCGCGGCGCCGGCGGTGCCGCCGGCCGGTCCGGCGGCGCGGTCTACGTGCTGCTCGGCGCGCTCGCGATGGTCGTCATCGCGCTCGCGACGCTCACGCTCACCGGCAAGCGCATCGACGACCGCAAGGCCGAGCTCGCGTCCGTGCAGCAGCAGGTCGCCGCCGAGCAGGCCCGCGCCGCGGAGCTGCAGGCCTACGCGACGTTCCGGGCGCTGCGCGAGGCGCGCGTCCAGACGGTCACGAGCCTCGCCAACAGCCGCTTCGACTGGGGTGCCGCGCTGCACGAGGTCTCCCGTGTCGTCCCGCGCGACGTCTGGCTGACCCAGCTGAACGCGACGGCCGCGCCCGGCGTCGCGGCCGGCGGCGGCGGGACCGGGGCGAGCACGCTGCGCAGCGCGCTCGCGGTCCCGGCGATCGAGCTGACCGGCTGCACCACGAGCCAGCCGGGGGTCGCCCGCGCGATGGCCGCCTTCCGCCGCATCGACGGCGTGCAGCGCGTGACGCTCGCGAGCTCCGAGAAGGGCGACGCCGCCCAGGCGGGCTCCTCCGGCAGCGGCGACTGCCGCCAGGGCCGCGACACCTTCCCGCAGTTCTCGATGGTGCTGTTCTTCGACCCGCCGGCCGGGGGCGTCGCCCCCGCCACGCCCGGGACCGCGACGGCCGCCCCGGCGGCGGTCACCGGCCCGACCGGCGCCACCGGCGCCGCCCCGTCCACGGCGACCGCGCAGCTGCAGGGCAGCCAGGCCGCCAAGGACGCCGCACTCGCCACGCAGGAGGAGGACCGGTGACCGCCCGTGACCGCACCGTGCTGATGGTCGTGGGGCTGCTCGCCCTCGTCCTCGGCTTCTGGTTCCTGGCGATCTCGCCCAAGCGCGACGAGGTCGCCGCGCTCGACACCCGCATCGCCACCGCCCGGCAGGAGCTGCAGGTCGCCGCCGAGGGGGCGCGCAGCGCTGAGCAGGCGAAGGCCCAGTACGCCCGCGACTACGCGGTCGTGGCGCGGCTCGGCAAGGCCGTGCCCGCCGACGACGACGTCGCCTCCCTGCTCGTGCAGCTCGAGGCGGCGGCCGACGACGCCGAGGTCGACTTCCGCACGATCCGCCTGGAGTCCTCCGGCACCGTCGCCCCGCAGGCCGCCACGCCGAGCGCCGCGGTCGCCGCGGTCGGCGCGGCCGAGAAGGGCAAGGACCCGGCGGCCGCCGCGGCCGCACCCGCCACCGAGGCGGCCGCCGCCGTGCTGCCGCCCGGCGCGGCGATCGGCCCGGCGGGCTTCCCGACGATGCCGTTCAGCTTCGCGTTCCAGGGCGAGTTCGCCGGCCTGGAGAAGTTCCTCGACCAGCTCACTGCGTTCACGCGGATGAAGGGCAGCACGATCGCCGTCCGCGGCCGCCTCCTGACGATCGACGCGGTGAACCTCACCGCGGGACCGAAGGGGTTCCCGCAGATGGAGGCCGCGATCAAGGCGACCGCCTACCTGCTGCCGGGCGACCAGGCCGGCCTGCCGGCCGCGCCCGGCGCCACGCCCACCACCGTGACGACCTCCGGAGGCACCCCGTGACCGTCCTGCGCGCCATCGGGCACGACCTCGTCGAGAAGAAGCTGTGGCCGCTCGCGGTCCTGCTCGTCCTCGCGCTCGTCGCCGTGCCGGTCGCCCTCGGGGGCGGCGGCAGCCCGCAGAGCACCCCGGCCGACCCCGGCGCGACCGCCGCGGTCGCGCCCGGCGGCGCCCCGGCGACCGCCGAGGTCGCGGTCGCCGTCGAGCAGCCCGCGCTGCGCCGCCGTGCCGGCGCGACCCGGGACCCGTTCCGCCAGCAGTACGTGCGCAAGGCCACCGGCGCGGTCGACGGGGCGGTCACCGGCGCCACCGGCGTCGCGACGGTCGACCCGGTGAAGGACGTCAGCGGCGGCACGCCGAGCTCCCCGGTCGCGGCGACGACGGGGCCGAGCGGCACCAGCGGCCCGTCCTCGACGGCCGGCACCACGACCGTCCCGAAGCTCGACCCGCTCGACGTGTACCGCGTCGCGCTGCGGTTCGGCACCGACGAGCGCCGCCGCACGCTGCGCAACGTCTCGCGGCTGAGCCCGCTCCCGAACGCCGAGCAGCCGTTCTTCGTCTTCCTCGGCGTCCTCGCCGGCGGCAAGAAGGCCGTGTTCCTCGTCGGCGCCGACGCGCAGGTGACGGGGGACGGCACGTGCCGCCCGTCGCGCACGAACTGCGAGACCGTCGAGATGGGCACCGGCGACACCGTGTTCCTCGACCGCGAGACCGCCGACGGCATCACGCAGTACGAGCTCGAGCTGCTGTCGGTGACGCGCCGCACCAGCGCGCAGGCGGTCGCGGCCAAGGAGGGAGCCTCCACCTCCCAGAAGCGGCAGTCCGCCGCGAAGGACGAGGCGGCCGAGGACCTCACCGACCTGTACCGCTGGGACGACGAGCGGGGCGTGCTCGTGCGTCGCAAGCTCACGCGTGCCGCCCGGTCGGCGCCCGCCGCGACGCGCACGCCGGCGCCGCAGGACGCCCCGGCGGTCGCGGGACACACGGCGGCCGAGTACCGGGCCTGGTATCTCGCGGTCTACCTGGAGTACCTGCGCCAGCTCGCGGCCGGGACGGCGCAGGCGGCGCAGCGGACCGCGGCGGTCCTCGACGCGGTCCCGCAGCCCTGAGCCCGGGGGTCTGGCGCGGGCCACGGCGTCCCGCCGCGTAGACTCCGGCGCCGCATGACCCTCAAGCTCGTCACCGCCGGGGAGTCCCACGGGCCCGGTCTCACCTGCCTCGTCGAAGGCCTGCCCGCGGGCCTGGAGCTCGATCGCGACGCGATCGACCGCGACATGGCGCGTCGCCAGCTCGGCCACGGCCGCGGCGGCCGCATGAAGATCGAGACCGACCGCGCGTACGTCACCGCCGGGGTGCGGCACGGCCGCACGCTCGGCGGGCCGATCGCCCTCCAGGTCGCCAACCGCGACTACACCAACTGGGAGGAGCGGATGAACCCGTGGCCGGTCGAGGCGACCGTCCCCGAGGTGCACCTGCCGCGGCCCGGGCACGCCGACCTCGTCGGCACGCAGAAGTACGGCCTGACGGACGTCCGCGACATCCTCGAGCGCGCGAGCGCCCGCGAGACGGCCGCGCGCGTGGCGGGCGGCGCGGTCTGCAAGGCGTTCCTGCGCACGCTCGGGGTGGAGGTCGTCAGCCACGTCGTGCAGATCGGCAGCGTGCACGCGCCCGCGGTCGACCGCGAGCTGACGCTGGCGGACTTCGACGGCATCGACGACGACCCGGTCCGCTGCCTGGACGGGGACGCGAGCCGCGAGATGGTGCAGCACATCAACGTGCAGCGCAAGGCGAACGAGTCGATCGGCGGCGTGTTCGAGGTCGTGGCGTTCGGCCTCGTGCCGGGCCTCGGCTCGCACGTGTCGTGGGAGGAGCGTCTCGACGGCCGCCTGGCGGGCGCGATCTGCTCGATCCAGGCGGTGAAGGGCTGCGCGATCGGGGACGCGTGGGACGTCGCGGGCCGTCCGGGCTCGCAGGCCCACGACGAGATCTTCTACGACGCCGAGCGCGGCTACCACCGCTCCACGAACCACTCCGGTGGTCTGGAGGGCGGCATGACGACCGGCGATCCGCTGCACGCGCGCGGGGCGATGAAGCCGCTGCCGACGCTGACGAAGCCGCTGCAGAGCGTGGACATCGACTCCAAGGAGCCCGCGCAGGCGCTGCGCGAGCGCACGGACTCGTGCACGGTGCCGGCGGCCGGCGTCGTCGGCGAGGCGATGGTCGCCCTGGTCCTCGCGGACGCGTACCGGCGCAAGTTCGGCGGCGATCACGTGGACGACGTGCGCGCCGCGGTGGACGCGTACCGCGCCCGCCTGCGTCAGGGGTAGCGGGCCCGCGCGATGCCCGCGCCCGCGCTGGTCTTCGTCGGCTTCATGGGGGCCGGCAAGAGCACGGCGGCCCGTGAGGCCGCCGCGGTCCTCGACGCCCGCCTGCACGACAGCGACCGGCTGCTGGAGGCCGAGTTCGGCAGCACGATCGAGGCGTTCTTCGACGCGCACGGCGAGGCGGCGTTCCGCGAGCGCGAGGAGGCGCTCGTCCTGCGCCTGCTCGACGCCGCGGACGGTGACGTGATCGCCTTGGGCGGCGGGACGCTCGCGAGCGCCCGGGTCCGCGAGGCGCTCGGCCGCCACCTGGTCGTGCACGTCGAGGTCGACCTCGAGACGGCGTGGACGCGCGCCGCGGGCAAGGGCCGGCCGCTGGCCCGCGACCGCGCGGTGTTCGAGGCCCGGTACGCGGAGCGCGCCTCGACCTACCGGTCGGTCGCCCGCGCGACGTTGCCGCCCGCCGACAAGAAGGTGGGCCGCCGGGCGGCGCGGGCGCTGCGCGATCTCGCGGACGCCCCGGCAGGCACGCAGCTGCTGTGGGCGACCGCCGCCTCGGGCGACTACCCGGTGCTCGTCGGCCGCCGGCTGCTGGGCCAGGTCCCGTGGCCGCTGGGCGGGCGCCGGTTCGTGGTGAGCGACGCGAACGTCGGCGACCTCTACGCGGGCCTGGTCGGCGAGGTGTCGGGCCTGATCGAGATCGGCGCGGGGGAGGAGCACAAGACCCTCGCGACGGCCGAGCGGGTCTGGGAGGCGCTGGTCGAGCAGGGCGCGACGCGCGCCGATCACGTCGTGGCGGTCGGCGGCGGCGTGGTCGGCGACCTCGCGGGGTTCTGCGCGTCGGCGTACCAGCGCGGCGTGCCGGTCATCCAGGTGCCGACGACGGTCGTCGCCCAGGTGGACAGCGCCTACGGCGGCAAGACCGGGGTGGACCTCCCGACTGCGAAGAACTACGTCGGGGCGTACCACCAGCCGTCGGCGGTCGTGGTCGACGTCGCGACGCTGGCGACGCTCCCGCCGGAGGAGCACGCGGCGGGCTACGCGGAGGTCGTGAAGACCGCGCTGATCGCGGGCGGCGCGCTGTGGGAGCAGGTCGCCTCGGGCGTTCCGGTGGACGACGCGACGATCCTCGGCTGCGCGCGCACGAAGCTCGCGGTGGTCCGCGAGGACGAGCGCGACGGCGGCCGCCGGCAGGTCCTGAACCTCGGCCACACGGTCGGCCACGCGATCGAGACGGTCAGCGGCTTCGCGCGCTACCGCCACGGCGAGGCGGTGGGCCTGGGCCTGCTGGCCGCGCTGCGCCTGTCGGGCCAGGAGGACCTGCGCGCGCACGTGCGGGACCTGCTCGAGGGGGTCGGCCTGCCGGTCGAGCTCGACCCGCAGCTGGACGCTGCGGAGATCGTCGCGGCGACCGCGAAGGACAAGAAGCGGCTGGGCGAGCACACGCCGTTCGTGCTGGTCCACGGTCCGGGGGACGTCCGGCACGGTGCGGTGGTCGCGCCTTCCGACGTGCTCGCGGCCGTGGCAGAGTTGCACGGGTGACCCCGCCCGTGAGCACCCACAACCGCGTCGAGGTCCTGCACGGCGTGAACCTCGACCAGCTCGGCCGGCGCGATCCCGCCCACTACGGGTCGTTGACGTTCGAGCAGCTGCAGTACCGGATCGAGGAGTTCGGGCGGGAGCTCGGCCTGAGCTTGCGGTTCTTCCAGACCAACCACGAGGGCGAGTTCGTGGAGCACCTGCACGAGATCCGGGACACGGCGGACGGCATCGTCCTCAACCCGGGGGCGTGGACGCACTACAGCTACGCGATCCGCGACGCCCTGGAGCTGACCGAGCTGCCCGCGGTGGAGGTCCACCTCTCCGACGTCCAGGCGCGCGAGGCGTTCCGCCGGCACTCGGTGATCACCGACATCTGCGTCGCGACGGTGAGCGGCAGGGGCGTGGACGGGTATCGCGACGCGTTGAACCGACTGAGCGAGGAGCTGCAGGGATGAGCGCAGGCATCGACATGACCCGGGCCGACCGCGTGGCGGCGGCCCTCGACGGCCGAGCGGCCCTGCTCGTCACGGACCTCGTGGACATCCGCTGGCTGACGGGCTTCACGGGCTCCAACGCGGTCGCGCTCGTGGGTGCGGCGGGCGAGCGGCTGCTGCTGACCGACTTCCGCTACCTCAGCCAGGTCGAGGCGCAGGTCGACGCGGGCTGGGAGCGCCTGATCCGCCAGGACCTGCTGGCTTCGGTGGCGGACGCCCTACCGACCGGTCGGTCGGGCTTCGACGAGCACGACCTGTCGGTGCACCAGCACCAGCACCTGCTCGCGAAGGTCGGCGAGGGCGTCGAGCTCGAGCCGGCGGGCTCGATCGTCAAGGACCTGCGCGCGATCAAGGACGAGGCGGAGCTCGTGAAGCTCCGGGCCGTCGCGAAGGTCGCCGACGAGGCGTTCGAGGAGGTGGTGTCCGCCGGGCTCGTCGGCCGGACCGAGCGCGACGTCGCCCTGGACCTGGAGATCGCGATGCGCCGCCGCGGCGCCGACGGGGTCTCGTTCCCGCCGATCATCGCCGCGGGCGAGCACGGCGCGCTGCCGCACGCGGAGCCGCGCGACGTCCCGATCCCCGCGAACACGCTCGTGGTCATCGACTGGGGCGCCCAGATGGACGGCTACGCGTCGGACTGCACGCGCACCGTCGCCACCGGGCCGCTGGACCCGCGTGACCGCGCGGTCTACGACACGGTGCTGGCCGCGCAGGAGGCGGCGCTGGCCGCGGTCCGGCCCGGGCCCACGGGCCGCGAGGTCGACGCGGTCGCCCGGACGATCATCGACGAGGCCGGGCACGCCGAGCACTTCGGGCACGGCCTCGGCCACGGTGTCGGGCTGGAGGTCCACGAGGGTCCGCGGCTCTCCAAGCAGGGCGAGGTCGCGCTCGCCCCGGGCCACGTGGTGACGGTCGAGCCGGGCATCTACGTGCCGGGCGCGGTCGGGGTCCGGATCGAGGACCTCGTGGCGGTGACCGAGGGCGGGCACGAGGTCCTCTCGTCGCTGCCCAAGGCGCTGCGCACCGTCGACTGATGCTCGAGCTCTCGGGGCACCCGGTCGCGCTCATCGACGAGCCGCTCGACGTCCGCCTCCGCGGACTCGGCGAGGTCGCGGCCGCGTTCGACGACGAGGACGATCTCGGCGGTGTCCTCTGGCGTGCGCGGCTGCGCGACGACGACGGGCGCGTCTGGCGCGCCGCGGCCGACGCTCCGGAGCACCTGCCCGCCGGTCTGGCCCCGTCCAAGCCGGGAACCGGCCGCGTGCCCGCGCTGGGCTCCCTGCACCCGGTGCGGCTGGACGTGCACGCCGAGGCGCCCGACGGGCGCGGCGCGAAGCGCACGTTCGAACGGCGGCTCCTGGCCGACGGGGTGCGCGTCCGCCGCTGGAAGGAGCCGCAGCTGCGCGCCACCGCGTTCCTGCCGCCGCCCGGCGCGCCGGCCGCCGAGCCGTTGCTGCTCGACGCGCGCACCGACGCCAGCACGGGTGAGCTCGGCCTGCTGGCCGCGTTCGTGGCGCCGCTGGCGGCCGCGGTCCTCGCCTCGCGGGGCCGCGCGACGCTCGTCGTGACCGACCTCGACGACCTCGCGCCCGCGCTGGAGCGGCTGGCCGGGCTGCGCGCGGCGACCGGGGCGCCCCGCGTCCTGCGAGCGCTCGGCGCCGGCGACGTCGTGCTGCTCCCGCCGGGGATCCCGGTGCTCGACGAGGGCTCCGCGGCCCGCACGGCCCGGCGGGACCGCTGGGCGAGCATCGTCACCCCGGCCTGAGGTCCGGCGGGTCACGCCCGGGGTCGCCGTCGCGCGGGCGGGCCGGCCACGACGGATCCGCGCCCGGCGGGGTGCGCTCGCCGCGCCGCAGGTCCGCGCGTGGCGGCCGGGTCCACGCGCGGGCGAGGTTCGACGCGGCCACCAGCGGGTGCGCGAGCGCCCAGTGCATCACGGCCTCCGCGGCGCCGACGAGCATCTCGGCATGCAGCTCGAGGGCGAAGCGGCGGTTCAGTCCGCGCTGCGCACGGACGCTGCGGTCACGGCGCAGCGCCTCGACCACCCGGTCGAGCACCGTCCGCCGCACCTCGGCGTGCACGGCCATGACCGCCTCCTCCTCGATCGGCCGGTGCAGCAGCAGGCGGGCGCTGTCGGGGTTGCGCCGGGCCCAGCGCACGAGCGCGCAGACGACGCGCGGGAGCGGCTCGAGCTCCCAGCCCGTCGGTGCGGGGCCGGCCGCGACCGTGTCGACGGCCCCGACGTGGCCGCCTCGACCCGCCGCGAGCACGGCCGGGCCGAGGAACTCGTGCGCGTGGGCGCCCACGAGCTGCGGGCCGAGCACCGCCTCGACGCGCTGGGCCTCGTGCCGCAGCGCGGCCGCGTACAGATGCGCCTTGGACGGGAAGTACGAGTACATCGTCGGGCGCGAGACGGGGGAGACCGCCTCGAGGCGCCGCAACGTCGCCCGCGCGTAGCCGCGCGCCGCGAAGACCGGGATGACCGCCTCCAAGATCTGGACCCGCCGCTGCGCCCCCGTGACCCGGGCGGCCCGCCGCGCCCGCCGGTCGCGCGGCTTGTCGAGCACCTTGCCGAACAGGAGCCGCTCGGTGCGGTCCGGGTCGAACAGCGCGTCGATGTCCTTCTGGTCCATGCCCCAGACCTACCGGTCGGTCGGGTGGGGTTGGGGAGGGACCCCGCGATCGGCACCGGATCGGCACGAAGCCGTCACGAAGCCCGCACACGGACCGGTCGTCACGACACGCCGCGCGGCACTACGCTCTGGGGACCGTGATCAGCACCAACCAGCTCAAGAACGGCAACCACATCGAGGTTGACGGGGTCATCTACAAGGTCGTGGAGTTCCAGCACGTCAAGCCGGGCAAGGGGCCCGCGTTCGTGCGCACGAAGCTCCGCCGCACCACCGACGGCAACATCATCGACAAGACCTTCCGGGCCGGCGAGAAGTTCCGCAGCGTCCGCACCGAGGCCCGCAAGGAGACCTTCCTGTACTCGGACGGCGCCGACGCGCACTTCATGGACGCCGAGACGTTCGAGCAGACCGCCATCCCCGAGAAGGCGCTGGGCGACAAGCTCCGCTGGGTCAAGCCCAACGAGACGGTCGACCTGCTGTTCATCGACGGCCAGCCCGCGGACATCCAGCTGCCCGCCTCGGTCGAGCTGGAGATCACGCACACCGAGCCGGGCCTGCGCGGCGATACGGCCTCCGGTGGCGGCAACAAGCCCGCGACGGTCGAGACCGGTGCGGAGATCCAGGTGCCGCTGTTCGTCAACGTCGGGGACCGCGTGAAGGTCCAGACGGAGACGGGCCAGTACATGTCCCGCGTGTGAGCCGCCGCTCCGACCAGCGGCGCGCCTCGGTCTTCGCGCTCTACCAGCACGAGCTCACCGGCCGCGAGCTCGACGACGTCTTCGAGCGCGACGCCAGCGAGTTCACGCGCGCACTCGCCTACGCGACCGCCGACTACGCCGAGGAGCTCGACGCGATCGTCGAGCGCCACGCCACCGGCTGGACCGTCGACCGCATCGCCCCGCTGGAGAAGGCGATCCTCCGCGTCGCGCTGCTCGAGATGCTCCACCCCGACGCTGCGCCCGGCGACCAGCCGATCCCGGCCGAGGGCGCGATCGACGAGGCGGTCGAGACCGCCAAGACGTTCTGCGGCGCCGAGGCCCCGTCGTTCGTCAACGGCATCCTCGACGCCGCGCTGCGCGAGCACCGCGCCGCGCCCGCCGATGCCGACGGCGATGCGGGATGATCGGGACGCGATGAGCGAGGCGCCCGACACCCACGAACAGCTCGACCGGCTGATCGAGCGGCTCGAGACCGCCGCCGACCAGCTGCGCACCGGCGAGCTCGACCCCGACCAGGCCGCCTCCGTCGTCGAGCAGTGCGCCACGTTCGCCTCGCAGGCCTCCGCCGAGCTCGAGCGGCTCGCCCGCGTCGCCGCCTCCGAGCCGCTCCCCGGTCAGGACCAGCTGCTCTAGATGGGCTACCCGGACGCGCTGCGCGACGAGGTCGAGGCCTACCTGGAGGGGCTGTCGTTCGCGCCGCCCGGCGCCACCGACGGGCTCCAGGAGGCCATGCGCTACAGCCTGCTCGCGGGCGGCAAGCGGATCCGGCCGGTGCTCGCGCTCGCGACCGCGCGCGCCGTCGGCCTGCCGCACGAGGCCGTGCTCCCGTACGCCGCCGCGCTCGAGCTCGTCCACACCTACTCGCTGATCCACGACGACCTCCCGGCGATGGACGACGACGACCTGCGTCGCGGCCGCCCGACCTGCCACGTCAAGTACGGGGAGGACGTCGCGATTCTTGCCGGGGACGCGCTCTACGCCGAGGCGTTCCACCTGCTCCTGCGCAGCACCACCGCCGTCGGGGCGATGGACCCCGCCGACGTCATCGCGGCGGCCGCCGAGCTCGCCGCCGCCACCGGGGTCGACGGGATGGTCGGCGGGCAGTACATCGACGTCGCCGGCACCGCCACCACCGCGCAGGAGCTCCGCGCCCTTCACGCCCTGAAGACCGGCCGCCTGATCGGCGCCTCGGTCGTCGGCGTACTGCTTCTAGGGGGCATCAAGGAACCTGCGACAATGGCCTATCGCCAGTACGCCACCGAGATCGGAGTGCTCTTCCAGATCGTCGACGACATCCTCGACGTGACCGGGACCGACGCGGACCTGGGCAAGCCCCAGGGCAGCGACGAACGACACGGCAAGCGCACGTACGTGTCGGAGTTCGGCCTCGACGGCGCGCGGGAGCTCGCAGCCCGCTGCCACCAGGACGCCCGGACGACGCTCGCCACGGCGGCCGCCGCCCACGACGGACGAGCCGACGAGCTCGAGCAGATCACCGACTTCATCCTGACCAGGACCGCATGACTCGCATCCTCGACCGCATCGACCGCCCCCAGGACCTCCACGGCCTCACCGAGGAGCAGCTCGCGCAGGTCGCGCAGGAGGTCCGTGAGCACATCATCGACACCGTCGGCGAGATCGGCGGCCACTTCGGCGCGAACCTCGGCACGTGCGAGCTCGCCGTCGCGCTGCACTCGCTGCTGGACTCGCCGCGCGACAAGATCCTCTGGGACGTCGGCCACCAGGCCTACCCGCACAAGATCCTGACCGGCCGCCGCGACGAGCTCCACACGATCCGCCAGTACGGGGGCCTCGCCCCGTTCTGCGCCACGTTCGAGTCCGAGCACGACATCATGGGCGCCGGTCACGCCTCGACCTCGATCGGCTACGGCGTCGGGCTCAAGGAAGGCATGCTCCTGCGCGGCCAGAAGCCGCAGGTCGGCAAGGTCGCGGCCGTCATCGGCGACGGCTCCATGACCGGTGGCGTCGCCTTCGAGGCCATCCACCAGGCCGGCGGCCTCGGCACCCCGCTCGTCGTCGTCCTCAACGACAACGGCATGTCGATCTCGCCGAACGTCGGCGCGCTCTCCCGCTACTTCAACCGCGTGCGGCTGCACCCCAAGCTCTGGCACGCGCGCGAGGGCATGGAGAAGAACCTCGTCGACCTGCCCGGCGGGCTCGGCGCCGCGATCGAGAAGCTCGGCCCGCAGTTCAAGGAGTCGATCAAGGCCTTCTGGGCTCCCGGCCTGCTCTGGGAGGAGCTCGACTGGGCGTACATGGGCGTCATCGACGGCCACGACGTCCGCGCGCTGCGCCTCGCGCTCAAGCAGGCGTTCGCCGCCGAGCGGCCCGTCGTCGTGCACGTCGCGACCGTCAAGGGCAAGGGCTTCGCCCCCGCCGAGGAGGGCGGCCTCGAGGGCATGGAGCAGTGGCACGCCGCTAAGCCCAAGTCGATCGCCAACGGCAGCCCCGTCGCCGCCAAGCCCGCCCCGGCGGACGCCAAGCCCGCCCCGCCGCAGTACACGAAGGTCTTCGGCGACGCGATGGTCGAGGAGGTCCGCCGTGACCGCCGGGTCGTCGGCATCACCGCAGCGATGAACTCCGGCACCGGCCTCAACATCCTCCAGAAGGCGGAGCCCAAGCACTACTTCGATGTCGGCATCGCCGAGCAGCAGGCGCTGCTGTTCGCCTCCGGTCTCGCGCTCGAGGGCGTCAAGCCCGTCGCCGCGATCTACTCGACGTTCCTGCAGCGCGCCTACGACCAGATCGTCCACGACATCTGCCTGCAGGAGCTCAACGTCGTCCTCGCCATGGACCGCGCCGGGCTCGTCGGCGACGACGGCCCGACCCACCACGGCGTCTTCGACATCGCCTACCTGCGGTCGCTGCCGAACATCGTCTGCATGGCGCCGCGCGACGAGGCGATGCTCCGCCACATGCTGCGCACCGCGCTGCTGCACGACGGCCCGATCGCCCTGCGCTACCCGCGCGGCGAGGGCGTCGGCGTGCCGCTGCCCGCCCCCGAGGAGATCCGCCCGATCGAGATCGGTCGCGGCGAGGTCCTGCGCGAGGGCACCCGGGTCGCGCTGCTCGGCTACGGCACCGGGGTCCAGAAGGCCCTCGACGCGGCCGACCGGCTGCGCGACGAGCACGGACTCGAGGTCACCGTCGCTGACGCGCGGTTCGCCAAGCCGATCGACCTCGAGCTCGCCACGCGGCTCGCCACCGACCACGAGCTGCTCGTCACCCTCGAGGAGGGCGTGCTCGCCGGTGGCTTCGGCAGCGCCGTCTGGGAGGCCCTCAACGAGCACCCCACGCCCGGCGCCGACGCGCGGATCCTGCGGATCGGGGTGCCCGACCGCTACATCACCCACGGCAAGCCCGCCCTGCTGCACGAGGAGATCGGCTTCACCGGCGAGGCGGTGGCCCGGCGCGTCCTCGAGGCGATCGGCGCGTCGACCGGGACGCCCGTCGGCACCGCATGAGCGCCGGCCCCGGCGGCGGCCTGCACCCGCAGGTCGCCGCGCTCGTCACCGCCCCCACGGACGGGCCGCTGGACCTCGACACGCTACGCGCCGGCTACGCCGAGACCGCCCGGGCGCTCGGCGGGCCCCCGGAGGACGTCGCGCACGTCCAGAACCTCCGCGTGCCTCGCCAGGACGGACCCGACACCGAGGGCATCCCCGCCCGCTACTACCTGCCGCAGGACCTCGCCGACGGCCCCGCCGGGGTGCTCGTGTGGTTCCACGGCGGCGGCTGGGTGATGGGGGACCTCGCGGGCATCGACCCCGCCTGCCGCGCGATCTGCGCCGCCTCGGGGCACGCCGTCCTCTCGATCGACTACCGGCTCGCGCCCGAGCACCCGTTCCCCGCCGGTCTCGACGACGCGTGGAGCGCGGTCCGCTGGGCGGCCGGGCCCGACGGGGCCGAGATGCTCGCCATCGAGGAGGGCCGCGTCGCCGTCGGCGGCGACAGCGCGGGCGGCAACCTCGCCGCCGCGTGCGCGCGCCGCGCGCGGGACGGCGGCCTCGCGCTCCACGGCCAGGTGCTCGTCTACCCGGCGCTCGACCCGACCGGGGCGAGCCCGTCGTTCACGGAGCACGCCGACAGCGACATGCTGCGCGCCGACCAGATGCGCTGGTTCCTCGACGCGTACGCCGGCGGCGACGCCGGCGCGCGGCTGCGGGACCCCGACTTCGCGCCGCTGGCCGCCGCCTCGTTCGCCGACCTCGCGCCCGCGTACGTCGCCGTCGCGGAGATCGACCCGCTGCGCGACGACGGCCTGCGCTACGCGCAGCGCCTGCAGGAGGCCGGGGTGGAGGCGTCCACGCGCGTGCACGCCGGGATGGCGCACGGGTTCCTGCGCTGGGGTGGCGCGGTCGACGAGGCGCTCGTGCTCCTCGAAGACCTCGGCCGCGAGACCCGCCGCCTGCTCGGCTGAGTCGCCGCCGTCGCCCGCGTCCGCGTCGCCGTTGCGGGCGGCGCGCGACGAGCGTCGCATCCGGCATCCTGCGGGACCGATGCGCGGACCGCTCCTGCTCCTCCTCGCCTCCGTGGTGCTCGGCGCCGGGGCCGCGGTCGCCGCGGTGACCGAGCGCAGCGACGGCCTGCGCCCGCCCGGCCTGACCGCGCGGACCGCCGCCCCGTCGGGCTCCGCGGTCGCCCGCGCCACGCCGCTGCCGCCCGCCCTCGCGCCGGCCCCGGCCGTCCCGGCGCCCACGCCCGCCGCCACCCCGACCCCGGTCCCGACCCCGCCCTCCATGGGGACCGCGCCCGCGTCCCGCGCCCTCGGCCGCCCGTTCCGCGACGGCCGGCTGGAGAACGGCGTCCTCCTCCCGGCGCAGGGCCCCGACCACCGCACCTGGGACGCGCCGCTGCAGCGCAGCCCCAGCCGCGCCTGGCGGCGGTGGGGGACCGACGTCCTCGTCGCCACCGTGCTCGAGGTCCTCGCCGAGCACCGCGCCGCGCACCCGGAGTCGCCACCGATCCTCGTGGGCGACCTCAGCCGCCCGCGCGGCGGCATCTTCGACCAGCGCTACGGCGGGCTGGGGCACGCCTCGCACCAGAACGGCCTCGACGTGGACATCTACTACCCCCGCAAGGACCGGCTCCCGATCGAGCCCGCGCGCGCCTCCCAGGTCGACCGGCGGCTCAGCCAGGACCTCGTCGACCGCTTCCTCGCGCGCGGCGCGGAGTTCGTGTTCGTCGGGCGCAACGTCCGCCTGCGCGGACCGAAAGCTCGCGTGTCGAAGCTGCCCCACCACGACGACCACCTCCACGTGCGGATCCCGGACCCCGACGGCGTCGGCGGACGCTAGCCCGCCCGGGCAAAGAAAACGGCCCGCTGGGAGGCGGGCCGCTTTCGGGGAGGAGAGATACTGCTATGTGGGTCGTGCGTGGATCTCTGAGAGAAGTCTGTGTGCCGGTCAGGCGCGCGCGCTGTACCGGGTGCTGAGGTTCAGCGCGAGCTGCAGCGCCGCGATGCCCGCGAGCGTGAAGCCCGCGACCGAGTCCCCGGCGACGCCGAGCACGAGGGCCGCGCCGCCGACGCCGATCGCCAGGCCGTAGTCCGCCGCGTGGTGCGTGGCGACCGGGACGGCCGGGACACCGCGCTCGTCGGTGGTGGAGCCGAGCGCGAGGCCGACCAGCGCCGCGCCGACCACGACCGCCAGGACGGTGCCCGCCGGGTCGAACCCGAGGGCGAACGGCGCGACCATCGTGAGGATGCCGACGAGCATCTCGAGGGCGCCGTGGGCCTGGAGGGGGATGAGGCGGAACGCGGTCATCTGCCTCCGGATCGTGGCGGGCGGACGGACGTTCGTCTGTGACACCAGGCACACACCCGAACGGCCGTTCGCCCCGGGCTGGGCGTCCCGCTGCACGGGCGGCGCGGGTTCGGCGCTACGGTGTCGCACGCCGATGCCCAAGGTCCGCCTGGACACCCTGCTCCACGAGCGCGGCCTGTTCGCGTCGCGCAGTCGCGCCGCCGCCTCGGTGATGGCGGGCGAGGTGCGACTGGGCACCGACGGCGCCCGCGCGCAGAAGCCCGGCCAGCTCGTCCCCGACGACGCCGTCGTCACCGTCGACGAGGCCCCGCGCTACGTGTCCCGCGGCGGCGTGAAGCTCGCCAACGCGCTCGACGCGCGAGCGATCGAGGTCGCCGGGCGCCGGGCGCTCGACGTCGGCGCCTCCACGGGCGGGTTCACCGACTGCTTGCTGCAGCGCGGCGCCGCCCACGTCGTGGCGCTCGACGTCGCCTACGGGGAGCTGCACTGGAACGTCCGCACGGACGAGCGGGTCACGGTCGTCGAGCGCACCAACGCCCGCGCGCTGACCCCGGACCAGCTGCCGTACGCTCCCGACCTCGTGGTCTGCGACGTCTCGTTCATCTCGCTGACGAAGGTCCTGCCGGCGGTCCTCGCCTGCCTGGACCCGGCGCGCCACGACGTCCTCGCGATGGTCAAGCCGCAGTTCGAGGTCGGCCGCGAGCGCCTGGGCAAGGGCGGCGTGGTCCGCGACGCCGACGACCGGCGCGCCGCGCTCGTCGCCGTCGCCGCCGCCGCCCGGGACGGCTCCGGCGCCACCGTCCTGGGCTTCGCGTCCTCCGGCCTGCCGGGCCCCAAGGGCAACCGCGAGACGTTCGTGCACCTCGCCGAGCCGGGCCGCGACGGGGCCGTGACCGATCTCGAGGCGGCCGCCCGGGAGGTCGAGCCGTGACCCCGCGCCGCTCCGTCACCGTGCTCACGCACCAGCGGCCCGTGCAGACCGGCTCGGTGCTCGACACGCTCGTCCAGGTCGCGCGCGAGGCCGGGGTGCTGCTGCGCTTCGACCCCGACGAGACCCGCAAGCACCACCTCGCCGCCCAGGACGTCGTCGCGGTCGACGCGCCGCTGATCGACGACGTCGAGCTGTGCATCGTGCTCGGCGGCGACGGCACGATCCTGCGCGCCCTGCGGCGCTACGCCGGCACGAGCGTCCCGGTGTTCGCCGTGAACTTCGGCGAGGTCGGCTTCCTCGCGACCGTCGACCCCGACGACGACGGGGGCGCGGAGGCGTTCCGCCAGGCGCTGCGCGGCGACTTCGAGACGCTGACGCTCCCGGCGATCGCACTGGAGCTGCCCGGTGGCCCGCAGGCGGCGATCAACGACATCTCGATCCATCGCAAGGTCGGGGAGCGGGTCGCGACGCTCGCCTACGCGAGCAACGGCGAGGAGGTCGGCAGCGTCCGCTGCGACGGCCTCGTCGTCGCCACCCCGGCGGGCTCGACCGGCTACAACCTCGCCAACGGCGGCCCCGTGATGGCCTGGGGCGTCGAGGGCTTCGCGGTCTCGTTCATCGCCCCGCACTCGCTGACCGCCCGGGCGCTCGTGGTCGCCCCCGACGACGAGCTGACGATCTTCAACCGCTCGCTCGGCGCGGTCGACCTCTCGGTGGACGGCCGGCCCGTGGGCGAGCTCGGCCCCGGGCAGCGGATCACCGCCCGGTTCGTGCGCGAGGCGGCCGACCTGGCGCAGCTGCCCGGCACGAGCTTCTACCGCCGCCTGCGGGAGAAGTTCGGCCGCCTCTCCTCCTAGAACGTCTGTTCGCCCCGGTTCCGTCCGTGGCCGGTGGTTCACTCGGCGGCGTGCTCCACGAACTCCGCGTCGAGAACCTCCTCCTGATCGAGCGGGCCGAGCTGCGGCTCACGGCGGGCCTCAACGTCCTGACCGGGGAGACCGGCGCGGGCAAGACCGTGCTCGCGCACGCGCTCGACCTGCTGCTCGGCGGCAAGGCCCGGGCGGGCATCGTGCGCCCGGGGGCGTCCGAGGCGTGGGTCGAGGGGGTCTTCGACCTGCCCGACGCGCTGCGCGCGACGATCGGGGACCGGCTGCCCGAGGACGCGGAGGACCTCGTGCTCGCGCGCCGCGTGAGCGCGGAGGGGCGCACCCGCGCCTACGTCGGCGGGCGGACCGCGACGGTCTCCGACCTGCAGGAGATCGCGGCCGGCCTGATCTCGTTCTACGGGCAGCACGAGCACCGCAAGCTCACGCTGGCGACCGCGCAGCTGGACCTGCTCGACAGCGCCTGCGGGCCCGGGCACCTCGAGCGCCGGGCCGCGTTCGGCGCGGTCCACGCCCGGGCCCGGGGCCTGGAGCGGCGGCTGGAGGAGCTGCGCGAGGTCGCGGGCGCGCGCGAGCGCGAGCTCGACCTGCTGCAGTTCGAGCTCGCGGAGATCGAGGCGGCCGCGCCCGACGTGGCCGAGGCCGCCGAGCTGCGCGGCGCGCGCGAGCGGCTGCGCCACGTCGAGGCGCTGCGGCTGGCCGCGCACGAGGCGGCGGACGCGCTCGCGCCCGAGGACGGCGAAGGGGTCGTGTCGCTGCTCGGCGGCGGCGCGGCCGGCCTGGAGGGCGTCGGCGGCGTCGACGCCGAGCTCGACCGGCTGACCGAGCGGGTCCGGGCGCTGGGCTACGAGGCGCAGGACGTCGCGGGCGAGCTGCGCCGCTACGTCGACGGCCTCGACGCCGACCCGGAGGCGCTGGAGGCGACCGAGGAGCGGCTCACGGTGCTCGACCGGCTGCAGCGCAAGTACGGCGGGTCGATCGAGGCGGTGCTCGAGCACGCCGCGACCTGCCGCGCTCGCCGCGACGAGCTCCAGGGCGCCGAGGTGGCGATGGAGAACGCGACCGCGGAGCTCGACGCCGCCCGGGCCGAGCTCGACACCCGCGCCCGCGAGCTGCGCGCCGCCCGCGAGGCGCAGGCCCCGCTGTTCGCGCAGGCCGTGCGCGAGCGCCTCGGGGCGCTGGCGATGGAGGCCGCGCGGTTCGAGGTCGTCGTCACCGAGCGCGAGCCGACCGCCACGGGCGCCGACGCGGTCGAGTTCCTCATCGCGGCGAACCCGGGCGTGCCCGCCGGCCCGCTGCGCGACATCGCCTCGGGCGGCGAGCTCTCCCGCGTGATGCTCTCGATCATGGGCGTCGCCAACGACGGGTCGGGCGCGACGCTCGTGTTCGACGAGGTCGACGCCGGCATCGGCGGCGTCACCGCCCGGGCGGTCGGCGAGCAGCTGCGCGAGCTCGGGGCCGGGCGCCAGGTCGTCTGCATCACGCACCTGCCGCAGATCGCGTCGCTGGCCGCGCGGCACTTCTCGATCGAGAAGGACGTCAGCGTCGAGCCCGCGCGCACCACGGTGCGGACGCTCGAGCAGCGCGAGGTCGTCGGCGAGCTCGTCCGGATGCTCGGCGCGGAGGCCGACGACGTCGCCGCGCGACGGCACGCCAAGGAGCTGCTGAAGGCCGCCTGAGCGGCCCGCGGGAGGGACCGCGGACGGCGACCCGACGGGGGCGCGCCGTAGACTCGCGCGCAATGGCGTTGCGCCGCCGGTCGACCGGATCCCAGCCCGTTGGCGGCTCGCCCGACCCCTCCGGGGTGCGGGTGGTGCGCGGGCCCGTGCGCCGCGGGCGCAAGACGAAGATGCTGGTCAAGCGCCTGCGTCCCGGCGAGGTCGCGGTGATCGACCACAAGGACCTCGACCGCGTCGGCGCCGAGGACCTCATCGCCGCCGGCGTCGTGTCGGTCCTCAACTGCCGCCCGTCGAGCAGCGGCACCTACCCGAACATGGGACCCCTGCTGCTCGTCCAGGCCGGCATCCACCTCGTGGACCTCGACGGCGACGGGATCTTCGACGCGGTCGACGACGGGGACCCGATCGAGGTCCGCGGCGGCACCGTCCTCATCGACGGCGAGGTCGTCGCCACCGGGACCGTGCAGGAGCCCGCCGACGTCCGGGCCGCCAACGAGCAGGCGCGCGCCGACATCGGCGAGGCGCTCGAGGCGTTCGCGCGCAACACGATCGAGCACATGGTCGAGGAGCAGGAGCTGCTCTCCGGGCGCATCGAGCTGCCCCGGTTCGACACCGACTTCCGCGACCGGCCCGCGCTGATCGTCGTGCGCGGCGTCGACCACCAGTCCGACCTGCAGGCGCTGCGGCCGTACATCCGCGACGTCAAGCCCGTGCTCGTCGGGGTCGACGGTGGCGCCAACGCGATCCTCGAGGCGGGCTTCAGCCCCGACATGATCGTCGGCGACATGGACTCCGCGCAGGAGCGCACGCTGCGCTGCGGCGCCGAGCTCGTCGTCCACGCCTACAGCGACGGCCGCGCGCCCGGCCGCGACCACCTCGAGAGCCTCGGGCTCGCGCACAAGGTCGTACCGGCCCCGGGCACGAGCCAGGACGTCGCGATGCTCATCGCCGCCGAGAAGGGCGCGGAGCTGATCGTCTCGGTCGGCGCCCAGCTCAACCTCATGGAGTTCCTCGACAAGAACCGGCGGGGGATGAGCTCGACGTTCCTCACCCGCCTGCGGCTCGGCGAGATCATCGTCGACGCCAAGGGCGTCAGCCGGCTGTACCGGCCGCTGCCGCGCGCCGCCCCGATCTGGCTCGTCCTGCTCACCGGGTTCGTGACGCTCGTCGCGGTCGTGCTGCTCACGCCCGGGCTGCGCGAGGTCGCCGACCTGCTGTGGCTGAAGCTCCGCGTCCTGCTGGGCTTCGACCTGTGACCACCTCCGATCGCTAGCCTCCCGGCCGCCTCGTGTTCGACTTCCGCTACCACGCGCTCTCGCTCGTCGCCGTCTTCGTCGCCCTGCTCATCGGGCTGCTCCTCGGCGTCGCGATCGGGGACGAGGGCCTCGTCTCCAGCGCCGAGCGCCAGCTGCGCTCGAACCTGCGCTCCGACGTCGCCGACGCCAACCGGCGCGCCGACGAGCTGCGCGCCGACGTCGCCGAGAGCCAGCGGTTCGCCTCCGAGGTGTACGCGCCGCTCGTCGCCGACCGGCTGCTCGGGCAGCGCGTCGCCGTGCTCTTCCTGGGGGAGGGCTCCGAGGACCTCGCCGACGACGTCCGCACCGCCCTGGAGGACACCGGCGGCCGGGTCGTGGCGGTCGGCGTGGTGCGCGAGCCGCTGGACGTGCCGCAGCTCGCCCAGCGCGCCGCCGACACCCGCTACGAGAACCTCGCGGTCGGCGACGAGGACCTCGCGCAGGCGCTCGGCGTCCGCATGGGCGTCCAGCTGGTCTCCGGCGGCGAGCTGCTGGGCCGCCTGCGCCCGACGCTCTTCCGCACCCTCAACGGCTCCCTCGACGACGTCACGATGGTCGTCCTGATCCGCCGCCCGCCGAAGCTCGAGGGCGCGCCGGAGCGCACCCGCGCCGGGTTCGAGGAGGGCTTCGTGCAGGGCCTGCGGGAGACCGCGATGCGCGTGGTCGGCGCGGAGGACTCCGACGCCGACCCGTCCCAGATCGGCTGGTACGAGGACCGTGACCTGTCCAGCGTCGACGCGCTGGACCGCATCGAGGGCCGGGCCGGGCTCGTCCTGACCCTGGCCGGAGCCGAGGGGACCTTCGGCATCAAGGACAGCGCCGACGCCCTGTTGCCCGACGTGGTGGGAGGAACACCATGAACCTCACCAGCGACCGCTCGCTGGGACAGCTGCTCGACACGTCCTTCGCGCTCTACCGCGCGCACCTGGGGCTGTTCCTGCTGCTCGCGGCCGGGGTCGTCATCCCGGTCGACCTGATCGTCGGCGGGATCGGCCTCGGGCAGCTCACCGCCGGCTACGACGAGAGTCCCTCCGCCGCCGAGACGCTCGTGCCCAGCGCCGTCTCCGCGCTGGTGACCGTGCCGCTGATCACGGCGATGCAGGTCCGCGCGATCCTCGCGATCGAGCAGGGACGGACCCCGACCGCGGGCGAGGCGGTCCGCGAGGGCCTGGACGTCTTCACCCCGCTGCTGGTCGTCGTCGTGCTCGCCGGCCTCGTCACGATCCTCGGCTTCCTCGCGCTGATCATCCCCGGCATCTACCTGCTGACGCACCTGGCGGTCGCCGCGCAGGTGGTCGCGGTCGAGGGCCGCACCGGCGGGGAGGCGCTGCGCCGCTCGTTCGAGCTCGTGCGCGGCAACGCCTGGTGGACGCTCGGCGTCCTGCTGGTGATCAACCTGCTCGCGGGCATCGTCGGCGGCATCGCCACGCTGCCGGCGGTCGGGCTGGCCGAGAGCAGCGACAGCGCGCTGCCGCTGCTGATCGCCGCGATCATCGTCGAGCCGTTCACGCTCTCCTTCCAGGCGCTCGCCACGACGGTCCTGTTCTTCACGCTCGTCGCCCGCTCGACCGGGGTCGGTGCGGCCGATGGGCCGTCCGGCGCCGGGCCGGGCACCGCACCGTCGCAGGACGACGCCTTCCGCGCCCCCGAGGCGCCCTGGCAGCCGCCCGGCTTCACCGACCTGCCGCCGCCGCCCCGCCCGCCCGCCGGGTGGGAGCCGCCGCGCCCCGGCTCCTGAGCGATCCCGGGCGGGCCGCAGGGCGGGTCGTCCGCGCCCTCAGCTAGGTTGCCCGTCCGTGCCGGAGCTGCTCGTGTCGTTCGTCATCGCCGCCGCCGTCGCGGCGGTGATCGCCGGCCCGCTGCTGCGGAGCCTCGCCGACGGGGGCTTCACGGTCACCAACTACCGAGGCGTGCCGCTGCCGTGCCCGCTGGGCCTGCTGTTCCCGGCCGCCCTGTCGGTGGCGTTCGTGCCGCTCTGCGCCGCGGTCGTGCTCGGCGCCGACCCGGAGGTGCTGGCCCTCAGCGGCTTCGTGTTCCCGGTGCTCGTGTCGGTCCTCGGGCTCGCCGACGACGCGTTCTCGAGCGCCTCGCGGGGCCTGCGCGGCCACCTGCGGGCCACGCTGCGCGGCGAGTTCTCCACCGGCGCCCTGAAGGCGGTCGGGATCGCCGGCCTGGCGCTGGGGACGACGTACGGCGCCTACGGCGACGACGACGCCCGCTGGCTGGCGAGCGCGCTCGTGCTGACGCTCGCGACGAACCTCTTCAACCTCGTCGACCTGCGCCCCGGCCGCGCGGTGAAGGCGTACCTGCTCGTCGTCGCGGGCTGCGCCGTGCTGGCGTGGGACGAGGCGCTCTTGCAGGGGATGTCCACCTTCACCGCGGTCGTGGTCGTCTGCGGCCTCTTCGACCTGCGCGAGCGGGGCATGCTCGGCGACACGGGCTCCAACGCCATCGGGGCGGCCGCCGGCGTCTGGCTCGTCGGCACGCTCGACTCGACCTCCGGGCTGCTGCTCGCCGCCGCCGTCCTGCTGGCGCTGACCGCGTACGGCGAATTCCGCTCAATTTCCGCGTTCGTCGAACGCACCCCAGGATTCCGTCACCTAGACTCGCTCGGGAGAGTGCACCGTGCCTGACACCACATCCAAGACCCGGTACATCTTCGTCACGGGCGGCGTCGTGTCGTCGCTCGGGAAGGGGATCGCCGCCGCGTCGATCGGGCGCATCCTCGTCTCCCGCGGCCTGACGGTCGGCCTGCAGAAGTTCGACCCGTACATCAACGTCGACCCGGGCACGATGTCGCCGTATCAGCACGGCGAGGTCTTCGTGACCGAGGACGGCGCCGAGACGGACCTCGACCTCGGCCACTACGAGCGCTACACCGACACGAACGCGTCGCGCGCCTCGAACGTCACCGCCGGCGGCATCTACAACTCGGTCATCCGGCGCGAGCGCCGCGGCGACTACCTCGGCGGCACCGTCCAGGTCGTCCCGCACATCACCGACGAGATCAAGAACCGGATCAAGCTGATCGCGGAGACCTCGGACGTCGACGTCGTCATCACCGAGATCGGCGGCACCGTCGGCGACATCGAGTCGCTGCCGTTCCTCGAGGCGATCCGCCAGTTCCCGGTCGACGTGGGCCGGCGCAACTGCCTGTTCATGCACCTGACGCTCGTGCCGTACATCGGGCACGCCGGCGAGCTGAAGACGAAGCCGACGCAGCACTCGGTCAACGAGCTGCGTCGCATCGGGATCCAGCCCGACATGCTCCTGTGCCGGTCGGAGTCGGAGCTCTCGTCGGACATCCGCAAGAAGATCGCGCTGTTCGCGTCGCTGCCGGTCGAGGCGATCGTCTCCGCCAAGGACGTCAGCGACATCTACGAGGTGCCGCTCTGGTACCACGACCAGGGCGTCGACACGTTCGTCATGGACCAGCTCGGCATCGTGCCGCCGCGCGACGCGGACCTGGCCGAGTGGGAGGCCGTGGTCGAGCGCGCCAAGCAGGCGACGCAGCCGGTGCGGATCGCGCTCGTCGGCAAGTACGTGCAGCTCGAGGACGCGTACCTGTCGGTCGCGGAGGCGCTGCGCCACGCGGGGATCCTGCACGGCGGCAAGATCGAGCTCGACTGGGTCGACTCGGAGACGCTGACCGACGACGCCGTGGCGCGCGAGCGCCTGGGCGACCACGACGGCATCCTCGTGCCCGGTGGCTTCGGCGGCCGCGGCGTCGAGGGGAAGATCCGCGCGGCGCGCGTGGCGCGCGAGCAGCGGATCCCGTACCTGGGCATCTGCCTGGGCATGCAGATCGCGGTCGCGGAGTTCGCGCGGCACGTGGCCGACATGCCGGGCGCGAACTCGACCGAGTTCGACATCGAGACCGAGTGGCCGGTGATCGACCTCCTGCCCGAGCAGAAGGAGGTCGCGGACCTCGGCGGCACGATGCGCCTCGGCGCCGACCCGGTGAAGCTGCACGAGGGCACGCGCGCCCGCGAGCTGTACGGGGAGGCGGTCGTCTACGAGCGCCACCGCCACCGCTACGAGGTGTCGATCAGCCTGCGCAAGCGGCTCGAGGCCGCCGGGCTCGTCGTGTCCGGCACGTCGCCCGACGAGCGGCTCGTCGAGGTGGTCGAGCTGGCAGACCACCCGTTCTTCGTGGCGTCCCAGTACCACCCGGAGTTCAAGTCCCGCCCGGAGCGTCCGGCGCCGCTGTTCCGCGAGTTCGTCGGCGCCGCCATGGGCCGTGCGCGGTCCGAGCACCCGGACGGCGACGTGCAGGTCTCGCGCGGCTCCGCCGCGCACCCGGCCTGAGCCGTGCGGCGCGCCGACGCGGCCGAGCGCGAGCGCCTGCACGCGCTCTTCGGCGAGCTGTGCGCGATCCGCTCGGTGACGGGCGAGGAGCGCGCGATCGCCGACCGCGTGACGGCCGAGCTGACCGGCCTGGGCCTCGCGGTCCACGAGGACGGCACGGCCGCGGAGACGGGCCTGGGCAGCGGCAACCTGCTGGTCCGGATCCCCGCGGCGCACCCGACCGACCGGTCGGTCGGGTTGTGCGCGCACCTGGACACCGTGCCGCACGACGGGGTCGTCGAGCCCGTCCGGGTGGACGGGGGGTGGGAGAGCGCGGGGGAGACGATCCTCGGGGCCGACAACAAGGCCGCGCTCGCCGTGCTGCTCGTCGCCGCCCGTCGGCTGGTGGCCGAGGGGGCCCCGGTCGGCGTCGAGCTGCTGCTGACCGCGGGAGAGGAGACCGCACTGCTGGGCGCCTCGGCGTTCGACGTCTCGACGCTGCGCTGCGACCTCGGCTACGTCTACGACCACGCGTCCCCGATCGGGGAGATCGCGCTCGCGTCCCCGACCTACTACCGGATCGAGGGCCACTTCCTCGGTGCCGCGGCCCACGCCGGGATCCGTCCCGAGACGGGGCGCAGCGCGGTCCGGGCCGCGGCCCGGGCGGTCGTCGCGATGCCGCACGGCCGGCTCGACGACCAGACCACCGCGAACGCCGGGCACGTGCGCGGCGGGCCCGCCGGGGCGACGAACGTCGTGCCGGAGCACGCGACGGTCCTCGCCGAGGTCCGCTCCCTGGACGCCGCCCGGGCGGAGGAGGTCGTCGGGCAGGTCGTCGACGCGTTCCACGACGCCGCCAACGACCCGGACGCCCCGTGCGACCTGGACCTGCAGGTCGCCCGCCTCTTCGCCGGCTACCGGCAGGCGCCCGACCTGCCCGCGGTCCGCATCGCCGAGGAGGCGCTGCGCGCGTGCGGCTACGCGCCGCGCCACATCGTCACCGGGGGCGGCACCGACGCCAACGCGATCATCGCCGCCGGCGGGCCGCCGTTCGTGAACCTCGCCAACGGCACCGAGCGCAACCACCAGACCTCCGAGCGCGTCAGCGACCAGGCGCTCGAGGACATGCTCGACCTCACCTTCGCGCTGCTCGACGCCGCGGCGGACCCCCGGTTCGCGCCGGAAGCGTGACAGCGCACCCCTGATCGCGTGACGGCGGCCGTCGGTGCGCCCGAGCGGTGCTTGGGTGCGGCCATGTGGTTCGCCATCCTCACCCCGGGCACGCACGAGTGCCGACCGATCGCGGAGCCCGGCGTGGCGACGCTCTACTGCTGGAACGACATCGCGCGGATCCGCATCGACGGCCCCGCGCACGACGTCGCCTCGGGCCTGCGGATGCTCCGCGCGTCGCTGCGCCGGCGCGGGCAGGCCGGGCACGACCCGCGCTGCTTCGTCTGCGGCTGCCCCTACCCGGTCCCCGACCCCGACGGGGTGCTCCGGGAGGCGGGGCCGCCCGACCCGGAGGGCCTCGCGATGCCCGCCGACGCCGCCGACCATCAGCCGCCCGAGCACGGCCCCGCCACGCTGCTGCTCGTCCACCTCGCCGACGACGTACATGACGTGCGGGACGAGGAGGCCCTCGTCGTCCTCGCGGGCACGTCGGTCGCGATGCTCGTGCCGCTCGACGCGCTCGACCACGTCGGCCCGCTGCTGTCCCAGACCGCCGCGACGCTCGAGCCCGCCCGCTGCGAGGCGTGCGACGCGGTCGCCCCCGGCGGGGCGCGTGCGGGCGGGCCCGGTCGCGCGGAGCGCCGGGCCACCGCGCGCGCCGCGGCACGCGCGGACCGCCGCGGACACGCCCGCCGCGGGCGCGCGGCCTGAGCGGCGCGATCCCGTAGGGTCGCCGCGATGCTCGTCCTGCGCCGCGGCACCGTCCTGCACGCCGATCCCCCCGAGGGGACCCAGCAGGCGTTCACCGTCGAGATCGAGGGGCGGGAGCGGCGCGCCTTCGGGGACGTCGCGCTGCACGGCGAGACGGCCGCCGGCGACGACGTCGTCGTCAACACGCAGGCGGTCGACCTCGCGCTCGGCAGCGGCGGGGCGGACGTCCTGCACGTGAACCTCACGCGCGGGCTCGGCCGGTCGGGCGTGCCCGGCGCGCACGTGATGAAGCTGAACTACACGTCGCTGCAGCACGCCGTGCTCCCGGTCGAGGGGGAGGACCTGCACGTCCCGCTCGGCCGGCCCGCCGCGGTGTTCGGCCTGCACGGCCAGCTCGCGCCGATCGCCTGGGCGTTCTCCCGCACGGCCTCCGGCGGGCGCCTGGGCTACGTCCAGACCGCCGGCGGTGCGCTGCCGGGCGGGCACTCCCGCGTCGTCGCCCGGATGCTCGACGAGGGCCTGCTCGCCGGCCACCTCACCGCGGCGCCCGCGTTCGGCGGGCAGGGCGAGGCGATCACCACCGCCGGGGCGCTCCAGCACGGCCTGCACGACCTCGGCTGGGACGCCGCCGTCGTCGGTCCCGGCCCGGGCATCCTCGGCTCCGGCAGCGCGCTCGGCCACGGCGGCCTGATCGCGCTCGACAGCGCGCACACGGGATTGGCGCTCGGCTGCCGCGTCGTCCTCTGCGCGCGGATGAGCAGCGGGGACCCGCGGCCGCGCCACCAGGGGCTCAGCCACCACACCGCGACCGTCCTGCGGCTGCTGCTGGCGCCCGTCGAGGTCGCGCTGCCGGTGGGGCCCGCACGCACCCCGGATGCCGACGGCGTCCTGCCCGTGGCGCGCGTCACCGGCCTCGGCCACACGGTCACCGAGCTCGACGCGGACCTCGACGGCTACCGGGCGAGCGGCCTGCCGGCCCGCACGATGGGCCGCTCGATCGACGAGGACGCGCCGTTCTTCGCGGCGGCGCTCGCCTGTGGCGCCGCCCTGGCTGCGAGGATCACCCCGTGAGCGAGCGCGATTTCGAGCACGTCGGCGGCGAGCTGATCTACGAGGGCCGGATCATCTCGGTCCGCCGCGACCGGTTCCGCTACCCCGACGGGGAGACCGTCGAGCGGGAGGTCATCACCCATCCGGGGGCCGTCGCGGTGCTGGCCGTCGACGACGACGTCGTCCACCTCGTGCGGCAGCCCCGCGAGGCGGTCGGCGACCCCGACGTCCTGGAGATCCCCGCCGGACGCCGCGACAAGGACGGCGAGCCGCCGCTGGAGTGCGCCAAGCGCGAGCTCGCCGAGGAGATCGGCAAGGCCGCCGACCACTGGGAGCACCTCAAGGACATGTACGCCGCCGTCGGCGTGCTCGGCGAGGTCGTCACGATCTACCGGGCCACCGGCCTGCGCGACGTGCCGTTCGAGGACTCCGGCGAGAACGAGCGGATCGAGCTCGTCGCCTGGCCGCTGGACGACCTCGACGGCGCGATCGCCGCCACGCGGGACTCGAAGACGCTCGTCGCGCTGCTCTGGCTGAAGGCCGAGCGCGCCGCCGCCCGCGCCTGACCGCGACCACCGGCGCCCGTACGGGGCGCTCACCCGAAGTCGGCGTCGAGCTGCTCGCGCAGCTCCAGCGCCACCCGCAGCTCCAGCGACCGCTCGCGCAGCGGCCGGCCGATCAGCTCCTCCGCCGCGCGCACCCGGTTGCTGACCGTGTTGGGGTGCACGCCGAGCCGGGCGGCGGTCGCACCGCGGTGCTCGTGCTCCTGCAGGTGCACGCGCACCGTGGCGCGCAGCCGGGCGGGCTCGGCGCCCGCCGCCGCGAGCGGCCCGAGATGGCGGGCCACGAACCGCCGCGCCCGCGCCCGGTCGCCGCCGGCCAGCGCGACGAGCTCGACCGCCGCGAACGACACGACCCGGTCGCGCGCGGCGCTGCCCATCGCGATCCCCGCGGCGGCCAGCGCGTCCTCGTGCGTGGCGCGGAAGCCCGGCAGGCCGGGGGCCGGGTCGCCGTGGGCGATCGACAGCTCCGGCGGGCACGCCACCTCGATCGCCTCGCGCACCCGTGCGGGATCGGGGTCGTCGCGCAGCGCGATCCACGCCCACGCCACGCCGCTGGCGGCGGCCACCACCAGCGGCGGGGCCGCACCGAGCGCGTCGGCGACCGCGCGCGACACCCCGGCGAAGATCGGCTGCGGGTCGGCGACGGCGGGCACCCCGTCGAGCACCGGGGCGTCGCGCCACAGCACGAGGCCGACGTGGCGGCGGCGGAACTCGTACGCCGCCGTGCGGCTCAGCGCGTCGACGTCCACGGTGCGCCCGCTGAGCGCCGCGTCGACGGCCTCGCGCCGCACGCGCTCCGGCGTGCGCGCGAGCCGCTCGCGCTCGGCCTCGTACACGGCCGACAGCTGCCGCGTCAGGCCGGTGAACCACTGGAAGGTCAGCTGGTGGGCGCGGCGCATCGCGACCGCGAGCACCTCCGCGCGCAGCCCGAGCCCGGCGAGCCGCTCGTCCCACACGTCGGCGAACGCGCCGTGGGCGACCTGCCCGATCCGCAGGAGCGCCCCGATCGGGATGCCGTCGCGGGCCATGACGCCGATCTGGAACTGGACCTCGGGGGGTGGGGCGACCCGCTCCGGCGGTGCGCCGCGCCGCCACGCCCCGACGAGCAGCACGAGCGCCGCCCGCACCGAGCGGCGCGTCTCCTCCGCGCTCAGCGGATCGCCGGAGACCTCCGGCACCTCGCGCAGCAAGGCCTCGACGAGCACCGCGGCGACCGCGTCGGCGTCGTCGAGCAGCTGGCCGGCGACGGCGACGAGCGCCCGGTCGGCGGCGGCCTGCGTGGCGAGCGGAACCGGGGACGTGCTCACAACGATCACGGTATCGGGTGTCACCGGATCACAGTGGCCGGGGCTCGCGGGCGGCGACCATCGAGCTGTGTCCCCGTCCCTCAGCTCCCGGTCCAGCGCCGTCGTCACCGGCGGTGCCAAGGGGCTGGGCGCGGAGATCGCCCGGCGCCTGGCCGCCCGGGGCCACCACGTCGTGATCGCCGACCTCGACGACGCCGCCGCCGCGACGCTCGCCGACGAGCTCGGCGGCCGTGCGGTGCGCCTCGACGTGGCCGACGCCGACGCCTGCCTGGCGCTCGCCGAGGACCTCCCCGACCTCGGGGTCTGGGTCAACAACGCGGGCGTGCTCGCCGTCGGTCCCGCCTGGAGCACCGAGCACGAGCGCCGCCGGCTGCTCGTCGACGTGAACCTCCACGGCACGATGAACGGCACCACGGCCGCGCTGCGACGCTTCCTGCCCGCCGGGACCGGTCACGTGCTGAACGTCGTCTCGACCGCCGGGATCACCCCGGCCCCGCACGAGACCGTGTACGGCGCCACCAAGCACGCCGCGCTCGCCTACTCGATCGGCACCGCCCTGGACCTCCGCATCACCGGGCACCGCGGCGTGCACGTCAGCGCGCTGTGCCCCGACGGCATGTGGACCCCGATGCTGCACGACCTCGCCCGTGACCCCGACGCCTGGCCGTCGTGGCAGGGCGGGATGATGCAGCCCGGCGACGTCGCCGACGTCGCCGTCCGGCTGCTCGACCGCCCGCGCATGGTGCGCGTGCACCCGCGCTGGCGCGGCGTGCTGCGCGTCGGCGCCGCGTTCCCGGGTGCCGCCGCCCACCTGCTTCCCGCGATCGTCGCCGACGCCCGGCGGCGCCAGCGCGCGTTCGCCGACCGCCACCCCCGCTGATCCCGACCCGGAGCACCACCATGGCCATCACCGTCGCCACCCCGACCCTCGACGCCGCCGGACTGCGGCCGATCCCCGAGCTCGACGAGGCCCGCGCCGTCTGGCCGCGCGGCCGCCGGCTCGCGGCGCTGCGCGAGGGGGCGGAGACCTTCAAGGCGCGGTTCAAGGCCCAGGGCGAGGTGCTCGGCGTGCGCAGCGTCGACCTCGTCGTCGCCCCGTACCCGACCGGGTTCGCGTTCCACAACGCGGTGCCGCTGCCGGTGCCCTACATCTTCATCACCAACCGCATGGTCATCGTGCAGTACGAGGACTTCCACGGCGTTCCGCGCACGCTCGTGTGGGAGCCGACCGTCCCGGAGGGGTCGGCCAAGGCGCCGTTCTACCGGCAGACCCGGGCGCTCCTGGACCGCGTGCCGCGCGGTGACTGGCTGGCCGACAACGTCTTCGCGCGCTACCGCAACGACACCGACGGCGCCCTGCGCGCCTGCGGCCTGCGGGCCGAGGACGTCGACTACGTGAGCTTCGACCACCTGCACGTGCAGGACGCCCGGATGATCCTCGGGACCACCGCGCCGATCCCGGGGGAGACGGCGCCGCGCGCGCCGCTGTTCCCCAACGCGCTCGTGCTCGCCCAGGACCGCGAGATCGCGACGCTCGAGGACCTCCACCCGATGCAGTGGGCCTGGTACGTGCCCGGGGCGCTCGAGCACGCGCAGACCGAGCGGTTCGGCCGTCTGGAGGGCTCGGTCGAGCTCGGGATCGGGGTCGCGATCGTCTGGACCCCCGGCCACACCGACGGCAACCACTCGCTCGTCGTCAACACCCCCGACGGCGTCTGGGTCAGCTCCGAGAACGGCGTCTCGCTGGACAACTGGCAGCCCGACCGGTCACGGATCCCGGGCGTGCGGCGCTACGCGGAGTTCTACGGCCGGGAGGTCGTGCCGAACGCCAACACGCTCGAGGACCCGCAGGACCAGTACGACTCGATGGTGCTCGAGAAGACGCTCGCCGACCCGTCGCCGCGCGACGAGCGCTGGCGGCAGGTGATCCCGTCCTCGGAGCTCACGAACGTGCGGCTGCAGTGGCCGATCCGCGCCACGTACCAGCACGGGGGCATGGACTACGGGACGATCGAGCCGCGGCGGTGAGCCGCGAGCTGCGCGTCGTCGGCGGCCTGCTGGGGCTGCTCGGCGCCGGGATCGCGCTCAGCACCCAGCTCGACGCGCCGGCGCGCGGCTGGCTGGTGCTCGCGGTCGTCGTCGCGGCGAACGTCGCGCTGCCGCTCGCGGCCCGGGCGGTCGGCCGGGACGACTGGGTGACCGTCTGGGCGGTCCTGCTGCCCGTCTCGGTGCTGCAGGTGCTGCCCGACTGGGTGCTCGCCGGGCTCGTCGGCACGCTCGAGTTCGAGCCGATCGGCGGCCCGCGGCTCGGGGACACGATCACGCTCGCGATGGCGGGTCTGTGGGTCGTGCCGCTCGCCGTCGCGGTCATCGGGGCGGACGGCCGGCCGGGCCGGGCGGCCGGTCTCGCGCTCGGCATCTTCGCCGGGGCCGAGCTGCTGGCCCCGACGATCGGCATCTGGGAGCCCACCGGCCGCGCGAGCGAGGTCGCCGGGGTCGCGCTCTACGTGCTCCCGGCGGAGGCGGTCCTCGGCGCGGCGGCGGCGCTCGCGGTCGCCGCCGACCGCTCCGCGACGAGCACCGGGATCCGGCGGCTGGGGCGTCGCGTCGCCGTCGCCGGACTGGTGAGCGCCGCCTACACGGGGTCCGCGGTGACCGCCTACTTCCTCATCGACGTGGCGTCGTTCACCGTCACGGTCTGACCGGCCCCTACCGGGTCGCGCGGCCCGGAAGGCGGCCTGCACGGGATCGTGCGCGGCGCAGCGCGGCTTGCACCGGCGAGGACCGCGGCCGCCGAGGTGGAACCCCGGGACGTCATGGCTCTCGCTCCCGCCCCGCCCGTCGACCGTGCCCTCGAGCACCACGTCCTCGACTTCCTGGCCTACCTGGAGTTCGAGCGCGGCCTGTCGCGCAACACGCTGGAGGCGTACCGCAGCGACCTGCTGCAGCTCGGCGCCTACCTCGGCCGCATCGGCGTCGGGGTGCTGCAGGCCGAGCACCAGCACCTCTCCGGCTTCCTGCACGACCTCGCCACCGGCAGCGAGGGCCGCCCGCCCGTCGCGCCCGCGACGATCCAGCGCAAGGCCGCGTGCCTGCGCTCGTTCTACCGGCACCTGCGTCGCGAGAACCTCCTGCAGAGCGACCCCACCGCCGAGCTGCGCGCCCCGAAGAAGTCGCAGAAGCTGCCGCAGGTCCTCAGCCGCGACGAGATCACCCAGCTGCTCGCCGCCCCGCGCGGCAGCACCCCGGGCGCGCTGCGCGACCGCGCGCTGCTCGAGCTGATGTACGCGTGCGGCCTGCGCGCCAGCGAGGCGGTCGGTCTCGAGGTCCGCGACGTCGACCTCGACGCCGGGGTCCTGCGCGCCCGCGGCAAGGGCAACAAGGAGCGGCTCGTGCCGATCGGCCGCGAGGCGATCCACGCCACCCGCGCGTACCTGGCCCGCTCGCGCCCGGTGCTCGTGGGGCTCGGCGACGAGCCGCACCTGTTCGTCAACCAGCGCGGCACCGGCCTGACCCGGCAGGGCCTGTACAAGATCGTCCAGCGCCACGCGCGCGCCGCCGGCCTGCACGGCCGCATGAGCCCGCACACGCTGCGTCACACGTTCGCGACGCACCTGCTCGCCGGTGGCTGCGACCTGCGCGCCCTGCAGGAGATGCTCGGCCACGCGGACATCGCGACCACCCAGATCTACACGCACCTGTCGGCCGAGCGCCTGCGCGACGTGTACTTCCGCGCCCACCCGCGCGCCACCGCCGCGGCGCCCGCGGCACCGTCGGACCCGGTCACCTAGCGCATCCGTCCGCCGGTCCGGCAGAATCTGCCTGCCGATGTCCCGTCCGCTGCCGCTGTTCGCCGTCCTGGCGCTGCTCGCCGTGCCCGTCGCCGGGTGTGGCAACGAGCGCACGCCGGTCCCCGAGGTCGGGGCGCCGACGCAGCGCCTGGGGGACAACCCGATCTCCGACCCGCGCGCCGGGTTCTCGCTGGTGGCTCCCGCGGGCTGGACCGTCGCGGCCGGCGCCGCGCCCGTCGTGTCGACGATCTCCAGCGGCACCGCGATCGTCTCGATCCTGCGCTACCCGCGGACCGAGCCGCTGCCGAAGGACCGCGAGGCGCTCGACCGCGCCCTGAACGACCTGCTCGCCGCGGCCAAGGCGCGCGATGCCTCGTTCATGCCGATCAAGAGCGCCCGGGCGAAGCTCGACGGGCACCCGGCGCTGGAGATCCGCGCCACGCAGACGGTCGCCGGGGTGCCGCGCACCGTGCGGTCCGTGCACGCCTACGCGTTCGGGGCCGAGGTCGTCGTCGACATGATCGCCCCGAACGACAGCTTCCGGCAGGTGGACGCGACGTTCTTCCGGCCGCTGCTGCGCTCGATGAAGCTCCGCGCGCCGACCGCGTGACCGACCGGCACGCAGAGGCGCGGCGCGCGATCGTCGTCGTCATGGACGCGTGCGGAGCCGGGGCGACCGACGACGCGGACGCCTACGGGGACGCGGACGCCGACACGCTCGTGCACCTCGCCGAGGCGGTGGGCGGCCTGGAGCTGCCCGTGCTCGGGCGCCTCGGGCTCGGCAACGTCCGCTCCCTGCTCGGGGTGCCGCCCGCGCTGCGCCCCGGCGCGCTCCACGGGCGCCTGCACCCGGCGGGGCCCGGCAAGGACTCCACGACCGGGCACTGGGAGCTCTTCGGCGTCGTCGCCGACGCCCCGCTGCCCACCTACCCGGAGGGCTTCCCGCCGGCGGTGCTGGGGCGCATCGAGCTGGCGGCGGGCCGTCGCTGCTGCTGCAACGCCCCGTACGAGGGGATCGCGGCGATCCACGACTTCGGCGAGCACCACCGGGCGACCGGGGAGCTGATCCTCTACACGTCGGTCGACTCGGTGCTCCAGATCGCCGCCCACGTCGACGTCGTCCCCGAGGCGGAGCTGTACGCGATCTGCGCGCGGGTGCGGGAGGTCATGCGCGACGAGCACGCGGTCGGCCGCGTCATCGCGCGCCCGTTCACCGGGGAGCCCGGCGCGTTCCGGCGCACCGAGGGGCGCCGCGACCTCGTCGTCCAGCCGCCCGGACCGAGCCACGTCGACCTGATCGCCGACCTCGGCCTGCCGACGCACGCGGTCGGCAAGGTCGCCGACCTCTTCGCGGGTCGCGGCTTCTCGGACACGCACCCGGGGGCGACGAACGCGGTCGCGCTCGAGCGGACGACCGCGCTGCTGCGCGACGTGCCCTCGGGCCTGATCGCGACCAACCTCGTCGAGACCGACCAGACCTACGGGCACCGCAAGGACGTCGCGGGCTTCGCAGCGGCGCTGCGGGCGATCGACGACGCGGTGGGGGAGTGGCTGGCGCTGCTGCGCCCCGGGGACCTGCTCGTCCTCACCGCCGACCACGGCTGCGACCCGACCACGCCGGGCACCGACCACACGCGCGAGCACGCCCCGCTGCTGGCGGTCTTCGCCGACCACGGCGGGCGTCGCCACGACGGGCCGCTGTCGGACGTGGGGGCGAGCGCGGCGGCCTGGCTGGGCGTCCCGACCGACCGGTCGGTCCCCGGCACGTCGTTCGTGACCCCCGTCGACCCGTCGGCCGCCTGAGCCGTCCGCGGAGCGTCCGTGCCGGAGCTGCCCGAGGTCGAGACCATCCGCCGCGGACTCGTGCCGTTCGTCGAGGGACGGACGCTCACGCGCCTGGAGATCCTCGACCCGCGCTGGTGCCTCCCGCGCGCCCCGGAGGAGGTCGTCGACGCGCTCGTCGGCCGCCGGATCGAGCGGCTGGGCCGCCGCGGCAAGTACCTGATCTGGACGTTCACCGACGAGATCCACCTGCTCGTGCACCTGCGCATGACCGGCACGTTCCTCGTCGACGCCGACGAGGACGAGCGCTACCAGCGGGTGCGCCTGCACCTCGACGACGGTCGCCTGCTGCGCTACTGCGACCCGCGCCGGTTCGGCACCGGCGAGCTCGCGCTCGGCGACGCCGGCCTCGCGGCGTTCCTGGCCCCGCGGCTCGGCGTCGAGCCGCTGGACGGCGAGCTCGACGGGGCCCGCCTGCGCGCCGAGGCCCGCGGGCGGCGCGCCCCGGTCAAGCCGTTCCTGCTGGACCAGCGGCGCGTCGCGGGCGTCGGCAACATCTACGCGGACGAGGCGCTGCACCGGGCCGGCGTGCACCCGCTGCGGCCCGTCGACCGGATCACCCCGAAGCAGTGGGACGCGATCGCCGACGGGATCGTCGCCGCGCTCACCGCCGGACTCGAGGCGGGCGGCGCGACGATCGACGACTTCCGCAACGTCGAGGGCGTCTACGGCGGCTTCCAGCACGAGTTCCTCGTCCACCTCCGCAAGGGGGAGCCGTGCGACACGTGCGGCACGACGATCCGCAAGCTCGTCGTCGGCGGGCGCGGCACGTACGTCTGCGAGCGCTGCCAGCCGCGTCCGCGCGCCCGGCGCGCGTAGGATCCCGGCCATGAGAGAGCGGATCGCGATCGCCTTCCCCTTCATCCTGGCCGCCGCGCTGCCGCTCGTCGGGCTGATCCTCGCGCTCTTCCGCGCGACCGAGCGCCGCTACCACGACGCCGTGCTGCTGACGCTGTGCGCGCTGCTGGGCGCGCTGATCTTCGCGATCCTGCTGGGCTGAGCGGGGCGCCGGGCGGCTCAGGCCTCGAGCAGCTCGTGCTCGAGGCGACCGTCGTCGTGCAGGCGCACGACGCGCGCCCCGGTGAGGCCCTCGCCGAAGCGCATCGCCTCGCCCTCGTGCGCGATCGCCTGCGCGGTCGACGGACCGCCGAGCAGGACCAGGTCGCCCGGGCCGGGGAGCGCGAACGCGTCGTGCAGGTGACCGCTGAGGACCGCGCGGACGTGCGGTCGCGCAGCGAGCGCGTCGAGGAGCGCGTCGGCGCCGTCGAGCTGGAACCACTCGTGGGTGCTGCGCGAGCGCGGCGGATGGTGGACGACGAGCACGGTCGGGCGGTCGTCGAGTGCGTCGAGGCGGTGCAGCAGGGCGGGCACGTCGAGCGTCCCGTGGATCTGCCCCGGGCGGGCGGTCCGCGCGCCGAGGACGCGCCAGGCGCCGACCTCGGCGGTGTCGGGACCGCCGAGCGCCACCGTCGGCGCGTCGTGGTTGCCGCCCACGGCGAGGACCGGGGCTCCCAGCGCGACGAGCGCCTCGTCGACGCGCCGCACCGCGTCCGGGTGCTCGTCGTCGGTCACGTCGCCGCTGTGGACGACGAGGTCGGCGGACTCCCCGCGGGCGGTCCAGGCGGCCAGCACGGTCGCCAGCCGGGCGTCCGGGTCGCACTCCATGACCGGACCACCCGGGGTGGCACCGAGGTGCGTGTCGGACAGGTGCAGGAGCGTGACCACGGCCGCATCCTGCCCGATCGGGCGGTCAGGCGGCGGCGAGGAGCTGGTCGAGCTCGCCGGTCTTGTCGGCGCGCGCGGTCTCGTCGTAGCCGCCGACGACCGTGTCGCCGATGATGACCTGCGGGAAGCTCATCCGGCCGGTGCGCTCCACGAGGGCGGAGCGTCCCTCCGGGTCACGTGCCAGATTGATCTCCTCGTACTGCAGCCCGCGCTTGTCGAGCAGCCGCTTGACGCGGACGCAGTAGGGACACATGTCGGTCGTGTACACCGTGATCGAAGCCATGACTTCACAAAGTATAGCGGGTGGGTGCTGAGTGCCCGGTCCGGTCAAGACCGAGGCCGTCGTCCTGCGCTCGATGCGCTTCGGGGAGGCCGACCGCATCCTGCACCTCTACACGCCCGGTCGCGGACGGGTCGGGGCGATCGCCAAGGGCGTGCGGCGCGCCCGCAGCCGCTTCGGCGGCCGGCTCGAGCCGTTCGGCCGGGTCGACCTCGTGCTGCACGAGGGACGCAGCGACCTGCTCACCGTCACCGGCGCGCAGATCCTCGAGCCGCACCGCGTCCTGCGCGAGGACGGCCGCGCGCTCGACGCCGCCGGCCGTGCCTGCGACGCGGTCGCCCGCCTGTTCGAGCACGCCGAGCCACAGCCCGAGGTCTACCGCCTGCTCTGCCACGAGCTGACCATCCTCGACCGCGCCGCCGCGGCGCCCGAGAAGGCCGCGGCCGCCGGCTTCGACCACCACGCCAACCAGCTCGCCTTCCGGCTGAAGCTCCTCCATGCGGGCGGCTTCGCCCCCCAGCTGACCTCGTGCGCGCAGTGCGGCGAGGTCGACCACCTCTCCGGCTTCAGCGGCGCGGCGGGCGGCGTGGTCTGCTCGTCCTGCGAGGCGGGGGCGTTCCCGCTCGCCCAGGACGCCTACGGCTTCCTCACCGACGCGCTCGCCGCCCCGCTCGCCCGCGCGCCGCAGGCCCCGACCCGCGCGCTCGCCCAGGCCGAGCGGGCCATCGGGGAGACCGTCGAGCACCACGCCGGCGTGCACCTGCGCTCGGCCCGTCCGGTCGCTCCATAGGATCCGGTGGTGACCAGCGACCAGCGCGTATGGGTCCACGACTTCGCGACCGGCTCGCGCGAGATGCGCGACCTGCTCGGCGGCAAGGGCGCGAACGTGGCCGAGATGACCCGGATCCTCGGGGCCGACCGGGTCCCCGGCGGCTTCACGATCACGACCGAGGCGTGCGTCGCCTACATGGAGTCGGGCGGGGCGACGCCCGCGGGGCTCGACGCCCAGGTCGCCGACGCCCTCGCCCGCCTGGAGGCGCAGTCCGGCCGCACGCTCGGCGACGCCGACGACCCGCTGCTCGTCTCCGTGCGCTCCGGCGCCCGCGAGTCGATGCCAGGCATGCTCGACACCGTCCTGAACCTCGGCCTGACCGACCGGTCGGTCGAGGGCCTCGCCGCCCGCACCGGCAACCCGCGCTTCGCCTGGGACTCCTACCGCCGCTTCGTGCAGATGTACGGCAACGTCGTCCACGGCGTCAGCGGCGAGCGGATCGAGCAGGAGATCCGGGCGCTGAAGGCGCGCCGCGGGGTCACCGAGGACACCGAGCTCGACGTCGACGACCTGCGCGAGCTCGTCACGACCTTCAAGGGCCTCTACCGCGAGGCGACCGGCGAGGACTTCCCGCAGGATCCGCAGGTGCAGCTCGACGGGGCGATCCGCGCCGTGTTCGACTCGTGGACCGGGGAGCGCGCGGTCACCTACCGGCGGCTCAACCGCATCCCCGACTCGTGGGGCACCGCGGTGAACGTGCAGCAGATGGTGTTCGGCAACAAGGGGGAGACCTCCGGGTCCGGCGTCGCGTTCTCCCGCGACGAGGTCGACGGATCCCCCGAGCCGTCCGGGGACTTCCTCCCCAACGCCCAGGGCGAGGACGTCGTCTCCGGCGTCCGCACGCCGCGCGACATCCGCGAGCTCGCCGACTGGCAGCCCGCGGTCCACGCGCAGCTCATGGACATCCTGCGCACGCTCGAGCGCCACTACGGCGACATGCAGGACACCGAGTTCACGGTCGAGGAGGGGCACCTCTACATGCTCCAGACCCGCAACGCCAAGCGGCCCGCGCAGGCCGCCGTGCGCTTCGCGGTGGACGCCGTCGCCGAGGGCCTGCTGGACCGCGGCGCGGCGATCGCGACGATCGACGCCGCCTCGCTCGACGCGCTCCTGCACCCGACGTTCGGGAACCTCGACTACACGGTGCTCGCCCGCGGGGTCGCGGCCTCCCCGGGCGCCGCGAAGGGCGAGATCGTGTTCACCGCCAAGGAGGCCGTGGCCGCCGCCGCCGAGGGCCGCGAGGTGGTGCTCGTGCGGCCCTTCACCGAGGCCGACGACGTCGCGGGCTTCCACGCCGCCCGCGGGATCCTCACCTCCGAGGGCGGCAAGGCCTCCCACGCGGCGCTCGTCGCCCGCGGCATGGGCCGGCCCGCCGTGACCGGGGCGGGCGACGTCGAGATCGATCTCGCGGCGGGGGAGATGCGCGTCGGCGACGTCGTCCTGCGCGCCGGCGACCGGATCGCGATCAACGGCACGACCGGCGGCATCACCACCGACGACGTCCCGCTCGTGGAGCCCGAGATCAGCGCCGAGTTCCTCACCGTGCTGGGCTGGTGCGACGAGCTCCGCACGCTCGGGGTGCGCACGAACGCCGACACCCCGCAGGACGCCGCCAAGGCGATCGAGTTCGGCGCCGAGGGCATCGGCCTGTGCCGCACCGAGCACATGTTCCTCGGCGACCGCCAGCCGGTGATGGCCGACGTGATCCTCGCCGCCGACGACGAGGCCCGCACCCGCGCGATCGACGCGCTGCGCCCGCTGCAGGAGGCCGACTTCGAGGAGATCCTCCGCACGATGGCCGGCCGTCCCGTCACCGTGCGGCTGCTCGACCCGCCACTGCACGAGTTCCTCCCGCACCCGCACGACCTGCCCGAGGGCTCGCCCGAGCGCGCACGGGTCGAGTCGCTGCAGGAGGCCAACCCGATGCTCGGCACGCGCGGCGTGCGGCTCGGCATCCTCATGCCCGCCCTGTACGAGATGCAGGTCCGCGCCCTGTTCACCGCCGCCGCGAAGGTCGACGGCGCGAACGTCGAGGTGATGGTCCCGCTCGTCGACTACGAGCGCGAGCTCGAGCTCGTCCGCGCGCTGATCGAGCGCGTCGCGCAGGAGACCGGCGTGCCGGACGGCGCGTACACGGTCGGCACGATGATCGAGCTGCCCCGCGCCTGCTTCCTCGCCGACGCGATCGCGCACTACGCCGACTTCTTCTCGTTCGGCACCAACGACCTCACGCAGACCGGCCTCGGGTTCAGCCGCGACGACATCGAGGCGCGCATCCTCGCGCGCTACATCGACGTCGGCATCCTCGACCGCTCGCCGTTCGAGACGATCGACTCCCCGGGCGTCGGGCAGATGCTCCGCATGGGCGCGTGGCTCGGCCGCAAGACGAAGCGGGACCTGAAGCTCGGCGTCTGCGGCGAGCACGGCGGCGACCCGGACTCGATCGACTTCTTCCACCACTCGGGGATCGACTACGTCTCCTGCTCGCCGTTCCGCGTGCCGATCGCGCGCGTCGCCGCCGCGCAGGCCGCGATCCGCGCGCCCGCCGGTGTCTGGGCCTGAGCCACACGCGGTCGCGCGGGTCGCGCGCGGCCTGCGCGCCGCGGCGCTCGCCGCGAAGGACCGCGAGGACGTCGGGCCGCTGCTGCTGGGCCTGCACCCGGCGAGCGACCGCTACTACGGGTCGGTGGCGGTGCCCGCCGCGGGTGTCGCGCCCGCCGACGTCGACGCCCGCGTGCTTGCACGGGCACGTGACGCGTTCGCCGCGCGCGGCCGGCGCCTGCGCGTGGAGCTCGTCGAGCAGGACGTGCCCGGCGTCGCCGACGCGCTCGTCGCGCTCGGGCTGGAGGTCGAGGCGCGCGTGCCGCTGCTCGTCTGCGCCCCGCAGGACCTCGTCGCCGTCGACCCGCCCGCCGGGATCGGGATCGAGCACATCCCCAGCTCCGCCGACGACGAGATCGTCCACGAGGCGCTGCAGGCCGGGCGGGCCGCGTTCGCCGGGGCGGCCGACGTGACCGACGACGAGGTCGCCCGGGTCGCGGAGATCGTCCTCGACGGCGGGCTCGTCGCGGCCCGCGACGCGTTCCACCGTGTCGTCGGCTCCGGGTTCGCGATGGCCCCGCAGGAGGGCGTCAGCGAGATCACCGCGATCGGGGTCGACGAGCGCGCCCGCGGCCAGGGGCTCGGGACCGCGCTGACGTCCGCGATCACCGCCGCGGCGTTCGCGGCGGGCGTCGAGCTCGCGGTCCTCAGCCCCGGGGACGAGCGCGCCCACGGCATCTACGCCCGCGTCGGCTACCGCCCGCTCGCGGACATGGTCTTCCTCACGGATCCCGCGTAGCCCGCGTCGCGCGGCACACGGATCCGTGCCGGGACCGTCACGGGCCACCGCCCCCGCCTGCGCCGCTGCGACAATCCGGACGTGGACCCGCACCTGCACCCCGGACCCGTCGGCGAGGACTTCCACGCGCGGCGCCGCGCGTGGGAGGAGGCGAACCTCTCGCCGCTCGCGGCGCGGTCGTGGCCGGCGCGCCGCGTCCACGAGGAGGACGACTGCGGCCTGCGCAGCCCGCTGCAGCGCGACCGCGACCGGATCGTGCACAGCAAGGCGTTCCGGCGGCTCAAGCACAAGACCCAGGTGTTCGTCGCGCCCGAGGGCGACCACTACCGCACGCGGCTCACGCACACCCTCGAGGTCACGCAGATCTCGCGGACGGTCGCGCGGGCGCTCGCCCTCAACGAGGACCTCACCGAGGCGATCGGCCTCGGCCACGACCTCGGGCATCCGCCGTTCGGGCACATCGGCGAGGACGTCCTGGACCGCTGCCTGCAGGACCGCTTCGGGCGCGCGTTCCGCCACTTCGAGCACTCGCTGCGCGTCGTCGACGTGCTCGAGCGGGACGGCCGCGGGCTCAACCTCACCGCCGACGTGCGCGACGGCATCCGCTGCCACTCGGGCCGCTCGCCGACCCCGGCGACGCTCGAGGGGCGGATCGTGCGGCTCGTCGACCGGATCGCCTACATCAACCACGACATCGACGACGCCGTCCGCGCCGGGGTGCTCGACGTCCGCCGCCTGCCGCAGGACGCGATCGCGGTCCTCGGCGAGACCGGGTCGGTCCGGATCGACCGGCTCGTCCACGACCTCGTCGAGCACAGCTCGCGGGCCGGGGACGTCGTGCAGGGCGACGAGGCGGGGGAGGCCATGGCCGCGCTGCGCGCCTTCATGTTCGACGAGGTCTACCTCGGCGAGGTCGCCCGCCGCGAGCACGAGCGGATCGACCTCGTGCTGCGCACCCTCTTCCACCACTACGTCGGCCTGCCCGACGGTCCGCCCGACGGCGGCGGCGCGCCCGACGCGGACCTCGCGCAACGCGTCACCGACTACCTCGCCGGCATGACCGACCGCTACTGCATCCGCACGTTCGAGCAGCTCGCGGTCCCCGCGTCGCTGCCGCTCTAGGCTCCGACCTGCGCCGATGGCCCGCTACACCGCCGACAGCAAGGAGAAGGTCCGCGACGCGGTCGACATGCTCGACCTCGTCAGCACCCGCACCGAGCTGAAGAAGAGCGGCGGGTCGAGCTACATGGGCCGCTGCCCGTTCCACGAGGAGCGGTCCGGGTCGCTCAGCGTCGAGACCGCGAAGAAGGTCTACCACTGCTTCGGCTGCGGCGCCTCGGGTGACTGCTTCCGCTTCGTCGAGGAGCTCGAGGGGCTCGACTTCAAGGGCGCGATGGAGTGGCTGGCCGCCCGCTACAACGTCGAGCTGGAGCTCGAGGACGAGGACCCGGCGGCCGCCCGCCGCCGCCAGGAGCGCGAGCGGCTGCTCGAGCTGCTCGAGCGCACCGCGACGTTCTACAGCCGCTACCTCTGGGAGTCCAAGGAGGCGCGGCGCGCCCGCGAGTACCTCGCCCAGCGCGGCCTCGGCGAGGAGGTCCTGCGCACCTACCGGGTCGGCTACTCGCCCAAGGCCTGGGACACCGTGCTGATGGCCTCGCGCAAGGCGGGCTTCTCCAACCGCGAGTGCTACGACGCGGGCCTGGCCAAGCGCGCGCAGGGGGAGGGCCGCATCTACGACGCCTTCCGCGGCCGCGTGATGTTCCCGCTGTGCGACCGGCGCGGGCGCGTCCTGGGCTTCGGCGCGCGGACGCTGTCCTCGCAGGACGGCCCGAAGTACCTGAACTCCAACGACAACGCCGTCTTCCACAAGGGCCAGCACCTCTACGGCGCGGACCTCGCCCGCAGCGCCGCGGCCCGCGCCGGCGAGGTGATCCTCTGCGAGGGCTACACCGACGTCCTCGCCCTGCACCAGGCGGGCCTGACGAACACGGTCGGGCAGATGGGCACCGCGCTCACGCCCGACCAGGTCGGCGAGCTGTCGCGGCTGGCGCCCACGGTGCACATGGCCCTGGACGCCGACGAGGCGGGCCAGAACGCGATGCTGAAGGCTGCGACCGTCGCGCGCGGGCGCGGCGTCACGCTGCGCGTCGTGCAGCTGCCCGGCGGCCAGGACCCCGCCGACGTCGTCGCCGCCTCCGCGCAGGACATGCGCGACCGGGTCGCCGCGTCGCTGCCGTTCGTCGCGTTCCGCGTGCGCCGCGCGCTCGACGGTGGCGACCTCTCCGACGCCGAGGGCAAGGACGCGGTGATCGACGAGCTGCGCCCCGTCTTCGCCGAGCTGCCACCCGGCGTGCTGCGCGAGGAGCTGCTGCAGACCGTCGCCGAGCGCCTCGACGTCAAGCCGTCCCTGGTCAGCGGCTGGCTCGCCGCTCCCGCGCCTGCGCCCGCGTCGGCCGGTCGCCCCGGACGTCCCGCCCCGCGGCCCGAGCCTGCCGCCCCGGCGTTCGGCGACCCAGGCCCGCCCGCCGGTCCCGCGGGGCGCGGCGCGCCGGGACCCGCGCGGGGCCGCGGTCCGGTCCGCGCCGGACTCGACGCGGCGGTGCAGTCCGAGCGCGCGTTCCTCGCCGCGGTCGTCGCCCTGCCGCAGTCCGGCACGACCGAGCTCGAGCGCCTGGACCTCGACGTGGCGTTCACCAGCCCGCTGCATCGCCGGGCGGCGCAGCACCTGCTCGCGCACCCGGGCGAGCCGACGACGGGCATCGACCCCGAGGACCAGGAGCTCGCCGCCCTGGCCGCGGAGCTCGCCGTCCGCGCGGGCGAGCTCGGCGCCTCCGGCGCGATCCTCGAGGCCGAGGCGCGCAAGGTCGAGCTCGCGATGGTCGACCGGCTGATCGCCCAGAGCCGCGCCCGCGGCACCGGCGGCGTCGCCGACCTCGCCCGCCGCCGCCAGGAGCTCCAGGCGGCACAGCACCGCGCGCTCGAGCGCGCGATGGCGGAGACCGCCAAGCCCGACTGACCCCGCGCGATCCGTCCGCGAGGCGAACTAGTGTTCGTGTTCGCATGCGGCGCTCGGACGGTATCGATGCAGGGCGGTTGTCGGAGCTGGTCGCCGCGGACCACACCGTTGCGGAGATCGCCGAGCAGTTGGGGCGCAGCGAGGCGACGGTGCGCCACTGGCTGCGGCGCCACGATCTGGCGATCACCGACGCAGCGCGAACCAAGCGCCGACGCCTCCCGCGCTTCTCCGCGGTCTGCGCCACGCACGGCACGGCCCAGCACGTCCGTCGACCCGACGGGGTTGCGGTCTGTCTGCAGTGCCGGGCGGCCGCCGTTCGCGACTGGCGCCGTCGCGCAAAGGCACGACTGGTCGCCGAGATGGGGGGTCGGTGTCGGTGCTGCGGATTCGACGCCTTCGATGCCGCGCTGCACTTCCACCATCTCGATCCCGGCACGAAGCGTTTCGCCATCGGCGCGCGGGGATTGACGCGCTCGTACGAGCGTCTCCGGGAAGAGGCGGCGAAGTGCGTGCTGCTCTGTGCCAACTGCCACGCCGGCGTGGAGGCGGGGGAGGTCGAACTGCCTCCGTCGGTTCTCCTCGATAAGCTTTCCGACGAGCCGAACCTTCGGGGGTAATTCAATCGGCAGAATGCTCGGCTGTTAACCGAGTCGTTGTGGGTTCGAGTCCCACCCCCCGAGCTCTCGACGGCGCCCATGATGGGCGCCGTCCCTCGTTGGAACGGCCAGGTACCTCCGGGTCCTCCGCTACCGTGCCGCCATGAGGTTCGCGCAGAAGGGACGGGAGGGAACCCGTCAGGTCCTGTCGGTCGCCGCCGCCGCGGTGGCATCACTCGTGCTGGCGCCGAGCGCCCACGCGGCGCTGGGCGTCTCCTCGCCGACCGTGACCGAGGGCACCGGCCCGACGGCCGGCGCCACGCTGAGCTTCACGGTCACCGACTCCGGCCTGTCCTGCGGCGGCACCGCGTACGTCACGACGCGCGCGGGCACCGCGACGGCGACCGCCGACTACGTGCCGCGCACGGCGTTCGCGGTCGACATCCCGACCGGGCTGCTCGGCTTCGGCTGCAGCACGACCGTGACCGTCGCGGTCGTCGGCGACGCGCTCGACGAGAACGACGAGACGGTCATCCTCGACGCGGCCGGCACGGCCACGGGCGCCGCCGAGGCGTCGGGCACCGGCACGATCGCGGACGACGATGCGGCGCCGACCGTCACGCTCGCGCCCGGCGCGGCGCCGGAGGGCACCGGGACCGCCGGGTTCGTGCCGCTCGTCGCGTCGCTCAGCGCGCCTAGCGGCAAGGCGGTCACCGTCCCGTACACCGTCGCCCCGGGCACCGCGACCGCGCCGGAGGACATCGACGCGACGGCCGGGCAGCTCGTCATCCCCGCCGGGGCGGGCAGCGGCGAGGTCCGCGTCCCGACCGTCGGCGACGACGTGGACGAGCCGGACGAGCAGTTCACCGTCACGCTCGGCACCCCGCTGGCGGGCACCGCGACGCTCGGCACCGGGATCACCGCGACCGGCACCGTCGTCAACGACGACGCGCCCGTCGTGAGCATCACGGGCGTCAGCGGCCGCGAGGGCACCGCCGCGACGCCGACGCCGTTCACCTTCACCGTCGCGCTGTCGAAGGCCGGCCGCGTACCGGTCACGGTGCGCGTCCTCACCGGGGACGTGCAGGCCAAGGCGCCGGGCGACTACGCGCCGATCGACACGACGCTGACGTTCGCCGTCGGCGAGACGTCGAAGACCGTCACCGTGGGCGTCGTCGCCGACGCCGTCCGCGAGCCGGACGAGGCGTTCGCGATCGCGCTGGCCGAGCCCGTCGGCGCGACGATCGGGACCGCGATCGCGCTCGGCGCGATCATCGACGACGACGCCGCCGGCACGGGAACCGGGACCGGGACGGGAACGGGTACGGGCACCGGCACCGGCACCGGGACGGGCGGCAACACCGGGACCGGCGGCGGCACCGGCGGGACGGTGACGATCCCGGGCGGGAGCGTCGACGCGACCCAGCCGGTCGTGCGCCTGGCGAGCCTCGCCTACCGGCGCAGCGGCGCGAAGGTCCGCCTGACCGTCACCTGCCCGGCGACCGAGATCCGCTGCACGGGGACGGTCAACGTGTTCAACGTCGTCGTCCCGAAGGCGAAGACGAAGGCGCTGCGCCGCGAGGTGCGCCTGGCCCGCGGGACCTTCGCGCTCGCCGGCGGGGCCAGCACCACGCTGACGCTGTCGACGACCGCCAAGGGCCGGGCGCTGCTCACGGCCGCCCGCTCGTTCCGGGCGCGGGCGTTCGCGGTCGCGCGCGACGCCGCGGGGAACACCGGCATCGCGACGAAGACCGCGACCTTCAGGCGCTGAGCACCGGGCGACCGGTCGCCGCGAGCTCCTCCACGAGCGTCGCGGCGCGGTCGCCCGCGTCGTGCGCGGCCGCCCAGGCCGCGAGATCGGCGGCCCGAGTCGCGAGGCGCCGGTCGCCGAGCGCCCGGCCGGTCGCGAGCCGCAGCGCGCGCGGGCCGACCGCCAGCCGCGGGACGCGGACGCCGCAGCCGGCCCAGTCGATGCGGGCCGCGTTCTCGTTCATGTCCCCGGCCGCCGGGGCGGCGACCACCACGGCGCCGCTGGTGAGCGCCCGCACGACCGTGCCGTGGCCGCCGTGGCAGACGACGACGTCGCAGCGCGGCATCGTGCGCGCGTAGGACACCCACTCGACGAGGGTCGCGTTGCGCGGCACCTCCACGGGCGGGTCGGGCACGCGCCGGTTCCAGGTGGCGAGCACGCGCACCGGCAGCTCCGCGAGCCCGGCGAGCGCCGCGCGCAGGAGCCGGTGGTCGCGGTCCTGGGAGGTCGAGGGAGCGACGAGCACGAGCGGCGCGTCCCCGGGCGGGAGCGGGGCCTGCGCGGTGGGCGGCTCCCACTGCAGCGGCCCGACGACGTGCGTGCCCGGCAGCCGCCGGGTGCGCGGGTACTCGAGCTGCGGGAACGTCCCGACGAGGCAGAGGGCGCGGCTGATGCCGCCGTGCACGTGGTCCAGGCGCCGCAGGCCGAGCAGCTCGCGCGTCTCGTTCAGCTCCCGCTGGCCCTGCAGCAGGCCGCGCGAGACGAGCCCGTCGACGCGGCCCCAGAGCGCCCGTCCCACCGGCGTGCGGGGGCGCCGGGCGCCGATCGAGTACGGCGGGAAGCCGGGATCGGGACGCGGGTCGACGTGCGGGACGAGCGTCGCGACGGGCACGCCGCTCAGCTCGCCCGCGAGCGCGGGCGCGAGCGTCAGGATGTCCGCGACGACGACGTCGGGCTCGACCTCCTGCACGAGCGGCAGCGTGTCGCGCGTCGCGCGCACGACCGCCTCGTAGGGCTTGAGGTGCCGACCGAGCGTCGGGAAGACGTCGTACTCCGGCGCGGCGGAGAAGCCCAGGCCCTCCGCGCGGACGTGCGGCTCCCACCGCACCCAGGTCTGCACGACGACCTCGTGGCCGCGCGCGCGGAGCGCGCGGCCGAGCGCGATGACCGGGAAGGTGTGCCCCGGGTCCCCGAATGCTCCGAGCAGGACCCGCAAGCGCGCCTAGATCTCCGAGTGCAGCTGCGCGACCTCGCGGAGCTGCTGGATCCGGGCCTCCTTCGTCCACGCCATCGGCGTCATGCCGAGCGTGCCGACCCCGGCGTCCTTGTACGCGCGCAGGCGCTCCTTGACGTGGTCGCGGGGACCGCAGACGCTGACCGTGTCGATCAGGTCGTCCGGGATCGCCGCCATCGCCTCGTCCTTCTTGCCTTCCAGGTACAGATCCTGGATCTCCTGGGCGGCGTCGTCGTAGCCGTAGCGGCGGACCATCTGGTTGTAGAAGTTCTTGTCGCGCGATCCCATGCCGCCGATGTAGAGGCCGAGGAAGGGGCGCATGAGGTTGCGCGCCTCCGTCATGTCGTCGCCGACGAACACCTGCACGGTCGGCGCGATCTCGACGTCGTCGATCGTCTTGCCGTTGCCGGCGCGGTCGACGCCGATCTGCAGCTCGTCCCGGATCACGGTGACGTGCTCGGGCGAGAACAGGGTGGGGATGACGCCGTCGGCGATCTCGGCCGCGAGCTGCGTGTTCTTCGGGCCGATCGCGGCGATGAAGATCGGGATCCGGTCCTGGACGGGCGCGATCGTGAGCTTCAGCGCCTTGCCGGGACCGTCGGGGAGCGGCAGGTCGATCGACTCGCCGTGGTACTCGACGCGCTCGCGGGCGAGCGCCATCCGCAGGACGTCGACGTACTCGCGGGTGCGGGCGAGCTGCTTGCCGAAGCGCACGCCGTGCCAGCCCTCGGAGACCTGCGGGCCGGAGGTGCCGAGGCCGAGGATGAACCGCCCGTCGGAGAGCTGGTCGAGCGTCGCCGCGGTCATCGCGGTCATCGCGGCGGTGCGCCCGGGGATCTGGAAGATCGCGGAGCCGATGCGGATCTTCGAGGTCTGGCCGGCGATCCAGCCGAGGATCGTCGCGGCGTCGGACCCGTAGGCCTCCGCGGTCCAGACGGAGTCGTAGCCGAGCTTCTCCGCCTCCTGGACGATCTCGAGCTGATCCTCGCGGGTGAGGCCGAGGCCCCAGTAGCCGATGTGGACTCCGAGCTTCATTGCAACGTTCCTTTCAGCGGGAAGGAGTTCCGTGGACGGTGCAGAGGGTCGTTGCTAGGTTGACCCCACGCCCTCGGGAGGGGCGAGATCCTATGTCACGACGTCACCGCTCGCCCATCGACGACCTTCGCACCGCGATCGACTGCCTGCCCGAGCGCACGCGCATCGCGATGCTCGAGGGCATCAACGCCAACGACATCATCGTCGGGGCGTACACCGACCGCGACGGGGGCGTCTGCCCGATGCTCGCCGCGCACCGCTGCGGCGGGCGCACGAACTTCATCTCGTTCGCGAAGGCGTGGGACCGCTTCGCCGCGTCCAAGCGGGCGCGCCGCGCCACGACGCGCGAGGTCGCGATCCTGCGCAGCCACCTCGAGGCGAGCCTGCTGGCCGACGACCGCGTCGACCTCGCCGGCGCGATCCGCGACCACCGCGACCTGCTCGCCACCCGGCCCGCCGAGCGCGCGGAGCAGGAGGCGACGCGTCGCCGCCAGCCCAACGCGCCGCGTCCCGGTGACGCGTACCGCGGCCGCGACACGAAGGGCCGCCACTGGCTGCGCCCGTTCCGTCGCCTCGACGAGTACGAGGCGGCCCTGGCCGCCGTCGAGGCCGAGCGCGACGCCCTGCTGGAGCGCCGCGCCCGGGAGCTCGAGACCGTCTAGACGGACACCTCGTCCACGCCCGGCAGGTCGCCGCCGCCGGGCTGGACGTACTGGATCTCCGGGACGACGCAGCCCGGGGAGGTCCGGATGAGGAAGCGGACGGACTCCGCGATGTCCTGCGTCGTGATCATCTTCTCGGCCGGCACGGCGCCCTTGACGAAGTCGGTCATCGGCGTGTCGACGAACGCGGGGCACAGGGCGGTGTTCTTGATCCCGTCCTTGGCGAGCTCCTTGTTCATCGCCTGGGTGAAGCCGACGACGCCGTGCTTGGTGGCCGAGTAGACGCTGAGCCACGGCTCGCCGACCTTGCCGGAGATCGACGAGGTGTTCACCACGAGCGCGTTGCGGTGCTCGGCGCCGGCGGCGCGCAGCAGCGGCACCGCCGCCCGGTAGAAGAGGAAGATCGACCGCAGGTTCAGGTCGAGCTGGAGGTCGACCTTCTTCGTGGTGAGCTCGCCGACGAACTCGCCGATGCCGACGCCCGCGTTGTTGACGAGCACGTCGAGGCGGCCGTAGGTGCGCTCGTGCAGCGCGACGACCGCGTCGATCGCCTCCTCGTCGCCGAGGTTGCCGGCGTACTCGACGACCCGGTGGCCGGCGGCGCGCAGCTCGTCGGCGGCCGCGGTCAGCTTGTCCGGCCGGCGGGCGGCGACGGTGAGCCCGTAGCCCTCCTGCCCGAGCATGTGGGCGATGGCGAGTCCGATGCCGCTGGAGGCCCCGGTGATGATCGCCGCGCGGTCAGCCATGTCAGTTCTCCCTCTCGTGAACGGTGCGGCGCGCAGTCAATCAGACGCCCGTAGGATGCCCGCGATGCGTTCCCCGTCCCGTCGCTCCGTCGTGTGCTGCGCCGCGCTCGCGGCGCTCGCGGCGGGGGCCGCCGCCTGCGGCTCGCAGGACGAGGAGGAGACGACGCCCGCGGCGCTCGCGATGCCGACGGCCAAGGCGCAGGACTTCCCGTCGACGACGGGCCGCTCGCTCGCGGACCTGCAGTCGATGATCCCGGAGGGCCCGGTGCTCTCGCCGACCGTGTCGCTCGTCGAGCGGGGCACGAGCCGGGTGGGCTTCGGCCTCTTCGACACCGCCCGCAAGCAGCTCGGCGGCGCGCCCGTCGCGCTCTACCTGTCGCGCACCGACGGGTCGTCGCTGCGCGGGCCGTTCCCGGCGCGCAGCGAGTCGCTGACGGTGAAGCCGCAGTTCCGCAGCCGCCAGACCGCGCAGGACCCGGACGCCGCCAACCACGTGTACGTCGCGGACCTCGCGTTCCCGTCACGCGGCAGCTGGGCGGTGACCGCCGTCGCGCGGCTCGACGGCCGGCTCGTGCGGACCTCCCCGACGGCGATGCGCGTCGGCCGGACCGGCAGCGGGCCGCCGCAGGTCGGTGACCGCGCCCCGCGCGTGCACACGCCGACGTTCGAAGACGTCGCGGGCGATCTCGAGTCGATCGACACGCGCGTGCCGCCGCTGCGCTCGCTGCACGACACCGACCTGGCCGACGTGCTCGGCAAGGAGCCGGTCGTGCTGGTGTTCGCCACGCCGCAGCTGTGCCAGAGCCGCGTCTGCGGTCCGGTCGTCGACGTCGCCGCGCAGGTGCAGCAGCGCGCGGGGGACGACGTGCGGTTCGTGCACATGGAGATCTACCGCGACAACGACCTCTCCAAGGGCTTCCGCCCGCAGGTCGCCGCCTACCGGCTGCCGACCGAGCCGTGGACGTTCGTCATCGACCGGCGCGGGATCGTCCGCGAGCGGTTCGAGGGCGCGTTCTCGGTCGCCGAGCTGGAGCGCGCCGTCGAGCGCGTCCGCTGAGCGCGCCCGCCGGGGCTCAGCGGACCGAGAACCGCCGCGAGGTGAACGTCGTGTTCCCGGTCGCGTCGGTGCCGCGGACGGTCATGACGTAGCGGCCGGGGGCCAGGACGGTGCGTCGGCCGGTGCGGAAGCTCCAGACCCCGAACGCGACGGCAGTGTCGAAGTACACCGGGCGCTTGCACGACCGCCCGACGATCCCGCCGCGCGCGGGGTCGAGGTAGCGGCAGGTCTTCTTCGTCGGCCGCGGGCCGGAGCCGAACCGCTGCGTCAGCCGCAGCGACAGCGCCACCGGGCCGGTGCCGGACGCGGTGTCCTGCGTGGTGCCGGCGAAGCGCAGCAGCGCCCGGGTCCGGACCGCGCGGGCGCGGCCGCGGACGGTGCGGGTCACGGTCGTGAAGCGCACGAGCCGCCGGTCCGGGGTCGGCTGGGTGATCACGACCTTCGGGCCGACGCCGTCGCGCACGAGGGTGGACAGCGCACCGGACGTGCCGGTCGCCCCGCCCCGGTCGGTGACGGTGACCGTCGAGGCGTAGGTCTGCATGCCCGTGTACCGGTGCGTGACCGTGGGGGTCGTGGTGGTCTGGGTGACCCCGTCGCCGAAGTCCCAGCGGTAGCGGACGATCGCGTCGCCCAGCGGGCCGTCGGGATCGGTCGAGGTCGTCGCGTCGAACGTCACCTCGCGGTTCTGCCGCGGCGAGACCGGGGTGCGGGTGATCCGCGCGGACGGCGGCCGGTTGCGGAACTCGTCGGCACCGAGGTCGGGGGCCGGCCCGACGGTCCGCGGGTCCCCGTCGACGTCGGTCTCCGCGGCGGGTGCGCCACCGGGACCCTGGTCGATCACCGGGGCGTCGGCCCGCAGCCGCCCGCCGGCCAGCCCGTCGGGGGCGGTGGCGGGGAGGAGCAGCTGCGCGTCGGGCGTGAACCGCGTGCCGGTCAGCCGCGTGGTCGCCCGCCCGTTGCTGCCCGTCGCGGCGACGACGTCGGTGTCGCTGTCCGAGACGACGAGCGCGGCGCGGTTCGGTGCCGAGCCCAGCCCGCCGACGTTCGCGGTGACGCGCGCGGGCCCGTGCACGATCGAGCCGGTCGCCGCGACCGCGACGTCCCCGACACCGGTGCCGCCGCCGCTGAGGCCGTCCAGGAGCGAGACCGCGCCGTTGGCCGCCGCGTCGACGACGATGCTGCGACCGGCGCGCGGGATCGTGACGCGGGAGAGCGTCACGGCCAGCGCCCCGGCGGTGCTCGGCCCACCGGTCGCGGCGCGGCTCGCGGCGAGCAGCCCGACGCCCTGGGCGCCGGCGGCCAGCACCGAGGAGCGCACCGTGACGACCTTGGCGGCCGCGTCGTCGGCGGCGGACACGAGCGCCAGCGCCGTCCCCGCGGACGTGGGGGAGGCGATCACGCTGCCGCCGACCACCGGACCGGACGCCCCGCCGCGCAGCTCGACCGCGGTGGCGGCGTTGGGGCCGCCGAGCACCCGGCTGTCGGTCAGCTGCACCGCCGCGCCGGCCTCGCCGAGCACGGTCGGGGCGGCGAACGACCCGGTGCGCGTCTCGCCGTCGAGCACCGCGAGGCGGCGCAGGACGACGCCGCTGCTGGGGCGGGCGAGCACGAGCGGCACCGACGCGGCGGTCGTCCCCTGGCGACGCACCGCCGCCCGGTCGACGACGGCGCCGGTCCCGGTGACGGCGATCGCCGTGACGCCGGCGCCGACCCCGAGGTCGAGCCCGTCGACCGTCGCGTTCGCGCCGATCGAGAGCGCGGTCGGCGCGCTGCCCCCGGTGACGGTGACGGTCCCGGGCGTCGCCTGCACGAGCACGCCGTCGGGCACGGCCAGGCCGCCCTCCCGGTAGGTGCCGGCGCGCACGGAGACGGTGTCCCCGGCGGTGGCGGCGGCCAGCGCGTCCCCGAGCGACCCGCACGTCCCGCCCGCGCACCCGGCGGGCGCGGCGGGGTCCACGGTCAGGATCTGGGCGGCGGTGGCGGTCGCGGGAACCGCGAGGGCCGCGGCGCCGGCGACGGCCACGGCGAGTCGAACGACAGGCGTCATCCGCGGCGACGATACCCCCCGAAAAAGCCCCTGGCGACGGGTCCGGGACCGCTTTGGTCGGGCGGTCGAACCGTCACACCGGAATGTCCTCCCGGCAGTCGAAGAACGGACGTGGATCCCGTCGCTAGCGTCGCCGTATCGTCCCCGCGGTCGACCAGCCGGTGTCGCGCACAGCCACGGGAGAGCCCGGGGTCGACGTCCCCGTGGGCACCCTCCGGGTCCTCGCCGCGACCGACCTCTTCGAGCCGGCGGTCGGCGGGCTGGAGCGCGCGGTCGCGACCCTCGGCGAGGCGCTCAGCGACCGCGGGCACGTCGTCCGCGTGGCGACCCTGAGCATCCCGGGCCTGCCGGGCCGCGACCGGTCGGGGGCGCTGGACGTGATCCGGCTCGCGGGCTGGCACGAGACGTTCGGCCCGCTCTACCAGGACCGTCACCGCCCGTTCCACCCGACGATCCCCGACCCGACCGTGGTGAAGGGGCTCGTCGCGCAGATCGACGAGTTCCGGCCCGACGTCCTGCACGCCCACGGCTGGATCCTGCACTCGGCGATCGCCGCGCGGCGGCTGCGGCCCGACGTGCGGCTCGTCGTGACGCTGCACGACTACTCGCTGACCTGCCCGAAGAAGAACAACACGCGCGCCGGCGCGAGCTGCGGCGTCGGTGGACCGGTGCGCTGCGTGACCTGCGCCACGGGCCAGTACGGGCTGCCGCGCGCCGCCGCGCTCACCGCGGGACTGCGGACCGGCGGGCGGCGACCCGGGGACGTCGACGCGTTCGTGCCGATCAGCCGCGCCGTGCTCGAGGTGTCGCGCGCGGCCATCCCGGCGGGCGCGGTCGTCGAGCTGATCCCGTCCCCGGTGTCCGACCACGCGCTGGCGCCCGCCACCGGGCCGCGTCCCGCGTTCGTCCCCGACGGGCCGTACCTGATGTTCGCGGGGGAGGCGTCGACCCACAAGGGCATCGACGTCCTCGCCGAGGCGCACGCGCTGCTCGGCCACGAGCCACCGCTGCTGATCTGCGCGACCCGGCCGTCCGCCGCCGCCCCGTGGAACGCCCTCAACACGACGGTGGTCGTGCAGCGCGACCACCCCGAGATCGTCGCCGCGTGGCGGTCCTGCGCGGTCGCGGTCGTGCCGTCGGTCTGGCAGGAGCCGCTCGGCCTCTCGGCCCTGGAGGCGATGGCCTGCGGCGCCCCGACCGTCGGGACCCTCACCGGCGGGCTGCGGACCTCGATCCGCGACGAAGTCGACGGGCTCCTCGTCCCGCCGGCCGATCCGCGCGCGCTCGCCCGCGCGATCCGCCGGCTGCTCGACGACGAGCCGCTGGCCCGCCGCCTCGGCGAGTCCGCGCGGCAGCGGGCGCGCGGGTACGCCGCCGCCGACGTCGCCCGCGCGCACGAGGCGCTCTACCGCCGCCTGCTCGCCGATGGCTGACCTGTCGGTGCAGGTCGTGCGCACGCCGCCGGAGCTCGCGGCGCTCGCCCCGGCCTGGGCGACCCTGCACGCCCAGGGGTGCCCGAACCCGTTCGCGCACCCCGCGTGGCTGCTGCCGTGGGCCGCCCGCTGGGTCGCCCCCGGCGCGCTGCGGGTGCTCGCGGTCCGGCGCGGGGAGGAGCTCGTCGCCGTCGCGCCGCTGCACGAGGACCGCGGCCTGCGCGGCACCCGCGTCCTGCGGGCACTCGGCACCGGGCCGGAGTCCGCGCTCGTCGAGCTGCCGCAGATCGTCACCGGCCCAGACCCGCGGCGGGCGGTGCGGGCGGTCGTCGCGTGGGCGTGGGAGCGCGCGGACGCGCTCAGCTGGATCGAGCTGCCGCTCGCCCCCGACCAGGGCTGGGTCGAGCCCGCCTGGCTCGCGGGCGGACCGGACGGGCCGGGCACCGTGGTGCACAAGGCGGTGCGGGCGTGCGTCGTGGAGCCGCTCCCGGACACCGTGGAGGCGTGGCACGCGACGCGTAAGCGCAACCTGCGCGAGAGCCTGCGCCGGGCCCGCAACCGCCTCGGGCGCACCGGCCTGCCGTGGAGCGTGGAGGTCCACGAGGGCCCGGACGCGGTCGCGGCGCTCCCGACGCTGCTCGCGCTGCACGCCGCGCGCGCCGCGCTCCCCGGCAAGGTCCACCATCCCGGCCGCTTCGACGACCCGGCCGCCGCCGCGTTCCTGCGCGACGCGGTCGCCGGGCTCGCCGCCGCGGGCGCGGTGGAGCTGCACGTCCTGCGCGTCGGGGACGAGCCGGCGGCCGCCCGGCTCGTGCTGCGGGCCCCGGGCGCGATCTACCTCGCCTGGTCCGGGGTGGCGCCGCAGTGGTGGGAGCTCTCGGGCGTGACGCTGCTGACCGCGACGGCGATCGAGCGCGCGATCGCCCGCGGCGACCGGGTCGCGAACGTCGGGGCGGGCCCCGACACCGCGAAGCTGCGCTTCAGCGAGCGGCTCGAGGTCCACCACGAGTTCCTCATCGGCGGCACCGGCCGGGCGGCCCGCATGACCTTCGGCGCCTACCTCGGGGCGCGCGCGCTCGCCGACCTGCGGCGGGCCCGCGCCGCCGTGCGGACGGTGCCCGCAGCATGAGCGCCGTCGAGGTCGACCGGGCGACCTGGGACGCCGCGCTCGCCGCCCATCCCGCCGCCACCGCGTTCCACCGCCACGACGTCCTCGAGCTCGCCGCCGCCGCGCTCGGCGGGCGCTTCGCGGCGCTCGCGCTCCCCGACACCGACCCGCCGGTGCTGCTGCCGGTGCTGGAGCGCCGCCGCGGCCCCGTCAGCACCGTCGGCTGGGTGCCGTTCCCGTACCTCGGCCCGCTCGCCGCCGACGGGGACCTCCCGCGCGCGCTGCGCGCGCTCCTGACCGCCGCGCGCCGCCGCCGCGCCGTGCTCGTCCAGTGCGCCGTGCGCGACCCGGGCGCCGCCACGGCGCCCGCCCTGCGCGCCGCGGGGTTCACGCTCCACGACGACCGCACGCTCGAGGTGCCGGTCGCGGGCCGGGACGCGGCCGCGTGCTGGGGCGCGCTGCGCGGCAACGGCCGGCGTGACGTCCGCGCCGCGCGCGACGCCGGGCTGACGGTGCGCGCCGCGACCCGCGAGGACGTCTGCACGCACCTGCCCGCGATGCTCGACGCGCTGCACGCCCGCGGCGGGGAGACCGGCTGGCCGGCGCGGCGGACCACCGCCCTGGCGTGGGAGCGGCTGGCCGCGAGCCCGCTCGCGCGGCTGACGACGGCGGTCGCCGCGGACGGCACCCCGGTCGCCGTGACGATCGCGCTGCACCACGGCACCCGGACCCACCTGTGGCTCGGGGCGGCGCACCGTCGCGACGGGATCGACCCGCACGCGCTGCTCTACTGGGACGCCATCGAGGACGCGGCGGCGCGCGGGCTCGACGCGGTCGACCTCGTCGGCGCGCCGACCCCGGGGATCGTCGCGTACAAGCGCAAGTTCGGGGCGGTGGAGCGGCCGGTGCTCGTCGGCCGGCGCCAGCGGCTCCCCGGCTACGGGCGGCTGCAGCGCGGGCACGCCCGGCTCACGGCCCGCCGGGCGGCGGTGGCCTGATCGTGCGCGCGCTGAGCATGGTCCTGCGGGTCGGGCTCGTCGTCGGCGCGTGGGTGGGCCTGCGCTCCGCCGACCCCGCGGCCGCGGTGCTGCTGCTGTCCGGGCTGCTCGCGAGCCTGCTCGCCCGACTGGCGCCGCCGCGGGAGGAGCTCCTCTTCACCGGCGGCCTCTGCGGGCTGCTCGCGCTCGCCGCTCTCGGGGTGCTGCCGGACCACCTCGGCGGCGACCTCGTCGTCCACGGCGTCGCCAGCGCGCTGCTCGCGCTCGTGCTGCTGCGCGGGCTGCTCCCGCGGACCCCGGCGCCGGCCGCCCGGCACGGCCTGCTCGCGCTGCTGCTCGTCGGCCTCGTGGGGGTCGCCTGGGAGGGCGCGGAGGCGCTGGCGGACGCGTGGCTGGGCACGCAGATGTCGCTCGGCGCGACGGACACGGCGTCCGATCTCGTCGCGGACCTGGTCGGGGCGGCCACCGTGATCCGGCTGCTGGCCGCGTCGCCCGCGCTCGGGGTGGCGGCGTGAGGACGGCCAACACGCTGCGCGACCGCTTCGAGCCGACCCACTCGTTCGTGCTCGGGCCGGTCCGGCTCGCCGCCTGGCTCGCGCGGCGACGGGTGCCGCTGGTCCCGACGCTGCTGCAGATCCTCACCCGGGTCGTGTTCGGCGCGGACCTGCCCGCGGGGACCCGCTGGCCCCGCCAGCTCGTGCTGCTCCACAACGGCCTCGGGATGGCGATCCACGCCGACTGCCGCTTCGAGGGCCCGATCGTCATCGCGCCCGCCGCGATGCTCGGGCACCGCCTCGTCGAGCCGGACGGTCCACCGACGTTCGGTCCCGGCGTGCTCGTCGGCAACGGGGCGGCGGTCCTGGGACCGGTGCGGGTCGGGCGCCTGTGCGCGATCGGCGCCAAGGCGCTCGTCATCGACGACGTCCCCGACTTCCACATCGCCAGCGGCGTGCCCGCGACCGTCCGGCCGATGCGGCCCGACCAGGTCCGCAGCCTCGCCGCGCTCATGGGCCTCGACGCCCCCGACCTCCCGGAGGATCCCGATGCCTGACCCCGCCGCCGTGCTCACCGCGGACCCGGTGCCCGCCTACCGGGATCCCCGCTTCTCCGTCGTCATCGCCGCCTACACCCTCGACCGCTGGGACGACCTGCAGCGGGCCGTCGCGTCGCTGCGCGCGCAGGAGCCGGCGCCGCACGAGATCATCGTCGCGGTGGACGGCAACCCCGAGCTCCTCGAGCGCGTGCGCGCGACCCTCCCCGACGTCATCGCCGTCGAGAACGACCGCCACGCCGGGGCGGGCGGGGCGCGCAACGCCGGATCGGCCGTCGCGACCGGCGAGGTCCTCGCGTTCATCGACGACGACGTCCACGTCGCGCCCGGCTGGCTCGCCGCCCTGCACGAGCTCTTCGCCGACCCGACCGTGCTCGGCGCGGGCGGGCCGATCCGCCCGGACTGGGCGACCGCGCGGCCCGCCTGGTTCCCGCCCGAGTTCGACTGGGTCGTCGGCTGCACGTTCCGCGGCTCGCCGCAGGAGGCGGCGACCGTCCGCAACCTCATCGCCGCGAACATGACGATGCGCCGCGACCGCTTCGAGCAGCTCGGGGGCTTCCGCACCGGCTTCGGCAAGGTCGGGACGCGCTCCGCCCCGGAGGAGACCGACCTGTGCATCCGCGCGGGACAGCGGTGGCCCGACGCGCAGTGGCGCTTCGAGCCGACCGCGGCCGTCTGGCACGCGGTGCCCGCCGGGCGCACCGAGCCCCGCTACTTCCTGCGCCGCTGCTGGCTGGAGGGGACCGGCAAGGCGGCGCTGGCCGCCCACGTCGGCAGTGACGCGGGCACGAGCACCGAGCGCGACTACGTCGCGCGCACGCTGCCATCCGGGGTGCTCGGCGGCGTCGGCGAGGCGCTGCGGACCCGCACCGTCGCCCCGCTCGGCCGGGCGGCGATGATCGTGCTCGGGCTCGCCTTCACCGTCGCCGGCTACGTGATCGGCACCGCGCAGGAGCGATGGGCCGCGCGTTGATCCGTCGCAGTACGGTGGCGGTCGCCGGGACCGTCGCGCTCGCGCTCGCCGCCCCCGCCGCGGCGCCGGCCACGGTCGCCGGGGTGCTCGTGGAGCCGGCGCCCGAGCGGCTGCTGGCCCGGGACGCGGTCCGCGTCGCGCTGGTCGGTCTCTCCACGGGGCGGGTCCGCGTCGCCCTGCAGCTGACCGGTGCCGCGGGCGGCGCGACGCTGCGCTCGCGCGGGCGCATCGTCGCCCGCCCGACGGGCAGCGTGGTGCGGCTGCCGCTGGACGGGGCGGCCCGCGCGCTGCTGGCGGGCTGCGACCCGCTCGTGGCGACCCTGCGGCTGCGCACCACCCGGACCGTCCGCGAGACGGCCACGACGCTGCAGCGCGCCGGTGCCCCGTGCGCGACCCCGACCGTCGTGCGGTCCGCGCCGCCAGCCGCCGTCACGGCGGGCACCCCGGGGGTCGCCACCTCCGGCGGTCTCGTCGACCTGCCCGCCGAGGTCGTCGACCGCGATCTCGCGCTCCTCTCGGCGACCGGGGTGCGGTGGCTGCGGATCGCGCTGGACTGGGAACGGGTCGAGCCGACGCCGGGCGCGGTCGACTTCTCGCGCTTCGACCGCGTCGTCGACCTCGCCGCCGCGCGCGGCATCCGCACGCTGCTCGTGCCGACCTACGCGCCCGCCTGGGCGCGGCGTGTCCCGTCCGGCCCGGAGCCGCGCAGCGCGGCGGAGTTCGCGACGTTCGTCGGCCGGGCGGTCGCGCACTTCCGCACGCGCGGGGTGCGCGACTGGGAGATCTGGAACGAGCCGAACCTGCCGCGCTTCTGGGGGCCCCGGGTCTCGCCGCGCCGCTACGGCAGCCTGCTGCGGCCCTCGGCCGCGATCGCCCGCGCGGTCGATCCCGGTGCGCGGATCCTCAGCGGCGGACTGGCCCGGACGGTCGACTCGAGCGGCGGCCTGACCGCCCTGCGGTTCCTGCGCGGCGTGCTGCGCAGCGGCGGGCTCGGGGACGTCGACGCGGTCGCGGTCCACCCGTACACCTACCCGCTGCGCGCGAGCGTCCCGACGACCGACCGCCGCAACGCCTGGCCCGACCTCGGGCTGCGCCCCGACAGCGTGCGCGCCCAGCTGCGGGCAACGGGCCGCGGGCGGCTGCCGATCTGGGTGACCGAGTTCGGCGCGCCGACGGGCGGGGTCGACGGCGTGACCGAGCAGGAGCAGGCCGCGATCCTCGCCGACGGGTACGCGCTCGCCCGCCGCTCGCGCCGGCTCGGCCCGGTGTTCTGGTACGCCAACCGCGACCTGTCCCCGATCCCGGGGGACCGCGAGCGGTCGTTCGGCCTCTTCCGCTTCGACTTCACGGCCAAGCCCGCGGTGGCGGCGTTCGCCGCCGCGGTGCGGCGCGAGACGCCCGCGCCCTGAGCTCGCCGCTCAGCGCGCGAGCGCGACCGGACGGGAGTTCCCGGCGGCCGGTGCGGCGACCGCGTCCGCGTAGATCTCCTCGAGCCGGTCGACGAACCGGGCGACGTGGTATCGCCGCGCCCGCACCGGGCCCGCCGCCGCGAGCCGGGCGCGCAGCGCGTCGTCGGCCAGCAGCCGCGCGAGCGCCGCGGCCAGCTCGACCGGGTCGCCGGGCGGGACGAGCAGGCCGGTGTGCTCGTCCACGACGATGTCGCGCAGGCCCCCGGTGTCCGAGGCGACGAGCGGCACGCCGCTGGCCATCGCCTCGACCGCGACCTGCCCGAACGGCTCCGGCCACCGGCTCGGGATCACCCCGACCTGCGCGTGCCGCCACGCGGCCATCACCTCCGGGTGCGGGCGGGGACCCACCGCGTGCACCCGCGGCCCGAGCCGGTCGGGGCGGCCCGAGCCCAGCAGGACGAGCGGCGGCGCCGCCGCGCCCAGGCGTGCGTGCGCGTCGAGCAGCACGTCGACGCCCTTGAACGGCAGGACCGACCCGACGAACAGGACGTAGGGCCCGTCCAGCGGCGGGGCGACCGTCGGGTCGAGCGGGTCGAACACCGCGTCCGGGACGGTCGAGCCGACCACCTCGATCGCGCGCAGGCCGCCCGGGACCACGGGAGCGATCGCCTGCCGGACGGTCTCCGACACCGCGAGCCACCGGTCGATCCCGGCCAGCCGTCGCCGGCCGCCGTGGACGCCGAGCGCCTTCGCGACCCCCACCGGGGCCGACGAGACCCGTGCGCTGCACGTCACGCACGCCGCCAGGCGCGGGCCGCCGCAGGGCGCCCCGTCGCGCATCAGCGAGCGGTTCGCGCAGACCGGGAAGTAGTCGTGCACGCTGACGACGACCTTCGGCGGGTGCGCGAGCCCGCGGACGGCGGCCAGCAGCGAGTGGACCATCCAGCTGCGGGCGTGCACGACGTCCGGGCGGTCCCGGGCGATCAGCCGCCGCAGCGACCGGACCGTCAGCGGGTCGGGCAGTGGCGGGTGCTGCACGAACGGCATGTGGTCGCGGGAGAGGTCGCTCGGCAGGCGCGCCGCGAGCATCTCCAGCCGCTCGAGCCGCACGGGCCCGTCGGACGCCGCCAGCCCGTCGTGGTGGGTGACCGCGACCGTGACCGCGTGCCCGCGCGTGGCCAGCTCGTGCGAGACCGTCCGCGTGTGGCGCTCGAGGCCGCCGACGACCGGCGGATAGGCCTCCTGGACGGCGAGGACGCGCAGCGAAGCGCTCACGTCTCGACCGCCGCCCGGGCCGGGACGAGCGCGGGCGCGAGCGCGCCGCGCCGGATCGCGCGGACGCCGAGCACGAGGCCGAGCAGCCGCCCGATCCCGAGGCCGATCGCCGCGCCGCCGACGCCCAGCGACGGCAGCAGCACCCAGGTCGCACCGACCCCGACGACGACCGAGGTCAGCGTCACGCTCGCCGCGTCGCGCAGCCGCTCGCGGACCCGCAGGACCGCGACGCTCATCGACTGCCCGGCGTCGGCGGCCGCGGTGAGGACCAGGAGCGCGAGCAGCGCGCGGCTGTCCTCGCTGTAGGCGTCCCCGAACACCCGCAGCACGAGCGGACCGGCGGCCACCAGCAGCACCGCGGTCGGGATCGCCAGCACGGTGAACTGGCGCACGGCGCGGCGCAGGTCGTCCTCGACGCGCTCGGGGTGGTGCGCGCCCTCCGCGAACAGCGCGTTGCTCAGCGACGGGGCGATGAGGAAGATCACCGTCGCGACCATCCAGGTCGCGTAGAAGTGCGCGTTCTCCTCGGCGCCGAGCTGCGCGGAGACGACCACCGGCAGCACGAACGGGGCGACCTGGCCGCCGACGTTGATCACGTGGTGCCCGGCCAGCAGCCCGCGCATCGCGGCGAGCTCCGGCCGCCAGCCGCGCAGCGTGGGGGAGAAGTCGCGCTCCAGCCGCGGCAGGGTCCGGGCCAGGCCCAGCACGCTGAAGACCGCGAACGCCCCGACCCAGGCGCCGAGCACCCAGCCGTTGCCGGCCGCCCCGACGAGCGGCACCGCGGCGAGCACCGCGACGCGCAGCACCGCCATCCCGCCGTTGCGCCAGAACGCGGGGGCGGCGGTCCGCTCCGCGATGCACGCGTAGTCGAACAGGAACGACCACGCCGCCCCGGTCACGCCGAGCGGCAGCAGCACGAACAGCTCCAGCCCGGTGCCGCGGCGCACGTCCTCGACGATCAGCGGCAGCAGCAGCGCGGCGAGGAGCCCGGCGGCGAGGCTCGCCGCGGCGGTCGTCGCCAGGCCGACGCACACGGTCAGCGACCACTCGGCGCCCGCTGCGCGCGAGGCGAGCCGGGCGATGAACACGTGCCCGAAGCCGAGGTTCGTCAGCAGCCCGACGAGCAGCATCGTCGAGACGAGCGCCGCCCCGACCCCGACCTCGTCCGTGGCCATCGTGCGGGCGGCGACGATCCAGAAGACGAACCCCGCGAGCGCGGTGACGATGGTCGTGCCCATGATGTAGAGGCCGTTGCGCAGCAGCGGGTCGGCGAGCGCCGCCCGGGCGCGCGCCACCGCGTCGGCCACCGGTCCCCGCAGGGCGTTCACCGGCGGCTCACCGGCAGCGACGGGCAGATCGACCGCGTGCCGCGCACGTAGAACGTCAGGACCGCGACGTGGTCGGTCCGGGCGCCGCGGCGCAGCGCGATCGCCATGCGGTTGAAGCACTCCCGGGACGTCGGCACCGGTCCGCTGACCGTGCCGCGCCACGTCTCGCCCGCGGGCACGGTGACCGTGCGCCGCTCCCACCGCTGCGCCCCGCGCAGCGTCGGGACGATCGTGTAGGACTGCGCGCGCGGCCCGTCGTTCTTCAGCTGCAGGTCGACGCGCAGCTGGTCCCCGACCGGCTCGACCGTGCGGTCCAGCTGCGCCCACGGCCCCGCGAGCCCGAAGCGGAAGTACGGGATCGGGTCGGGCTTGGGCAGCACCTGCAGGCACAGGGCGATCACCGCGATCGCGGCGGCGACGACGGCGGCGAACGTGCCGACCGAGCCGCGGTCCAGCGGGTCGCGCAGCACGTCGGGCCCGGGGGAGCGCAGGGAGCCGATCAGCGCGAGCACGATCACGACGCCGCCGATCGAGCGGCCGAAGACCCCGGGGTCGAGCCGGTCGACGAGCGGGTCGACGACGATGACCGTCAGCGCGATGACCGCGAACGAGAGCATCGCGGCGAGGACCGCGCGCACGATCGGGTCGGGCCGCTGGTCGGCGCGCAGCGCGACGGTCAGCAGCGCGAGGCCGGGGGCGAACACGGCGACGGGTGCGGCCAGCGCCCGCAGCGGCTGCGGCAGGTCGGCCGCGATGGCGAGGAACAGGCCGGCCGCGATCAGCAGCACGGACGTCAGCCGCAGCGCGGGCGCGGGGGCGGGCGTGGGCCGGGGCTCGGTCGCGACGCTCATCGCAGACCCGCCCGCTGCGCGTCGAGCGCCCCGAAGTCGAAGCGGTAGAGGTTCAGGTTGTCCGACTGGCTCACCTTCAGCGTGAACGGCAGCCGCTCGTACTTGTCCAGGAACTCCGGGGACGGCGGCTCGGTCCGGATCTGCGCGAGCGGCTCGTCCGGCTCGAAGTACACGCCGATCCGCGGGGTGAACAGTCCCATCTGCCGGTCGACGACGAGGAACTTCCACTCCGAGCCCTTCAGCTGGTTGAGCAGCGCGTCGGTCGGGAACGGGTCGAAGTACATCTGCCAGACCGGGAAGCCCGCGGACGGCCGCGAGGTGGACTGGCGGCCGATCGTGCCGGTCAGCAGCGTCGTGTACCGGTCGCCGACGACCCGGTTCCCCGGCCCGTAGGTGTCGTCGAGGTTGCGGGAGAAGTCGACGAGCTCGGGCGTGACCGAGCGCGTGTCCGACCCGTACACGTACGGTCCCGGGAAGCGGTAGGTCTCGTTGAGCCCGATGGCGGTGTTGCCGATCACGCTGGCGGTGAACGCGGCGCCGAGCGCGGCGCCGACGACCAGCGGCCGTGGCCGTCGCCGTCGGCCCGGCGGGCCCGGGGGGCGGCCGGGGCGGCGACGGTGACGGTCCCACAGGTGCACGACCGCCGGGGACACGAGCACGACCAGCCCGATGTAGCTCGTGGCCCAGCTGCGCCGCGCGCCCTCGTTGCCCGCCACCGACAGCAGCAGCGGGAACGACGGCAGGTACAGCAGCCCGAGGCCGACGAACGTCAGGTGCATGTCGTCGAGCCGCTCGCGCCGGCGACGGATCGCCTGCCAGACGAGCCACAGCCCGCCGAGGGTGGCGACGAGCGCGATCGGCGCGACGAGGAAGCCGAGCACGCGCTCGTAGGTCGGCAGCGTGCTCTGCGCGAACAGCTCCCGGCCCTCCTTGTTGCGGCTGGCGATGTCGAACAGCTGGCTGAAGCCCTGCGTGATCCGCGGCTCGAGGTACTGCTTGACCAGCGGGGCGCGGACGACACCCCAGAAGACGCACGCGCTGGTGGCCACGACGAACAGGGCGAAGGTCAGCCGCACGGGCGGCCATGCCGCGCGGCCCCGCAGCGCGCGGACCGCGCCGACCACGGTGACGCCGAGCAGCAGCATGCAGAGCACGTACGCGGTCAGGTGGTGGGTGACGACGAGCCCGCCGCCGATCGTGATCGCCAGGCCGCACCAGCCCAGGCACGCGCCCCGGTCCCCGATCGAGCGGCGGGCGCGGTCCACGCACACCAGCGTCCAGAACAGCAGCGGCAGCGACAGGCTCTCGTAGGAGAACTGGGCGTCGAAGTACAGGTAGCTGGCGTTGACGGTGTAGAGGAACCCGGCGAGCGCCCCGATCCGCGAGGACCCGCTCACGCTCTCGGCCAGGAGGAACAGGCCGACGAGCCCGAACGCGTGCAGCAGCCCGATGAGCAGCGCGATCGTCGCGGGCTGCCCGATCCCGGAGACCTCCTGGAGCGTCGCGGTGATGCTGTGCAGGCCGGGGAAGGACTGGACGATCTGGATCAGCGGGTTGAGGTCGCCGAGGCGGCCGTTGTCGGTGATCAGCTGCACCTGCCGGGCGTGCGCGAACTCGTCGTGGAAGACGATCCCGCTGGTCTCCCGCAGGAACTTCGGGACGTAGAGGACGAGCCCCGTGGCGATGACGAGCAGGAGCCGCTCGTCGCGGCCGGGGGCGGGGGAGAGCAGCCGCGCGCCGACCGGCAGCAGGACCGACAGCATGCCGAGCCAGAAGACCGAGTAGTGCAGCTGGTCGTCCGCAGGGCTCGTCGCCGCGATCGAGTACGACCAGGCCATGAGCGCGGGGGCGACCACGAAGCTCGCCCAGGTCAGGCGGCGCGGCCAGCGGCGCGCCTCGCCGCCGTCCTGCTCGGGGATCGGGGGGATCGTCGGCTGGTCGACGGTCAGGGCCATTCAGGCGTCGTCCTCGGAGTCGATGAGTCGGTCGACCGTCGCCCAGAAGGTGCGCCGGGCGACGGGGTCGGTCTGGATCGGGCCGGTGTGCTCGGAGATCCGCGGATCGGTGATCACGCGCAGCCGGCCGGTCGGCCCGGCGGCGCGCACGAGCGTCCGCGCGACGGTCCGCGTCTCGGGGCTGTCGTCGGCGCCGGCGAGCGCCAGCAGCGGCGTGCCGGGCGCGAGCCGCCGGCCGGCGGGGGCGGGCAGCCGCACGGCGCCCTCGTCGGTGAGCAGCGGCCGCACGGTGCGGCTGGGGTAGGCGGCGACGACCCCGGCGGCCCGTGGCAGGGTGAGCGGGCCGGCGCTCGCGGCGATGTCCGCGGCGAGCGCGCCGCCCGCGCCGTAGCCGAGGTAGAAGGCGCGGCGCGGGCTGACCCCGAGGAGCTCGAGCGCGTTGCGGATGCCGGTGGCGGCCTGCGGCAGCGCCCGCGACGGCCGGTCGCCCTGACCGGTCTGGTAGAGCGGGAACACGACGGTCCGGCCGGCGGCGACGAGGTGCGCGATCCACGGGCCGTGGGTCGTCGGGTCGGTCGCGCCCCAGTCGTGCACGAACACGACGGGCGGACCGGTCGGACGCCCCGCCCCGGGACGGGTGAAGACCCAGGCGTTGCCGTCGAGCGGACCGACGAGCCGCGCGCGCAGCGGCACGACCGGCCCGTAGCCGAGGGCGACGTCGATCGTGCGGTCGTCGGACACGGTCGGGCCCGACGGGCCGTCGTCGCCACCGCACGCGGCGAGCGTCAGCGCGGCCAGCACGGCGCAGAGCGCGGCTTGACCGGTCCGCTTGAATCCGTGCCCATGCGCCGGATCCTGCAGATGGTGACCCTCCGCCACGTGGCCGGCCTGCTGCGCTGGGCGGGCTGGTGGGTGCGCAACCCGCGTCAGCGCTGGCCGCTGTTCTGGATCGACCACGGGGCGCTCATCCAGATCGGCCCGCACGGCCGGCTGGAGATCGGTCGCGGCGTCGTCATCCACCCCGACGTGACGCTGCACGTCCACGGGCACCTGCGCCTGGCGGACAACGTGATCCTCGGCCGCGGCGTCTACCTCGACGCCAGCGAGCGCATCGAGGTCGGGGAGGCGTCGGGCCTGGCCGAGTGGGCGTCCGTGCACGACGGTCAGCACCGGGCGGGCCTGGACGACACCCCGTTCCTGCAGCGGCCGTGGGACAGCGCGCCCGTGGTCATCGGACGCAACGTGTGGGTCGGCGCGAAGGCGACGATCCAGGCGGGCGTGACCATCGGCGACCACAGCGTCGTCGGCTCCAACGCGGTCGTGACCCGGGACGTCCCGGCGGCCACGATCGTCGCCGGCGTGCCCGCCAAGCCGATCGGCGAGGTCACGGCCGAGACCCAGCTGGGCCGCGCGACCCGGGCGCGCGGGGACGGTCACGGCGCGAGCGCCCGGTAGGCGGTCCCGGCGGGCTTCAGGCGCCCGTCGGCGTGCAGCAGGCCGAACGCGGACTCCACCGACGAGGCCGCGATGTCGGTGCGGTCCCGCAGCGCGTACCAGAACGCCGGACCGGCCCAGGCGCGACCGCGCAGGGCCGCGTACAGGTCGGTGACGAGCTGCGCCTGCCGGGCCTCGCCGACGCCGTCGGGTGATCCGGTGGCCGCGCCCGACCCGCGGTCCGGCGCCCCGTACTCGGTGATCCACAGCGGCTTGGACTCCTGGTCGGCGAGCCGCAGCAGCGCGAGGATCCCGTCGAGCGGCCGCTCGATCAGCCGCCAGGCGTTGCGGGTGCTGTCGTCGGGGTCCAGCGGCGAGACCGGGAACGTGTACGGGTGCAGGCCGATCGCGTCGGTCTGCGGCACCACGCCGCTGACGAGCATCTGCTCGAGGAACACGTTCGCGGGCAGGCTCGTCGAGTCGAAGTCGACGCGGGCCAGGCCGCCGCTGATCACGACCGCGCGCGGCTGGACCGCGTGGATCGTGATCGAGGTCAGGCGCAGCAGCCGCGCGTAGGAGGCCGGGTCGACCGCGGGGGCCCAGAACAGCGCGAAGTTGGGCTCGTTCCAGACCTCCCAGTGGCGCACGCCGTAGGGGGCGTAGCGGGCGACCGTGCGCGCGGCGAACGCGGCGAACCGCACCGGATCGCGCGGGTAGCTCGTGCCCTCGGGGGAGGCCCAGCGCGGGGCGGCGGTGAGGAGGCCCAGCGTGCCGATCCGGCGGGCGGTGGTCCCGCGGACGGCGGCGTCGAGCGCCGTCCAGCGGCGCACGCCGGGGCGCGCCTCGACCTTCGGCCAGTCCATCGGCACGCGCAGGAACCCGGCGCCGAGCGACCGCACCGCGTTGAGGTCGGCGGCCATCCGGGCCGGGGACTCCTGCAGGAAGGTCGCCGGGACGGCGATGCCCTTCGTCGTCGCGGACGGCCGGGCCGGGACCGTGAGCCGGGGCGGGCGGTCCGGGCAGCGTGCCGCGTCGCGCAGCAGCGTGACGCGGTCCACGGCCACCGGCGTGCGGCGGGTGGTGAACGCGGCGACCGTGACCGTGGTGGGACGACAGGTCGCCACGGCGCGGACCGCGGCGGGCGGCAGTGCGACGCCGGACGGGTGGCCGCCGGCCGCGGCGGGGATGGCGGTCCGCGTCGCGACCCAGCTGCGGGTCCCCTGGCGGACGGTGACGCGCACGCCGACGAGCGCGCCGCGCTCGGCGATGTAGACGAACCGGACCGCGCGGCCGGCCACGAGGTCGCGCATGCTCGTCGTCGCGACGACGATCTCGGCGTGCGCGGACGGGAACGCGACCATGCGCGTGGGGACGGCGGCCGTCACGGGCGCGGGAACGCAGAGCGGCGCCAGCGCCACCGCGCAGGCGGCGAGGAGGGACCGGCGGGCGATCACGAGGCGCGCACGCGGGACGGGGATGCGAGCTCCTCGCGATAGATCGACACGACGCGCTGCACCGCGTCGGTCCAGGTCGGGACGGGCTGCGGTGCGGTCACCCGCTCCAGTCCGGCGCTCGCCTCGATGACGCGCGCCAGCGCGGGGACGTCGGGGCGGGCGGGGACGAGCACGACGGTCCCGGGCAGCAGGCGGTCGAGCATCTCGCGGTGCGCGGGGATGTCGGAGGCGACGATCCGCGCCCCGGCACCGGCGGCCTCGTAGGCGGCGATGTTGAACGCCTCGTTGGTGGACAGCGTCACGTACACCGCCGCCGCCCGCTGCCAGCGCTGCAGCTCCTCGACCGGCAGGATCCCGGTGAGCAGGACGCGCTCCTGGACCCCGAGCCGGGCGGCGAGCTCGCGCAGCGTCGCGAGGTGCGGGCCGTCCCCGGTGACGACGACGCGGTAGTCGTCCCCGAGCTCCGCGGCGGCGGCGACGAGGTGGTCGACGCCCTTGTAGGCCTCGAGCCGGCCGCTACACAGCACGACGGTCTCGCGGCTGGTCATCGGCGGGGTGAACGCGGACGGCGGATCGACGCCGTTGGGGACGACGTGGATCTTCGAGCCGGTGCTCGGGAAGTGCCGGCGCACGCGCGCGGCCTCCGCCTCGGAGACGCAGAGGATCGCGTCGGCGCGCCGCATGATCCCGTGCCCCGCCGGCCGGTACACGCGATGCAGGTAGCGGCGCACGAGCGAGTGCCCGGTGCCGTGGTAGTGCGGCGTGAAGACCGTGACCGGGCCGCGGATCCGCGACGCGGCGAGCGCCGGGAGGGCGTGGTACCCGTGGCTGTGGACGATCCCGAAGTCGCGGCCGTGCGCGCGCAGCCAGGCGTGCAGGTCGCGCGAGTACCGGTAGGCCGGGCGGGCGACGGTCAGCGGGAAGCGGTGGACGGTCACCCCGTCGAGGTGCTCCACGCGCGGCTCCTCGTCCCCGGGGTCCCCGAACGTCGCGACGACGACCTCGCAGCCGGTGCCGGTGACGATCCCGCGGGCGAGCTGGGCGACGTGGTGCTCGATGCCGCCGAGGTCCGGCGGGTAGCCGGGGGTGACCAGCAGGATCCGCTCGGACAGGTCGGTGGCGACCGTCCGGTCGAGCTCGACGGTGGCGTCCAGGGCCGGCCTCACGCGGCAGCGGCCTCGGCCGGGACCCGCTGCCGTTCGCGGAAGATCGTGCCGAGCACCCGGAACCCGTCGCGGACCGCGCGCAGGTTGCTCGACCCGTGCAGGCGCCCGAACTCGAAGCTCGGCACCTCGACGACGTTCAGGCCTGCGCGTTGGATGCGGATGTTGATGAGCGTCTCGACCTCGAAGCCGTCGCAGTCGACGTCGAGCGCGGGCAGGCATCGCGTCCAGAACGCGTTGTAGCCGTAGCAGAGGTCCGTGTACCGGGTGCCGTGCACGCGGTTGGTGAGTCCGGAGAGCGCGAGGTTCCCCGCCCGACGGATCGGGGTGATGTCGATCGAGCCGCCCCCGTGCGCGAACCGCGTGCCCTTCGCGAAGTCCGCGCCGTACAGCAGCGCCTCGACGAACCGGGGGATCTCCGCCCCGTCGGCGGAGCCGTCGGCGTCGAGCATCACGATGATGTCCCCGGTGGCCGCCGCGAACCCGGCGGCGAGCGCGGCCCCCTTGCCACGGCGCTGCTCGTCGACCACGACGACGTCGGGACGCAGGCGGCGCGCGACCTCGACGGTGTCGTCGGTGGAGTGCCCGTCGACGACGATCACCTCGTGCACCTTCGGCAGGCGCGACAGGACGTGCGGCAGGTTCTCCGCCTCGTTGAGGGTCGGGATGATCACGCTGACGCGGACGGGGTCCTCGATCGTCGTCCGGCCGGTGATGGATGGACGCAGGCGCGGCTGACCGCCCACGTCCGTGGTGCGTGTGCTGCTGATCATGGAGTGCCCTCCGGGCAGATCTCGGTCGCTGATGCCCCGGCTGGAACGGTCTGGACACGCCGGGCACGACGATTGAAGCGCGCCATGACGGGGATCTCCCGGCCTGCCTGCACAGACCCGGGTGGCCCCGCGGTCGAACATCCGTCCGCGTCCCGTCCGACGTGCGGTCCACCGGGGACGGACGGGGCGGCCGGGCGGGCCGGTACCGTGCTGCCCGCGGGCCGGTAGCTCAATGGTCAGAGCAGCGGACTCATAATCCGTCAGATCCTGGTTCGAGTCCAGGCCGGCCTACTGGTGAAGGACCGCTGACTCGTAGGCGGAACGTTTCCGGGCCGGATGCCTTTCTGATCGATGCGACGCGCGCTCCCCGAGATGCTCTAGCCCTCACCGCCGTGGTGGGGGCGGGGCCCACCCAAGGAGCGCCTCTTGCGCCGCACGCGCCCCCGCCGCCGGTTCCACACCGACCGCATCGTCCTGGCACGTCGTGCCCGGTATCTGCGCGTCGTGGGCTGCGGCCCCGACCGCCTCGACCCCGCGATTCGTCGCCGCCTGAGCCACGGGGCGCTGGCGAACACGACCCCGTGGGACTGCGGGACCGCCGCATGCGGGATCTGCCGCGACCCCACGACCGCCGGCCAGCGCCGTCGGCGCGCCGAGCGCAGCTGGCGCGACGACTGGGGCATGGAGCGCTGGTGATCGACCCGGCTTCTCCTCGAGGCCGCATGCTGCGCCACGACATCGTCGGGTTCGTGCGCACTCGAGCGTCAGGGGCGAGCGGCGCGGCGCGGTCCGGCTGAACCGCGCCACACTATCCACGAACAGGCATGTTCGCCATCGGGTAGGCTCGCCGCATGGGACGACGCCGCACCGTGCTCGCCACCCTGGCCGTGCTGCTGGCGACGGCCACCGCGCCACCAGCCGGGGCCGCGACGGAGCGGCGCAGCGAGCGGTTCGTCGCGTCGGACGGCGTGGCGCTGCAGACGACGCTCACCGGCCAGGCCCCGCTCGTCGCGCGACCGACGATCGTCGAGTTCAGTCCCTACGGTCGTGACAGCGGCACGTTCGACGCCGGCCCCGCGTACAACCACCTGCTCGTGCAGCTCCGTGGCACCGGCGACAGCCACGGGCGCTTCGACGTCCTCGGCCCTCGCACGCAGGCCGACCTCGCCGAGACGCTCGGCTGGGCCTGCAAGCAGCCGTGGAGCGACGGGCGCCTCGGGCTCGCTGGCTTCTCCGCCAGCGCGATCGCGGTCTACAACGCGCTGCACCTCGAGCTGCCGTGCGTGCGCGCCGCGGTCCTGAAGTCCGGGACGCACGAGCTGTACCGGGACCTGCTCGTGCCCGGAGGCGTGCAGAACATCGTCCCCGGCGCGGTCGTGCTCACCGGCATCGGCGGCATCGCGCTCGCGCAGGGCCTGCAGCGCGACCCGGCGACCGCCGCGGACGCGCTGCTCGGCCTGCTGCGCTCCGGGACCGAGGTCCTGCAGCACCCGACGCTCGACGGCTGGTGGCGCGAGCGCGGCTACCGCGGCAACGGGAACCCGGGCCTCCCGGTCCTCGCGGTCGCCGGCTTCTCCGACGTCGAGTCGCGTGGAGCGTTCGAGGGCTACCGCGCGCTGCGCGACGACGGCGCCCACCTGCTCGTGATCGGCGCCCACGACGCACGGCCCGCAGGCACCGACGGCGGACTGGGGGAGATGCGCGCCTGGATGGACCGCAACGTGCGCGGCATCGACAACGGCGTCGACGACCACCCGCGCGTGCAGCTGTGGCTGTCCGACGGGGACCGCGCGAGCTACGCCAAGGGCCGGTTCGTGCGGCGCGACGCGACCGACTGGCCCGTGCCCGGCACGCGCTGGCGCTCCCTCTACCTCGACGCGGCACGCAGCGGCAGCGCCACCTCGCTGAACGACGGGACGCTCGCCGACCGTCCTGCGCAGCGGCCGGTCCGCCAGCGCTACCCGGGCCTCGTCAGCGTGCCGACGATGACCGACGTCCCGAACGCCGCGATCCTCGACGCAGCCGGGGCGAGCGCGCTGACCGACGCGCTGCCCGCCCTCGGGGACATGCGCCTGGCCGAGCCGCTCGGGCTCTCCTACACGACCCCGCCGCTCGCGCGCGACCTCGTCGCGGCGGGGCCGGCGGCGCTGGAGCTCGACCTCGCGACGACCGCGCCGCGCGCCGCGATCTGGGCGGTGGTGTCCGACGTCGGTCCATCCGGGATCCCGAAGCCGCTCGGGGTCGGGCGGCTCTCGACCGACTTCCCGGACACCGACCCCGCCCGCGACCGCACCGACGCTGACGGCGCGGTCGTGCAGCCCTACGGCCGCTACGACCGGCCTCGGCCTGCGACCCCGGGCACGAGTCGCCGCTACCGCGTCGAGCTGTGGCCGCTGGGCAACCGCTTCCGCGCCGGCCACCGGCTCCGCCTGCACCTCGTCGGCACCTCGCTCGCCTCGGTCCCCGACCTGCCCGGCCTGAACACGGTGACGATCGGCGGGGCGGGCGGCTCGCGGCTGCTCGTGCCCGAGCTGCCCGACCCGGCGCCCGCGAGCCCCGCGCCGGCCTGCCGGTCGCGCCGGACGGTCACCGTCACCGTCCCGCGCGGCGACCGGCGACGGCTGCGCTCCGCGACCGTGACCGTCGGCGATCGCGTCGTGGCGCGGCTCACCCGGACCCGTCCGCGCGCCCGCGTGGACCTGCGCGGTCGCCCGCGCGGCACCGTCCGCGTGCGCCTGCACCTGCGGTTGGCGGACGGCCGCCGCGTGGTGCGCACGCAGCGCTACCGGCTCTGCGCGCCCCGCCGCGGCTGACGGGCCCGGAGCCCGGGAACGCCGGGGGTCGGGGGTAGGATGCCGCGCGATGCAGTCCGGATCCCCGCCCGCGGTCGGCCTCGCGCACGACTACCTCCTCGTGATGCGCGGCGCCGAGCGCACGTTCGCGGAGATCGCGGCCTGCTGGCCGACCGCGCCGATCCACACGGCCCTCTACGACCCCGAGGCGATGCCGCGCTTCGCCGGTCGCGACGTGCACACGTCGGTCCTGCAGCGCACGGGCGTGCGGCAGAACGGCTTCCGCCGGCTGCTGCCGCTGTTCCCGGCCGCCGTGTCGCGGATGCGGATCGACGCCACCGAGCTCGTCGTCTCGTCCTCGTCGGCGTTCGCGCACGGCATGCGCGTGCCCGAGGGCGTGCCGCACGTCTGCTACTGCTACACGCCGTTCCGCTACGCCTGGCACGAGCGGGCGACCGCGCTGCGCGAGGTGCCCGCCCCCGCCCGGCCCGCCCTGCGCCTCGTCCTCGACCAGATCCGCCGCTGGGACGTCCGTGTCGCCGCGCGGGTCGACCACTACGTCGCGATCTCCGAGATCTCGCGCGAGCGGATCGCCGCCGCGTTCGGGCGTGACGCCCCGATCGTGCACCCGCCCGTCGAGGTCGAGCGGTTCACGCCGACCGCGGGCGGCGAGCATCTCCTCGTCGTCTGCGAGCTCGTCTCGCACAAGCGCGTCGAGCTCGCGCTCGAGGCGGCGCAGCGCGCAGGCTGGCCCGCGGTCGTCGTCGGCACCGGTCCCGAGCAGGCGCGGCTGGCCCGCGACTTCCCGACCGCGCGGTTCGCCGGACGCGTCTCCGACCCCGAGCTCGCCGTCCTCTACGCGCAGGCCCGCGCGGTCGTCGTCCCCTCCTACGAGGAGTTCGGGATCGTCGCCGTCGAGGCCCAGGCGTCCGGCACCCCGGTCGTCGCGCCGCGGCGCGGTGGCGCGGCCGAGACCGTCCTGGACGAAGTCACCGGCGTGCTCCTGGACGAGGTCAGCGCCGCGTCGATCGCGGCCGCGCTCGCCCACGAGGTCGTCGCCCAGCCCGACGCCGCGGCCCTGCGCGCGCAGGCGGACCGGTTCTCCGCGGCCACCTTCCGGCGCCGGCTGGTGGAGACCGTCGAGGAGCTCACCGGCCGCCCGGCACCCGCGGGGACCGTCACGGACGCCTGACCGGGCCGCCGCGAGCCGGGGCGGCCCGCGGTCGTGCACGACGCGGAAGGGGACGCCGGACGGGCGTCGAATCCCGTGTCGCCCATGAAGAGGACGTCGACCCAGACCATCGCCCCGCCGCACGAGGCGCACGGGCATCAATCGCTCTCGGACTACGTGCAGTCGCGGTTCGACGAGTTCTCGCGCTCGCAGAAGGACGTCGCGCAGTACATCGTCGACCACCTCGACGAGGTCGCGTTCCAGACCGCCGAGGAGCTCGCCCGCCGCGCGAACACGTCGAGCTCGACCGTCGTGCGGTTCTCGCAGGCGCTCGGCTTCGAGGGCTTCCCGGAGCTGCAGCACGCCGCCCGCGAGGAGTACCGCCGCCGCCACGAGAACGGTGGGGGACGGGGCACGACCGTCGAGCCGCTGTTCTCGCTGGACCGCTCCGCGTTCGAGACCGCGGTCGCCGCCGACCACGCGAACGTCGAGGAGACGGCCCGCAAGGCGTCCCGCAGCGAGATCGACGCCACGATCGACGCGATCGCCGGCGCCGACCGCGTCCTGATCGCCGGGACCGACCAGATGGCGTTCTTCGCCAGCTACATGCGGCACCTGCTGATGCTGCTCGACCTCCGCGCCGAGATCGTCGCGAGCCCCTCCCAGGAGGCGCTCAGCCGCCTCGGGCGCATCGACGACCGCACGCTCGTCGTCGGCCTCAGCGCCGGCCGGCCGCACCCGCTCGTCGTCCGCGCCCTGAAGCTCGCCCGCCACCGCAAGGCGCGGACCGTGGCGATCACCGACGCGACGCTGTCCGAGGTCGCCAAGCTCGCCCAGATCCGGCTCTACTACTCCAGCGACAGCCCCGCCTACGTGCGCTCGCACACCGCGCTGCTGAGCGTCATCCAGGGACTCGCCTACGGCGTGTACGCCCGCGACGCCGAGCAGTACGCCGATCGCATCAAGGCGTTCCGCCTGAAGTAGCCGGACCGGCCTGCCGCCGGGCGCCAGCTTCGACGACGCGGCGCGGGGCCGTCGCCCCCGTGGCTCTACACTGCGGTGCATGCGCGACGAAGCGACGTTCGGGGTCAAGGTCGGACTGGCGGAGATGCTCTCCGGCGGCGTCATCATGGACGTCGTCGATGCGGAGCAGGCCCGCATCGCCGAGGAGGCGGGAGCGTGCGCGGTCATGGCGCTCGAGCGCGTCCCGTCCGACATCCGCCGCGACGGGGGCGTCGCGCGCATGTCCGACCCGGAGATGATCCGCGGCATCCAGCAGGCCGTCACCATCCCGGTGATGGCGAAGGCCCGCATCGGGCACTTCGTCGAGGCCCAGGTGCTCGAGTCCCTCGAGGTCGACTTCATCGACGAGTCCGAGGTCCTGACGCCCGCCGACGAGGCGCACCACATCGACAAGTGGGCGTTCAAGATCCCGTTCGTCTGCGGTGCGACGAACCTCGGCGAGGCGCTGCGGCGCATCGGCGAGGGCGCCGTGATGATCCGCTCCAAGGGCGAGGCCGGCACGGGCGACATCGTCGAGGCGGTCCGCCACATGCGCAGCATCCGCGGCGAGATCAAGCGCCTGACCCGGCTGGACGACGCCGAGCTCGCGACGGCCGCCAAGGAGCTGCAGTCGCCGCTGGACCTCGTCCGCGAGGTCGCGTCGACCGGCAAGCTGCCCGTCCCGCTGTTCTCCGCGGGCGGCATCGCCACCCCGGCCGACGCGGCGCTGATGATGCAGCTCGGCGCCGAGGCCGTGTTCGTCGGCTCCGGCATCTTCAAGAGCTCCGACCCGGAGCGGCGTGCCCGCGCCGTCGTCGAGGCGACCACCCACTTCCAGGACCCGGACCGGATCGCCAAGGCGTCCGAGGGCCTCGGCCCGGCGATGATGAGCCTCGAGACCTCGAAGCTCCCCGCCGACCAGGTCTTCGCGACCCGCGGCTGGTGAGCGACCCCGCCGGCGCCGGCCCGCGGGTCGGCGTCCTGGCGCTGCAGGGCGCGTTCGCCGCGCACGCCCGGGCACTGCACCGCTGCGGTGCCCGGACCTCGGAGGTCCGCACGCCCGCGGGCCTGCAGGGGCTCGACGCGCTCGTCCTGCCGGGCGGCGAGTCCACGACGATGATGCTCGGCATCGCGCGGGAGGGACTCGCGGAGCCGCTGCGCGCGTTCGCGGCGTCCGGCCGCCCGGTGCTGGCGACGTGCGCGGGCCTCATCGTCCTGGACCGCGAGCGGCTCGGCGTGCTCGACCTGCGGTGCGCCCGCAACGCGTTCGGGCGGCAGCTGCACAGCTTTGAGGAGGACCTGGAGCTGGCGGGCCTCGACGGCGGGCCCCTGCACGCGGTCTTCATCCGCGCGCCCTGGGTCGCCGAGCACGGGCCGGCCGTGGAGGTGCTCGCCACGGTCGACGGCCATCCCGTCGCGGTCCGCCAGGGTGCGGTCACCGGCGTGTCGTTCCACCCGGAGCTGACCGGCGACGACCGGCTGCACGCCGCGCTCGTCGCCCGCGCGGCCGCCGGCACGCCGGGATAGGCTGGCGCGCGTGGACCTGCGCCGACGGATCGTCGCCCGGCGGTTCCGCTCGTCGATCGAGCGGCACGTCCGCCCGGCCGCGTTCGGCGCCTACGGCTCGGGGACGGTCGTCCACCCGCCGCTGCACGCCCCGCGCCGAGAGGACGTCCAGGTCGGCGACTCCACCTACGTGCTCAGCGGGGCCCAGCTGCTGACCGGCGGATCGGGCGGCGGTTCGACCGGCCGCATCACGGTCGGCTCCGGCACCTACCTGGGGCGGGACCTGACGATCGTCGCGCACGAGCTCGTCGAGATCGGTGACGACGTGATGGGCTCCGACCGGCTGTACCTCGCCGACACGGAGCTGATCCCCGGGCCGGACGGGCCGGTGCCCTCCACGCCGCGGCCGGTGCGGATCGGGGCCGGGGTCTTTCTGGGCACCGGCGCGATGGTGCTGCCGGGCGTGACGGTCGGGGCGCGCAGTCTCGTCGCGGCGGGTGCGGTCGTCGACCGCGACGTCCCGCCCAACGCGGTCGTGGCGGGGAACCCGGCGCGTGTCGTGCGCCGGTTCGACCCGGGCGCCGGCGGCTGGGTGCAACCGGCGCGGGACTGAGGTCGTTCAGGGCGCGGGCGTCGGCGTGGCGGCGGGCTCGAAGCCCGGGGCGCCGCCGTCGCCGCTGCCCGAGCTCGAGTCCTGCGGCTCGGTGAGCGCCTCGTCCTGCTGGCCGCTGTCGCTCTGCGGGCGTGCGCTGCTGCCGCTGTCGCCCTGCCCGCGGGTGCTGCCGGACGACGGGGACTCGTCGGCGGGAGCCGCGGGAGCGGCGGTCGTCGGCGTCGCCGCGCCGTCCTGCTCGTCCTCGGCCTCCTCCTGCGCCTTCTCACGGCGCTCGGCGGCCCGCTGCGCCGCGGCCTCGCGCGTCGTGCGGCGGTCGGACGCCTCGATCCGCGCGAGGGCCGCGCGCGCGGCCTCGGCGGCGCGGCGCTGGATCGCCTCGTCGGCCGGTGGGCGGCGGGCGGGCGGGGCCGGGTTCGGCGGCCCGGGGACGCCGCCGGGCGGCTCGGGCGCGGTGCCGCCGAAGACGCCGGCGATCGCGGAGGCCGTGACGACCGCGGCGGTGACGATGACGGCCGGGACCACGACGCGCGGCACGAGCGAACCGGAGCGCGCAGACCCCTGGGTGGGCGCGGGCCTGTCGGCGGCCCGCTCGCCGTCCGCGTCGTGCGGCGGCAGGACGGTGAGCACCGCGGTCTCGTCCTCGGGCGCGAACGGGTCGTCCTGCGGCTCCTCGGCGTCGCGGTGCAGGTCGATGACCACGACCTCCGCCGCCTCGGGCTCCTCGAACGCGGCCGGGTCGTCCTCGAACGGCTCGGGCTCGGGCTCGGGCGCCGCCTCCGGGACGACCGGGGCGGGCGCGACCGGAGCGTCGGCGACGGTCTCGACCGCGGCCACGGCCTCCGGGGCGGGCGGCGCGGGGGCCTCGTCGACGACCGGCTCGGGCGCCACGGGGACCGGCTCGTCGATCGCGGGACGGTGCAGGACCGGGGCGGCGGACGTCAGCGCGGCCACGACGCGCGCGACGACGACCGCGTCGGCGGCTTCCGTCTGCGGCCGGCGGAACGCCGCCTCCGCAGCGTCGATGGACTCGGCGAGCTCCGCGCAGACCGCGCAGGTGACGAGGTGCTTCGTCAGCCGCGCCTCCTCGGAGACCGCGTTCATCCCCTCCAGCCGCGACACCGCCAGGAACGGGGTGGCCGGGCACTCGGGCCGCGTGCCGCGCACCGGGCAGAGCGCCGCGACCGAGTGCCGCGTGCAGGACAGCAGCAGCGCGTCGGGCGCGAGGTCCGCCGGGTCGTCCGCCGCCGCGACCGCGCCGCGGAACCGCGCGAACGCCTCCGCGGTCGCGTCGAGCGCCGCCGCCTCGTCGCAGACGAGCCGCGCGTACGCGTAGACGGCGCCGCTGCGGCGCTCGGCCAGGCCGACGAGCGCCTCGGGGTCGCCGTCCCGCACCCCCTGCGGTGTCACGCGGGATGTCGAGGACGTCGTCACGTGCACCAGAGAGTAGTGGGTGGACCCGGACGGGACGCCCGCCCTCGACGGCCCGTGGAAGCGGTCCGCGTCAGGGCAGGATCGTGATCTTCGAGGACACGCGACTGACGTTCCCGGAGCCGTCCACGGCCCGGGCGGCGACGAGCAGCAACGCCGGCGGGAGCCGCGGCCCGATCTTGAACCGCCACGACCGCTTGCCGACCGCGACGTTGCGGAACGCGCGCAGCTGGCAGTTGAACGTCGGGCGGAAGCGGTCGCCGTCGAGGAAGAAGCAGCGACCGACGCTGTTGACGTACGTCACGGCGATCTCGACCTTGAGGATCCCGGAGCCGCCGCGGTCGGTCGTGACGCCGCGGATCGTGCGGCGCGTCCGCGAGGTCGAGACGCTCGTGATCCGCGCGCGGGGCCGGATCCGGTCGAGCGTGAGACGGAAGGTGCGACCGATCGGATCGGGGAGGATGCCCGGCCCGGTGGCCCGGATCGTGATCGAGCGGCCGGGCCGGCGCAGCGACACGGTCGGCCCGCACGTGAACGGCACCCCGAGGTCGACGCGGCACAGGTACCGCGTCGCGCCGGGGTCGTCCGCGCCGACCGTCACGGAGCGGGACGTGCGGTCGACGCTCGAGGTGCGCGCGGGGACGAGTCGGCGGACGAACACGTCCGCCAGCGCGTCCGGGACCCCCGGGACGAGGTTCGTGGCGGTGCTGACGAAGCCGACGGTCTCCCCGTCGTTGGTGATCGTCGGGCGCTGCAGCAGCTGACCGGTCAGCTCGGGCTGGCGGCGGCCGCCGTCGTTGGCGACCGAGGCGATCGTCGTGGTGAAGGTGCGCAGGTCGCGCACGAAGATGTCGGCGCCCACGCCGTCGCCGTCCCGCGCGAGGTTCGTGGCGAACGACTGGAACGCGACATGCCGCCCGGACGGCGTGATCACGGGGGAGACCGAGTCGTTGTTCCCCTGGACGCTCGAGCTGCTCGAGCTGACCAGCCGGGTCGTCTCCTCGCGGCGGTCGCGGACGAAGACGTCCGAGCGGCGGTTGATGTCGTTGGGGACGAGGTTCGACGCCTCGGAGTCGAACACGACGAGCCGACCGGTCGCGTCGAGGTCGCTGACCATGCGGAACGGCGCGGTCACCGCCCGGTTCTGCTGGCGGCCGTTGGTGCTGACGCTCACGCGCGAGGTCTCGCGGCGGACGAGGTCGCGCACGAACACGTCGGCTTGGCGGTTGGTGTCCTCGTCGACGAGCGTGTTCGCGGCCGACTCGAACGACACCACGCGGCCGTTGGCGCTGATCGCGGGCGTCGAGGACCGGAACCGGGCCTGCTCGCCGTCGGTGCTGACGCTGACCCGCTCGGTCTGCCCGGTGAGGAGGTCACGGACGAACACGTCGGTCTGGCCGTTGGAGTCGCCGTTGACGAGGTCCGAGGCGTCGGACTCGAACACGACGTAGCGGCCGTCGGCGGAGATGTCCGCGTTGCGCGACGCGCGGTTGCCGAGCGTGCCCGACGGCGTGACGCTGACCGGGAGGACCCGGCCGATCCCGTCGCGGACGAACACGTCGGAGGCGCCGTTGCCGTCCCCGGGGACGAGGTTCGTCGCGTCGGAGGTGAACACGACGCGCTGTCCGTCACGGGACATCGCCGGGTCGGTCGAGGCCCCGTCGGCGCCCGTGCCGTCCGGGGTGGCGGAGACGAGGCGCCGCTCACCGGAGACGCCGTCGAGGACGACGACGTCCGCGATCGGGCCGTTGAGCTCGTCGCCCGGGACGATCCCGGTGGAGGTCGTCGTGAACGCGATGACCCGCCCCGTGGTGCTGAGGAACGGCTCGGCGCTCGACCCGTTGGCCGGCACGCCGCCGGACTGGGTCGAGATCTGCAGCGTCCGCGGCTGCACGACCGCGCCGTGGGCGACGCCGACCAGCGGGACCCCGAGGGCGACGGTGACGGTGAGGAGGGTGCGGCGCGGATGCCGGCGCAGGACAGCGATCACGAGCCCGGCGCCTCACGTCCGGGCTGGGCCGACGGCTCGGCGCCCTGCGGGACGTCCGGCGAGGCGGGCGCCTCGGCGACCGGGGTCGACGGTGCGGCGGGGGCCGACGGCGCGGGCCGCGACGGGCGCGACGGCTGCTGCGGGGTCCGGACAGGCTGCCGCACCGGGGCGCTCGGCGCGGCGGCCGCGGGCGCGGACACGACCGGGGCGGCGGCGACGGCGGCCCCGCCGCCCCCGGTGGCCGGGGCGGCGGCCGCGGCGGCGCGACGCGCCGCGCGGCGCGAGCGGCTGACGGCCCGGGCGGCGCTGCGGCGGGCCGCGCGGTTCTCGGCGGCGGCGCCGCGCTCCTGCTGGCTGATCGTCTGCTCGGTGAACCCGGTCGTGCCCGCGACGTCCGCGGGGGCGGCGACGGTGACGGCCGGCTCGTCGGAGGAGAACGTCCCGGCCGCGGCGGCAACGCCCAGTGCGGCGACCGCGACCACGGCCACGCCGCCCGCGTAGAGGGTCGAGCGGTTGCGGGTCGCGCGGATCGGGGCGAATCGCGGGACGGTCGACGCAGGGACGACGGCGACCGGTGCGCCCTCGGCAGGTGCCCACGCGTCGGATGCGTCGGCCGCGGCGACGGAAGCGGGAGCCGCGGTCGCCCACGGGTTCGCGGACGTGGCGGGAGCGGCCGCGGCGGCGACCGCCCACGGGTTCCCGGACCGGGCGGGCTCGCCACCGTCGGCCGCGACGGCGGGGGCCGGGGCGTCGACGGCCGCGGCCGGCACCGCGTCGGCGACGACCCAGCTGCTGGCGTCGTGCGCGGACGCCGGCCGCGCCGCGTCGGCGGGCAGCCACGGGGTCGACGTGGCCTGCGGGCCGGAGGGCGTCGCGGCCGCAGCCGTCGCCGTCGCCCCGTCCGGCTCGTCGGCGCGCGGGACCCAGGGGGACGCCGCGCGCGGAGTGTGCTCTGCCCCGCTCATCCCGTGAATGCAACCACGTCGGGCGGCTGTCTGCATCGGTCCGGCTCGTGGATCAGTCGCGGCGCAGATACCCGCGCGCCTCGCGGACGAGGTCGCGTTCCAGCGCGACCGTGGCGACCGCGGTGGCCGCGACGAAGGTCGCGAGCTCGGCGATCGTCACCAGACCCCGCGCGGAGGCCCCGTCCAGCAGCCGCAGCCCGAGGGTGACGGCCGTCGCGACGAGGGCCGGGGCGAACGCGCGGACGCAGTGCGCCAGGGTCCGGAACGCCGGGAAGATGCGCCGTAGGAACCAGAACCGGGCGAGCACGACGACCACGGTCTGCACGAGAAATCCCACGGCGAGCCCCTCGAGTCCCTCGAGCAGGATCAGCGGGAGCGTCACGACGAGGAACGCGACGAGCGTCAGCCCGGCCGCGACGGCCATCGGCCGCGTGTCGTCCCGGGCCCGCAGGATGCTGTCCCAGTTGAACCCCAGGTGGTTGACCGCGGCGGCGACCCCGAACGCCTCGAGGACCGGGATCGCGTCGCCCCAGCGGTCCTGGCCGAGCACGAAGTGCACGAGGTCCCCGGCGAACACCGCGAGCCCGAGCCCGAACGGCGCCGCCCACAGCAGCGCGATGCGGTTCGCCTTGGTGAACACCTCCTGCAGCACCTCGGTCCGGTCGGCGACCGCGCAGATCGCCGGGTAGAGGGTGCCGGAGACGATCTGGTCGACGCGGTCGGCGAACTGCGAGATCGAGGCCGCGAGCGTCACGACGCCGGCCGCGGCGATCCCGAGGTGCGCGGTCGTCGCGGTGATCGTCCCCTGCGCGATGACGATCGCGCTGCCGGACGCGAGCAGCAGCGGGATCGAGAACGACGCGTAGCTGCGCAGCGTCCCGCGGTCGTAGCGCAGGCGCAGCGGGTACGGGCACGAGCGGACGCTCACGATCGCCGACGCCCACCCGCCCGCCACGACGGCGAGCACGAGCGCCCAGTAGCCGGCCCCGGCGATCGCCAGCGCGATCGCCACGACGAACGAGACGAGCGGGTCGACCGCCTGCAGCAGCCGCTGCTTGAGGAACTCCAGCCGCCGGTAGTAGATCCACAGCGGCGCCTGCAGCACCAGCGCGGGCATCACGCAGAGCAGCACGTAGCCGGGCAGCACGATCTCCGACGGGGCGAACGTGACCGCGATCACCGGGATCGCGCCGGCGAGCACGAGCGTGAACAGGGCCGTGAACGCGAGCTCAAGCGTGAACGCCTTCTGGAAGGCGAGCTGCTGGTCGGGGTCGTCCTGCTGGATGTACTTGTCGCCGATCCCGACCTGCTTGAGCCACAGCAGCGTGCCGAGCGAGATGATCAGGACACCCCAGATCCCGTAGTCGTCGGGCTCCAGGAAGCGGGCGAGGATGACGCCGCGCAGCAGGCCCAGCGCGGCGAGCGCGACGAGGAAGACGCTGTTGACGAGCGTGCCGCGTGCCGCGACGACCCGCAGGCTGCGGCCGCGCAGGTCGAAGCGCTGGGAGCCGGGGCTGCTCACGAGCCCTCCCGACGGGCCGCGAGACGGGCGGCCAGGAGCGCGTGGGCGCGGTCGCGCCGCCAGCCGTACCCGGCCGGGGCCAGGCGCGCCGCGACGGTGAGCGCGGCGGACCGCACGCCGCCCGCGCCGACCGCCAGCGCCCACCACGCGGCGGTGCGCGCCGGCCCGAGACGGCGGCGCGACCAGGCGTGCGCCGCGCGCTGGCTGCGCTGCAGACGCCCGGCGCCCCACGCCTGCGTGGTCGACGCGGCGACGTGGTGCTCGACCACCGCGTCGGGCACGTAGCGGGTCGGGGCCCCGGCCCGGGCGGCGCGCCAGCAGAGGTCGAGGTCCTCCGCGTACATCCACATCGACGGGTCGAAGCCGCCCAGCCGCTCCCACAGCGCGCGCGGCAGCAGCAGGAACGCGCCGTGCGCCCAGTCGACGGTGCGCCCCGCGCCCGGATCCCAGGCGCCCTCCAATGCGAGCCGCCGCGCCTCGCCCGGAAGGACCCGCGCGAGGCCGAGGTCGACCGCCGCGACCTGCCGCAGCGACGGGAACGGGTGCACGCTGTGCTGGATCCCGCCGCCCGGGGTGCGCAGGCATGGCGCGAGCACCGCGTCCCCGTGCCGGGCGGCCGCGGCCAGCAACGCGTCGAGCGCGCCCGGGGTCACCGCGGTGTCCGCGTTCGCGACGGCCACGTACGGCGTCCGGGCCCCGGCCAGCGCGACGTTCGCGGCCGTGCCGAACCCGGGGTTGTCGGGTCGCTCCACGAGCGCCGCCCACGGATGGGCGTCGCGCACCAGGGCGGGGGAGCCGTCACCCGAGCCGTTGTCCACGACGACGACCGCGGCGCGCCCCGCGACGTGCTCGGGCTCGAGCGCGCGCAGGCACGCGTCGAGGAGGTCCCGCGTGTTCCACGAGACGACGGCGACGGTCACGGCGGGTGCGGCGTGCGCGGACAACGGGCCCATCCTCGCAGGCGCGCCCTCGGGCATACTCGCCGCGTGATCGCGATCGACGCGCGCGCCGCGGTGCGCCCCGAGCTCGGCGGGGTCGAGCGCTGGGCCCGCGAGCTGGTCGCGCGGCTGCCCGCGCACGCCCCCGGCCGCTACCGGGTGCTGGCGCCGCCCGCCGCGCTGGCGCACCGCGCCGGCCACGTCTGGGAGCAGGCGTGGCTGCCGCTGCGGGCCGCCCGCCACGAGGCGCTGCTGTGCCCGGCGAACCTCGCGCCGCTGGGGTCTCCGCGCACGACCGTGATCGTCCACGACGCGGCGGCGCTGCGGGACCCGTCCTGGTACAGCCCCGCCTACGTCCGCCTCCAGCGGTTGCTGCTGCCGCGGATCGTCGCGGGAGCGGCACGCGTGCTGACCGTCTCCGCCTTCTCGGCGCGCGAGCTGCGCGAGCTGCTCGGGGTCGACGCGACCGTCGTGCCCGGCGGGGTGGGGGAGGCGTTCCGGCCCGTCGACGACGCGGCGGTCGCCGCCGCGACCACGGCGGTCGGCCTCGAGCCCGGCGCGCCCTACGTGCTGACCGTCGCGAGCCGCACCGCGCGCAAGAACCTCGCCGCCCTCGGGCCCGCCGCCCGGCGCCTGGCCGGGGAGGGGGTGACGGTCGTCGCGGTCGGCGGCGACCGGCCGCAGTTCCGGGCCGAGCCCGCGGTCGCCGGGATCCGCGAGCTCGGCCCGGTCGCGGACGGCCACCTTCCCGGGCTCTACGCGGGGGCGGGCGCGTTCGTGCTGCCGTCCCGCTACGAGGGCCTCGGCCTGCCGTGCCTGGAGGCGATGGCGTGCGGGACACCGGTCGTCGCCGCGCGCGCCGCCGCGTTGCCGGAGACCTGCGGCGGCGCGGCCCGGCTCGTCGACCCCGACGACCACGAGGGCTTCACGGCCGCGCTGCTGGACGTCCTGGCCGATCCGGCGCCGTGGCGCCGCCGGGGGCTCGCGCACGTCGCGGGTCGCGGCTGGGATGCCACCGCCGCGGCGGTCCACGCCGCGATCGCGCTCAGGCCGCGCTGAACCGCACGACGCCGTCGTCGCCGACGTCCTCGCGGACGCGGCCGTCGGCGAGCAGCAGGTCGGTGTGGCCGAGCACCTCGCTGAGGGTCAGCAGCGCCTGGCTCTCGGCCGCGTCGCCCCACATCCGGCGCGCGACCTCGTGCGCGCTCAGCGGCTCGTCCTCCACGAGCCGCGCGATCTTCGCGGCGCGGCGCTCGTGCAGCCGCTCGCGGTCCGCGACGAGCGCGCGATGGTCGGCGAACGGCTCGCCGTGACCGGGCAGCACGAGCTCCAGGTCGGTGGCCGCCGTGGTCCGCATCGACGCGATGTAGGTCGCCAGCGCGTGCGGGCGCGGCGCGTCGGCGGGCCGGCCGAGCGGCCGCTGGATCAGCGGGTTGGAGCTGATGTGGGCGAGCAGGTGGTCGCCGCCGAGCAGCACCCCGCGCGCCTCGTCCAGCAGCACGGTGTCCGAGGGGCTGTGCCCGGGCCGGTGCAGCACCCGCAGCGTGCGCCCCGCGAACTCGAGCGTGCCGCCGTCCGGCAGCGGGCGGTCCACCGGGCAGGCGCCGCCCCAGCCCCGGAACGCGTGGGAGACCGCGGCCAGTGCGTTGGCGACCGGTCGGGGCACCCCGTGGGCCGCGAGCAGCAGCTGCGTGAACTCCTCGTCGAGCACGGTCTCCTGCGCGTACCCGGCCAGCCACGGGGCCAGGGCGTCGAGCGCGCAGACCTCCGCGCCCGAGCGGCGGGCGAGGATGCCCGCGAGCCCCTGGTGGTCGGCGTGCTGGTGGGTGATGACGATCCGCTCGAGGTCCTCGACGCGCCGGCCGTGCGCCGCGAGCGCGCGCTCGAGCTCGTCGAGCGCGCGGCCGGAGTTCGGCCCGCAGTCGACGAGCGTCAGCGGCTCGTCCTCGATCAGGTAGCAGTTGACCCGTCCGACGAGGAACGGGGTCGGGATGGGGAGGGCGTGGATGCCGACGGCGCGGGCGCCCGCCCACGGGTCGCCGCTCACGCGCGGATCACGCCGAGCACCTCGTCGCGCTTGGCCTCCATGTCCGCCTGCGAGACGAGCGACTCCAGGCACAGGCGCAGCAGCGGCTCGGTGTTCGACATCCGCACGTTGAAGTGCCAGTCGTCGAAGTCGACCGACACGCCGTCGACGTGCGTGACGGTCGCGCCGGGCCGGGAGCCGTAGAGCTCCTCGATCTCCTTCGCCTTGGCGGGCCCGTCCGCGACGGTCGAGTTGACCTCGCCGGAGATGAAGTACTTCGCGCGGTAGGGGGCGAGCAGCTCGCTGAGCGCCTTCCCCTCGACGGAGAGCTTCTCGAGGATCAGCAGCGCCGGGATCGTGCCGGAGTCCGCGCAGTAGAAGTCCCGGAAGTAGTAGTGGCCGGAGACCTCGCCGCCGAACAGCGAGCCCTCGCGCTTCATCCGGCCCTTGAAGAAGGCGTGGCCGACGCGGTTGATGTGCGCCGTGCCGCCCGCGGCCGTCACGGTGTCGGCGACCGCGTAGGAGGCGCGCGCGTCGTAGAGGATCGCCTCGCCCGGGGACTTCGCGAGCAGGTGCTCGGCGAGGATCGCGGTGAGGAAGTCGCCGTCGACGAACTCGCCGGTGTCGTCGATGAAGAAGCAGCGGTCCGCGTCGCCGTCCCAGGCGATCCCGAGGTCGGCGCCGGTCTCCTTGACCTTGGCGATGATGAACTCGCGGTTCTCGGGGAGCAGCGGGTTGGGCTCGTGGTCGGGGAAGTTCCCGTCCGGCGTCCAGTAGGTCTCGATCAGCTCGATCGGCAGGCGATCGAGGACGGGGCCGACCATCGGCCCGGCCATGCCGTTGCCGCCGTCGACGACGACCTTCAGCGGCCGCACGTTCGCGGGGTCGATGAACGAGAGCGCCTTGTCGAAGAACTCGGCGTACAGGTCGACGTCCTGCACCGTGCCCGGCTGGGCGGCGGGCTCGCCGAGGCCCTCCTCGATGAGCCGGCGGATGTCCTGGATGCCCTCGTCGCCGCTGAGGGCGATCGCGCCGCGCTTGACGAGCTTCGCGCCCGTGTACGCCTTCGGGTTGTGCGAGGCGGTGCACATCAGGCCGCCGTCGAGCTCGCGCGAGCCGACGAGGTGGTAGAGCATCTCGGTGCCGACCTGGCCGGCGTCGAGCACCGACGCCCCCTCCGCCACCATGCCGGCGCGGTATCGGCCCGCGAGCTCCGGCGCCGTGAGACGCATGTCGCGCCCGAGGCCGAGACGGACGTCGGAGACCGGCTTGCCCTCGAGTCCGGCGATGACCCGGGCGAACGCCCGGCCGATGGCCTCGGCGACGTCACCGGTGATCTGCTCGCCGTAGAGGCCGCGGACGTCGTAGGCCTTGAAGATCTCGGGAGGCACGCTCATGCGCGCATCCTATGTCCGCGGGCGGCGTGCCGGAACTGCGGCGCTCCGGTCACCGTGCGGCGACCGAAGCGACGGACGCGTCAGCGACGGGCGCGACGCGCCTGGTTCATGAAGAACAGCGCGACGCAGCCGAGCAGCGCGAGCACGAGCGCGATCGACCCGGTCGGCGCGCCGTCGTCGGTCTGGGGCGCCGCGCCGAGCGCGGAGGCGCTGTCCGGCGTGACGGACTCGGTCGTCGAGCCCTCGCCGAGCATGATCGCGCCGAGCTTCTGCTTGCCCTCGGTGGTGTCGACGTTGTCGACGACCGGGATCTTCAGGTCCTCGTAGTCCTCGACGAACGAGGGCTTCGTGTCGCTGATCTCGACGTAGGCGACCGGGATGCCGGTGGAGCGCAGGCCCTCGGCGACGCCCTCGAGGAGCTCGGCCGCGTCCTTGCTGATCCCGGCGCGGCGGGTGAGCACGGCGCGGATGACCGGCGCGAACAGCGGGTCGTTCTTGAAGATGACGGGCAGCGCGTCGGTGAGCGCGGGCGTCGGGTTGACGAGCTGCGCGCCGAACGCGCGACCGATCGCGCGGGGGCCCTCGGAGGAGAGCGCCTTCGCCTCGTCGGACTCCAGGAACTCCTTCAGCGTCTTGCTCGAGGCGTCGCCCTCGAAGAGCACCTGCAGGCCGGCGCCCTCGAGCGCCTGGCGGATGTCCTCGAGCAGGTCGTCGGACGCGAGACCCCAGGTGAGGACCGTGACCCGGTTGGTCGGGAAGCCGGTCGGCGCGGCGGACGTGTCGCCGGAGCCGGTCGTGGTGGCGGCGTCGCCACCGGACGCCGTGTCGCCCTCGGAGGCGCCGTCGTCCTCGGCCGCGTTCTCGCCGGCCTGGTTCTCGTTCTCGGTGCCACCGGAGTCGGTGGGCTGCTCCTCGGCGGGCGTGCCGGGGTCCTCGGTGGTCGGCGCCGGGGTCGGCGTCGCCGTGGGCGTCGTGCCCTGGCCGCCGACCGGCGTCGTGTTGACGCCGTTGCCCGGCGTGTACTGGTCGCCGCCGGCGCCCTGGCCGTACGCGACACCCCCAAAGCAGAGCCCCGCGACGACCGCCGCCACAACGCCTGCAATCAGCTTCCGCACCGTCTTCCCCGATCTGGATGCACTACACGTTGGTGTGATTCCGGCAACACCCCTGCGCCGGACCGTGCTAAGGCTAGCCGGAATCCGGACGTAACGCGAGCGAGCGGCGCAGAATCCCCTGCACGAGGGGGTTCAGCGTCTCGTGCGGGACACGAACCCGGGCGGCAGCGCCGCGAGCGGGTTGAGCTGCAGCACGCGACCCATCTCGGCGGCCGCGGCGTCCTCGCGACCGAGCTGCCGCAGGACGATCGCGTGGTCGTAGCGCAGGGTCCAATCCTCCGGAGAGCGGTCGATCGCCGCGCGGAACGCGCGCTCGGCGGGGACGAGCTCGCCCAGGCGCAGGGCCGCGAGCGCCTCGATGCGCAGCGCGCGAGGGCGCACCGTCGGTCCGTCCGAGCGGCGGGCCAGTGCGACCGCCTGCTCGCCGTTGCCGCGCTCCAGCGCCGACTCGGCCCGGTCGACCCGACGCTCCTGCTGCAGCGACAGCGCGAGCACGAACGCGGCCGCCAGGAACGCGCACGCGAGCGCTCCTCGGATCGGTCGGGAGAGCGCGACGGCGTCCACGGCCCGCGATCCTAGCGCGACGTTCCGCCGACATCGTGCACTACGCTGCCGCGGTGCACGGAGGACGGGGCGAGGGGCGGACGCGGACGCGTCGGGGTGGCGGACGGGTGCCGCTGGAGCCCCTCCACGTCCTGGCCTGCGTCCTCGTGGCCGGGCTGCTCGTGCTCGCCGCCTGGACCTCGGGCGGCTACTTCCCCACCGACGTCGCGCTGATCGGCGTCGTCGCGCTCGTCGGGCTGGCGCTGCTCGTGCTCGTCCTCCCGCGCGTCGCGGTCCCATCGGGACCGGGGCTGCTGACGCTCACCGGGATCGTCGCCCTCGCCGCCTGGAGCGGCCTGTCCGCCGCCTGGTCCCCGGACCCGGTCGCGGCGACCCAGGCGATGATCCGTGCCGGCGCCTACGCCGCCGTCTTCGCCCTCGCGCTGCTCGCCGCCGGGACGGGCCGCCACGCGGCGCTGCTCGTGCGGCTCGTCGTGCTCGTGCTCGTCGCGATCTGCGTCGCCGCGGTGCTCTCGCGCCTGCGGCCGTTCCTGATCCCGACCGATCCCGGCCTCGTCTCCTTCGCGGGCGGGCGGCTCTCGTACCCGATCAGCTACTGGAACGGCCTCGGGGCGATCGCCGCGATGGCGATCGTCGCCACCGCTGCGCTGGCCTGCGACCCGCAGGGCCGCCGGGTCGAGCGGGCGCTGGCCGCCGCCGGCGGGACCGTCGCCACGCTCGCGCTGTACCTCACGCTCTCGCGCGCGTCGATCGCCGCCGCGCTCCTGGGCCTCCTCGTGCTCGCCGTGCTCTCGCCGCGCCGCGTGCGGCTCCTGGGGTCGGCCGCGATCATCGGGGCGGCGGGCGCCGTCGCGGTGCTCGTCGTGCGCGGGTCGCCGGAGCTCGTCGACATGCCCGGTGCCCTCGACGTGCAGTCCCGGGAGGGCGGGCGCGCCCTCGCGGTCCTCGTGGCGCTCGCCGCCGGCGCCGCCGCCGTGCAGTGGGTCGTCGCGGCCCTCGAGCCCGGCACCCGCCCGACCGGCTCCCGGTCCCGCGGTCGTCACGTCCCCGTCGGGGCGCAGCGCGTCCCGGTCGTCGGGATCGTCGCGGGCCTCGTCCTCGCCCTGGTCGGCGCCGCCGGCTACGCGGCCGCCGGCGAGCGGCTCGAGGGACGGGTCGCCGACGGCGTCTTCGGCGCGCGGTCGTTCGTCGACCGCCAGTACGACGAGTTCCTCGACTCGAGCGCGGCGCCCGCACGTGGGCAGGAGCGCCTGTCGGAGTCGCGGTCCAGTCGCTCGGAGTCCTTCCGTGTCGCGCGCGAGACGTTCGCCGACGCGCCGCTCGTCGGCGTCGGCGCGGGCGGCTACCGCGTGGCGTGGTTCGAGCGCCGCGAGATCACCGAGAGCATCCGCAACGCGCACTCGCTGCCGCTGGAGACGCTCGCGGAGCTCGGGCTCGTCGGGGGTGCGATCCTGGCGATGATCCTCGCCGGCCTGCTGTCGGGCCTGCGGTCCGTGCGCGTGCGGACGCGCGGCCTGACGCGCGCGCAGGCCGCGGCGGGCGGGGGCGCCGTGACCGTCTGGGTGGTGCACGCCGCCCTGGACTGGGACTGGCAGCTCGCGGGCGTGACGCTCCCGGCGCTCGTGCTGGCGGCGGCGCTGCACAGCTCGCTCCCGGGCGGCCGGGGCGGGGGCGAGGGGTCGCGCGGACGCGGTCGCGGGGCGGCCGCCACGTCGTGACCCGCTCCTGGTTGCAGGGGGACCTGCCGATGTATGGAACGCCCCGACCCACTGCTATGTTCGCCCGCCGCCACCGGCGCGTGGCGGCTCTCTCCATCTCATGAACGACGCCTCGACCTCGATCACCCTCCCGGCGCTGTACGCGGTCGTCCGCCGCAACGCCGCCATCATCCTCTTCACGATCGGGCTCGCCGTCGGGACCTCCGTGGCCCTCTCGGCCGCGACCGATCCGGTGTACGAGGCACGGTCGGCGGTGGCGTTCAACGACAACTCCGCCGACCTCCAGGCGCTCGGGATCCCGGCGTCCCCGGACTTCCAGCCCGACAAGGCCGCGGCCGCCCAGGCGGAGCGGATCACGCGCCCCGACGTCATCGCCGAGGTCCGGCGGACGCTGCGCGTGGACCTCAGCGTCCAGGAGATCCAGGACTCCGTCAGCACCCAGGTCGACCCGGCGAGCAACCTCGTCTCGATCATCGTCGAGGCACCGACCGCCGACCTCGCGGCCCGCCTGGCCAACGGCCTGGCCGCCGCGGTCCGCGACGACGCCACCGACCGGGTGAAGGCCCGGTACCGCGAGGGGGGCCGCGCCGCGCAGCGGCGCGCCAACCGCCTCAAGGGCGACCGCAACCTCGCACGCCGCGCCGTCTTCGAGGACCAGGCCGCCCGGCTGCTGGCGCTCGCGAGCTTCGCGACCCCGGTCGACGTCGTGCGCACCGCCGAGGTGCCGGAGGGGCCCTCCTCGCCCAAGCCCGTGCGCAACGGCGTGCTCGCCGCGCTGCTCGGGGCGATCCTCGGGGCCGGCCTGGTCTTCCTGCGGCAGACCTTCGACCGTCGCCTGCGCGAGGTCGACGAGGTCCGCGAGCAGATCGACCTGCCGATCGCCGGCTTCCTGACCACGCGCGCCCTCGGCCACGTCGCGTTCCCCGGCAGCGGGGACAAGAAGCCCAAGGAGCAGGACACCGAGGCGTTCCGGATCCTGCGCACGAACGTCGGGTTCCTCGACCCGGCCGGGCCGCCGAAGGTCGTCCTCGTGACGAGCCCGCTGCCCGAGGAGGGGAAGTCCACCACCGCGTCCGGCCTCGCGTGGGCCGAGGCGGTCGCCTCGCGGGCGACGCTGCTCGTCGACTGCGACCTGCGCCGCCCCACGGTCGCCAAGCGCCTGGGCCTGCCGGCCAGCCCCGGCCTCACCGAGTTCCTCGCGGGCGAGGCCGAGCCGGCGGACATCCTCCACACCGTGGACGCCGGGGACGGATCGAAGCTCGTCGTCATCACCGCGGGCGGCCACACGAGCAACCACGCCGAGATGCTCGTCTCCGAGCGCTTCCGCGAGTTCCTCGCCCAGGTCTCCGACGTCTACGATCGGATCGTGCTCGACAGCGCGCCGCTGCTGCCCGTGAGCGACACGATCGGCCTGCTCCCGCAGGTCGACGCGGTGCTGCTGTGCCTGCGCCTGGGGCAGACCACGCGCGACGACGCGACCGCGGCGCGCAACGCGCTGGACCGCTTCCCCGACGCGACCGTCGGCATGGTCCTCACCGCCGCGGACAAGAGCCAGCGTCCCTACTACGCGGGCTCGTACGCGTACACGAGCCTGCCGGCCTCCGAGCGGGCGTGATGCTGCCGACGGCGCACCGGGCGTCGCGGCCGCCGGGCGCCTTCGGCGTAGCGCTCACCGGAGCGCTGGTCCTGCTGGCGGGCCTCCTCGCCGCCGCGATGGTCAACGCGGCGCCGAGCAGCGCGATCCTGCCGCTGATCGCGGCGGCGGGCGTCGTCGCCCTGTACGTCGCGATCGCCCACCCGACGCTGATGGTCGCGGGCGCGGCCCTGGCCGTCCCGCTCGAGGCGTTCCGGCCCGGCGCGATCAGCCCCTCGGCCGCGGTCATCGGCCTCGCGGCGATCGGCGTGCTCATCCGCTGGGTCTGCACCACGCCACTGCGGCTGCCGCGCCATCCGGCCCTGATCGCGTTCTTCGTCCTGGTCCTCGTCAACGCCGCCGGTCTCGTCTTCGCGGTCTCGCCGGTCGACGTCGGCCGCCAGCTCGTCGTGTGGATGACGCTGCTGGTCGTCGTCGGCGGCTTCGCGCTGACGGCCACGCGTCGCGACGTCCGCTTCGTGATGCTCGCGCTCGCGGTCTGCGGCGGTCTCGCCGGGGCGGTCGCGATCATCGATCCCAAGCCGCTGACCGGCTACGTCTTCGGCGGCGGGGACGTCACGCGCGCGACCGGCGGCTTCGGCTCGCCCAACGCGCTCGGCGCGCTGCTCGTCCTGACGATGCCGATCCAGGTCGTGCTCGCGCTGCGCGGCCATCCGGTCGTGCGCGCGGTCGCCGCCGGCTGCTTCGTCGTCTCGCTCGTCGGCATGGGCCTGTCGGTCTCGCGCGGCGCGTTCGTCGGGCTCGGCGCGGCGCTGCTGGTGCTTGCGCTGTGGCCGCCCGTGCGGCGCATGGCGGCGGTGCTGCTCCCGGTCGTCCTCGTCGTCTCGCTCGTCGGCAGCAACCCGGCCTCCCCGATCGCCGGCAAGGTCGTCGAGCGGCTCACCGAGGTCCAGACCGCGGGCTCGAGCAACCCGCGGCTCGTCGTCTGGCGCAAGGCGCCGCAGATCCTCTCCGACCACCCGATCTTCGGCGTCGGGGCCCTGCACTTCGGCTACTACGCGAGCGTCTACGGGATCCGCTTCCCCGAGGGCGTGCCCGACCACGCCCACAACCTGATCCTCAACACGGCGATCGAGAACGGGCTGCTCGGCCTCGCCGCGTTCCTCGCGATGTTCGCGACGGCGCTCGCCGCGATGCGCCGCGTGATCCGGACCGCCTCGGGGGAGGGTGCCGCGCTCGCGTACGCTCTCGCCGCCGCCCTGACCGGCTTCTTCGTCAGCGGCCTCGTCGACGACGCCCTGGGCGTCACCCCGATCGGGGTCGCGTTCTTCCTCGCCCTCGGCTGCGTGATCGGCCTGTCGCTCGACGAGCAGCGCCGCGCGTCCGCCGCACGACCCACCGGAGAGACCACCCCAACATGACCCTGAAGTCGCTCGCGAAGCGGGTCACGCCCGCCTGGGCGTTCCGCACCCGTGACCGCTACCGCAACGCGCGTGCCACCCGGCGCTTCGCGGGCATGCCCACCGACCAGGTCTTCGAGACGATCTACCGCGAGGGGCTGTGGGGCGGGGAGGCCGGCGGCGAGCCGACCTCCGGCCGCGGCAGCCACGACGCCACCATCGTCGAGCCGTACGTCGCCGCGGTCACCGCGTTCCTGCAGGAGCTTCCCGTCCCGCCCGACGCCGTCGACCTGGGCTGCGGCGACTTCAACGTCGGCTCGCGCATCCGGCCCGCGTGCGGGCGCTACGTCGCCTGCGACGTGGCCGCGAGCGTGATCGAGCGCAACCGCGGCCACTACCCGGCCGAGCTCGACGTCGACTTCCGCGCCCTGGACATGCTCACCGAGCCACTGCCCGAGGGCGACGTCGCCTTCGTGCGGCAGGTCCTGCAGCACCTCTCCAACGCGCAGATCCAGCAGGTGCTGCCGAAGCTGCGCCGCTACCGGTGGGTGCTCATCACCGAGCACGTCTCCGACGACCCGCGGTTCGTCCCGAACCTCGACATCGTCGCCGGGCCCGGCATCCGCACCGAGCGCCGCTCCGGCGTGGTCCTCGCCGACCCGCCGTTCTCGTTCGTCGCCGACGAGGCCCGCGAGATCTGCCGCGTCGACCACGAGGAGGGCACGATCGTGACGACCGCCTACCGCTTCGACGGGACCGGCGCGTGAACGCCGCGCGCGAGGTCGCCCCCTACGCCGGGCCCGACGGCCGCACGGCCGAGGAGCTCCACGAGCTCGCCGACGGCCTGGGCATCGCGGTCTGGACCCCGGAGCCCGGCCCGCCCGCCGGACGCTGGAAGCGGATCGTCCGCGCGGCGCGCGAGTCCCCGCGCGGCAAGCTGCCGCCGCGCTACGCCACCGACACCTGGCACGTGCCGTTCCAGCCGCGGCTGGAGGCCGCCCTGCGCCCCGGCATGCGGATCCTCGACGTCGGCGCCGGCGCCCGGCCGATGGTCGCGCCCGCCGACCGTCCCGCGGGCGTCACCTACGTGGGCTTCGACGTCGACGGGGAGGAGCTGCGCAAGGCGCCCCCCGGCAGCTACGACGAGATGGTCGTCGGCGACCTGACGATCCGCGAGCCCGCGCTCGTCGGCCGCTTCGACCTCGTGCTCAGCTGGCTGACCATGGAGCACGTCAAGCCGGTGCCGGACGCGCTGCGCAACCTGCGCAGCTACCTCGCCGAGGACGGCCGCTTCCTCGGCTACCTCGCCGGCGGCCGTTCGATGCACGCGGTGCTCAACCGCATCGTCCCGCACCGCCTGGCCAAGCCGATCATGCAGCGGCTGTGGGGCCGCGTGCCCGACACCGTCTTCCGCGCGCACTACGACCACTGCTGGTACGACGCGCTGCGCGAGGTCACCGACGACGCGTGGAGCACCGCCGAGGTCATCCCGCTGTTCACCGGCGGCTGGTACCTGCAGTGGTCGCCGCTGCTGCGCGCGCCCTACCTCGCCTACGAGGAGTGGGCGGTCACCGGCGACCGGCGCAACCTCGCCCCCTACTACCTGATCGACGCGGTCACATGAACAACGCACCCTCCGTCTGGACCCAGCGCCGCACGGCCGTCGCCCGCAACGCCAAGAACGCGGTGAAGATCGCGATCGACCACCGCGGCCAGCGCGAGCGGCTGCTGCGCGAGTACTTCTTCACGCTGTCGCGCCGGTTCACGCCGATGCTCGCGGTCGACAGCGGCGACCTGCGGTTCCACGTCTCCACCGCCGAGGAGGAGGGACGGATCATCTTCGGCGAGCGCGGCCTCGACGAGCGCGCGATGGCCGACCTGGTCGCGGCGCTCGCCGAGCACACCGGGGTCGCCGAGCCGCTGCGCGACAAGGTGCTCCTCGACATCGGCGGCAACATCGGGACCACCAGCCTGTACGCGGTGCGCCGCTACGGCGCACGGGCCGCGATCGCCGTCGAACCCGCCCCGAGCAACCTGCGGCTGCTGCGGCTGAACCTGCACGAGAACGGCGCCACCGACGACGTGCGGATCCTCGAGCTCGCGCTCAGCGACCGCGACGGCACCGTGCAGCTCGAGCTCTCCCCGGAGAACTCCGGGGACCACCGGGTCCGCACCGGGGCGGCGAGCGCGGCGCCCGGGCTGATCGGCGAGGAGCGCCGGGACCTCCTGTCGGTGCGTGCCTGCCGGCTCGACACGCTCGCGCAGGAGGGGGAGATCGACGCCGACGCCCTCGGGCTGATCTGGATGGACGTGCAGGGGCACGAGGGCCACGTCCTCGCGGGGGCCGACGCCGTGCTGGCGCGAGGCATCCCGGTCGTGCTCGAGTACTGGCGCTACGGCCTGGACCGGGCGGAGGGCCTGGAGCTGCTGCACGACAGCATCCGCCGGCACTTCAGCCGCGTCGTCGACATGGGGCCGCCGTGGTCGGACGAGCCGCCGACGGTGATCGCGGCCGCGGACGTCGCGACGCTCGCGACCCGCTACGACCGCCCGGACGTGTTCGCCGACCTGCTGCTGCTCCCCTGAGCAGCGCCGTCCGTCCCGCGCCCGGTCGATGAGCACGCCCGCCGCGGGGAACGCGACCCGCCGCATCGCGGGGAACACCGCGCTGCAGGCGGCCGCCGACGGGCTCGGGAAGCTCGGCACGATCGTCCTCTACGCCGTCCTGGCCCGCGAGGCCGGGGTCGCGGCGTTCGGCGACTTCACGACCGCCGCGTCCCTGTCGGTGCTGGTGATGGTGGCCGCGTTCGGCATGGACTTCCGGGTCACCCGGCTGGTCGCCCAGGGCGACCCGGACGTCGGCCCGTCGATCTGGGGGGCGGTCCTCCTGAAGCTCGCCGGCGGCACGGCGATCCTGCTGGTCGTCTGCGGGATCGCCGCGCTCGGCCCGTACTCCGACCGCGTCGTCGCCACGACCGCCGTGCTCGGCCTCGCGATGATCGTCGAGCTCACGACGATGACGCCGCACGCGGTCTTCCGCGGCCACGAGGACCTGCGGCCCGTCGCACTGGCCCTGTTGCTGTACCGGGGGCTCCTCTCGGTGCTCGGCGTCGCCGTCCTGCTGGCCGGCGGGTCGATCCTGCTCGTCGCGGTCGGCTGGCTGCTCGGCGCGCTCGCCGGCCTCGCGTACACGCTGCTGCGCGCGCGCCGCGCCGGGCTGCGGCACCCGTTCGTCGTGACGCGGGCCGGGCTGCGCGCGGTCGCGACCGACTCGCTCGGGCTCGGGCTCGCCGCGGTGCTCGGCGCCGCGCTCTCGCGGCTGGACATCGTGCTGCTCGGCGCGCTGAAGGACAGCGAGGCGGTCGCGCTCTACGGCGGCGCCTACCGGCTGATGGAGAGCACCTTCTTCATCACCAGCGCGCTGGCGCTGTCCGCGTTCCCGGCGCTGTCGCGACTCACCCGGACGTCGACGCCGAGCCTCGGCGAGGCGGTCGCGCTGACGACGAAGGCCGTGCTCGTGACGACCGTGCCGCTGGCCGTCGGGTTCGTCGCGTACGCGGAGCCGGTGCTCGTGGCGATCTACGGCGACGGGCTGCGCGACGCGACCGGGACGCTGCAGATCCTCGGCGTGCTCGTGATCACCACCGGGATCTACAGCCTGATGGCGTTCGTGCTGACGAGCCAGCAGGCGCAGCGGCCGATCGTGGTCGCGCTCGTCGTCACGACGGTCCTGAACGTCGGCGCGAACCTCGCGCTGATCCCCTCGATGGGCGCGGAGGGCGCGGCCTGGTCGTGGGCGGCGACCACGACCGTCCTGGCGGCCATGCTGCTCGTCGCGGTGCTGCGCGACGCGGGCCGCGTGCCGGTCCTGCGGACCGTCGAGGGACCGCTCCTGGGCGGCCTCGCGATGGTCGCGGTGGCGGTCGCGACCGGCGCCCACGCCTGGGGCATCCCGCTCGCCGGCGCAGCCTTCGCGGTCGTGCTCGTGACCGTCGAGCGCCGGCGCCACCCCGACGACGCGGTGCGGCTGCGGCTGGCGCGTCCCCGCGGGGCATGACCGACCGCGGACGTCGGCCCGGCGGGGTAGTCTGCGGCCCGGTGAGCACCCCCGAGAAGCCCGACGAGGAGGAGCGGCCGGCGGCCGGCGTCACGGAGCGCCGCTACGGCCTGCTGGAGCTGATCCGCTCCGACTACGAGTTCTACTGCGACCTCCACGAGGAGCCGCGCGCCGTGCGGCGCCGCAAGGCCCCGGTGCGGTTCGTCATCAACACGTCGCTGCGCGCGGGCGTGCTGTTCCGCATCACCTGCGCGGCGCCGCGCTGGTCGCACTGGTTCTGGCGCTCGCTGCTGAACGCGCTGCACTCCAGCGAGGTCGTCTACGGCGCCCGGATCGGTCCCGGCCTGCACCTCCCGCACCCCTACGGCATCGGGATCGGCGGGCAGGTCCTGATCGGGGAGCGCGTGACGATCTGCCAGAACGTCACGCTCGGCTCCGACATGGGCGCCACCGGCCAGCCGGTCGTCGGCAACCACGCCGCGCTCCTGGCGGGCGCGGTGGCGGTCGGGCCGATCCGGATCGGCCACGGCGCGATCCTCGGGGCCAACGTCGTCCTCGAGGAGGACGTGCCCGACGGGGGGCTCGCCGCCCCCGCCCGCACCCGCGTCGTGAAGCGGCGCATCAACTGGAAGAACTACCCGGTCCAGGGCCGGAAATCCGAGGTCCACCCGTGAGCCAGAGCCACGCCCCCGCCGCGCACTACGACCGCGTCACCGCCGCCTGGCGCTACCTCCTCGGGGAGGAGCTCCACTACGGCGTCTTCGACGAGGGCGTCACCGACCTCGCCGTCGCGACCGGCGAGCTGACCCGTCGCATGATCGAGGGGGGCCGCATCGAGCAGGGCGTGTCGATCCTCGACGTCGGCTGCGGCACCGGGGCGCCGGCCTGCCGCCTGGCGCAGGAGTTCGGCGCGCACGTGACCGGCATCACGACCAGCGAGGAGGGCATCCGGGCCGCGCAGGAGCGCGCGAAGGCGGCCGGGCTCGCGGCGCAGACCTCCTTCGAGCTGCGTGACGGCACCGACAACGGCCTGCCGGACGCGTCGTTCGACCGCGTCTGGATCCTCGAGTCCTCGCATCTCATGCGCCGCCGCGAGCGGCTCATCGGGGAGGCCGCGCGCGTCCTGAAGCCCGGCGGTCGGGTCGTCCTGTGCGACATCACCCGCCAGCGGCCGCTCGACCTCGCCGAGGTCCGCCGGCTGCGGGAGCCGCTGGCGCTGCTGCGCGAGGTGTTCGGCGACGCGCGCATGGAGGGCCTGGGGGACTACCGCGCCCTGATGGAGGGTGAGGGGCTGACCGTCGACCACGAGGTCGACCTGACCGCGGCGACCCGTCCCACGTTCGACGCCTGGCAGGCCAACGCCGACCGGTACCGCACCGAGGTCGTCGAGCTGATCGGGGAGCGGGCCTGGACCGCGTTCCGCGACTCGTGCGACGTGCTCGCCGGGTTCTGGGACGACGGCACGCTCGGCTACGGGCTGATCGCCGCGTCGCGCCCCTGAGCGCGCGCCCCGTGCCGTCGCTCGTCTCGATCCTGCCGTCCGACCTCGCGCGGGCCCGCGGCGGCGCGGAGCGGTACGCGGTGGAGCTGCACGCCGCCCTGCGCGCCGAGCTGCCCGGCTGGGAGCACCGCGCCCTCGTCGCGGTCAGCGCGGGGGCGGCCGAGCACCTGCCGGACGGCTGGAGCGCCGTGCAGGGCCGGCTCGCCGGCCGCGTCTCCGCCGGGGACGCGATCGGCCCGCTCGACGTGGCGCGCGTGCTCGCGCGGCGCCCGACGGTCGTGCTCAGCCACCAGTGGCGCACGCGCTCGGCCACGACGCTGCGCGCCGCCTGCCGGCTGCTGCGCGGCACGACGCTCGTCTCGATGGACCACGGGGCCGGCACGCGGCTGGGCTACGTCCTGTCGTGGACGCCGCTGCCCGGCGCGGACGTCGGCGCGCACCAGAGCGTCTTCGAGCAGCGGATCTCCCCGATCGGCGCCCGCCGCCACTGCGTCGTGCGGGGCGGCATCGACGACGCGCGGTTCGCGCCCGCCGAGGACGTCGAGCCCGACATCGACTTCCTCATGGTCGGCCGCTTCGTCCCGTACAAGGGCCAGCTGCGGTTCCTCGAGCAGCTGCCCGCTGGAGCGCGCGCGGTGCTCGTCGGACCGTCGGACTCCGTGGACCCCGACTACCTCGCCGCGGTGGCCGCGGCGGCCCGGGAGGCCGGAGTGGAGGTCCGCTACGACGTCAGCGACGCCGAGCTCGTCGCGACCTACCGTCGCGCGCGGCACACCGTCCAGGTGCCGATCGACGTCCGCCGCTACGGCAGCGGGGCCGGCGCCGCGCCACCGGAGCTGCTCGGCCTGACGATGCTCGAGGCGATGGCGTGCGGATCGGTGCCGATCTGCCCGGCGGACGGCGCGTCAGCGGAGTTCGTGACCGACGGCGTCACGGGCCGCACCTACGACGCGCAGGACGACCGGGCGCTCGCGGCCGTGCTCGCGCGGGCGCTCGCGGACCGCGAGGGCACCGCGACGCTGCGGGCGGGCGCGATCGCGGAGTCGGCGCGCTGGACGTGGCGGGCCGCGGCCCGCGAGCTCATCGCCGCGGTCCCGGCGCTGGGCGGCCGCTGACCGCCGGGCGGCTCAGCGCCGCGTGGCGCCCGGCGCGGGACAGCGCGCGAGCCGCAGCGTCGCACGGTCCTGCTCGCGACCGAGCGCGTCCTTCGCGACGACCGTGATCGTCCCGCGCCGCCGCGGGATCGGCAGCGTCAGCCGGGCGGGGAGCGTCGCCGGCCCGCCGCCGTCGGGATCACCGGTCACCCGCGGCCGTCCGCCGGGCAGCGTGACCTCCAGGCGGCTGTACGGCTCGCTGGTCGTGCCGAGCCCGAAGCGCAGGACGAAGCGCCCGCGCGAGCAGCGCCGCGAGGCGACGGGGGCGAGCGGGGCGCGGCGCGCGGCGTCGGGGGTGACGAGCCGGGGGAGGTCGGGGCGGTTGCAGCGGACCGCCGGGGCGACCGGCGTCGTGGTCACCCGCCGGACGGCGTCGACGTACGCGCGACCGGACGGCTTGAGCTCCGCCGTGCGGCGGTCCGCGAGACCGAACCAGCCGGCGGCGTCGGCGCTCAGGCTCTCCTGGGTGACCCACGCGAACGGGGTCACCTTCTGGACGCCGCAGTCGGAGGCGGCGAGCAGGTCCACGAGCTCGGGGAGCATCGCGGTGCGCCGCTCCTCGCTGACCGCGGCGATGTCGGTGAGCAGCACCGTCCCTCGGGTCGCCCAGCCGGTTTCGTGGATGTCGATCGGGGTGGAGCGCTCACCGAGCCGGTCGAGGATCTCCCGCAGGCCGCGGACCTGCTCCAGCACCTGCTCGGGGTTCTGGCGGTAGATCGTCACGCCGACCGCGTCGACGTTCCCGGCGAGCGCGGGCCGGGCGGCGAACATGTCCTGGAGGAAGCCGGCCGCGTTGCCGGTGCCGCTGCGCGCCGAGTGCACGAGCCCGCCGATCGCGACGCGGGCGTGCGGGTCGACCTCCAGCAGCGCACGACGCACGGCGAGGTACAGGTCGGCGTAGTGCGTCGGGCGGATCGCCAGCACCGACCCGCTGAGGTTCGGCTCGTTCCAGACCTGGAACTGCGTCATCGGGACGTACGGCAGGTCCGGGTTGCGGCGCCAGAACGCGCCGTCGCGCCCGTACCGGCGGGCCACCGCGGTCGCGTAGCTGACGAACGGCCCGATGCGCGGGGCGCCACCGGTCGTCCCGGGGACCTCGCCGCCCCACGGGGTGGAGAAGCCCAGCAGGGCGTCCCAGCGCAGCCCGTTGCGCGCGAGGTGCCGGGCGATCGCGTCCGGGCGGGTCCAGTCGTAGGTGTGCTCCCCGGTCCGCGGGTTCGGGGCCTGCGGCTCGATCTGGTCCCAGTAGGGGATCGCGCGGACGCTCGCGAGGCCCGTGCGCCCGATCGCGTCGGCGTGGCGGGCGGTCGGCAGCTCGCCGAGGCCGTCGGGCCACAGGACCCCGTTGTTGATCCCGAACGCGTCGGGGCGCACCGGCGCCTCGCGGCCCGTGGCCGCCGACGGGGCGAGGAGCAGTGCCGCGCAGGAGGACAGGAGGAGCGCGCGCGGCCGGCCCCGCTCGACGGTCATGCCGTCGATCCTAACGGCGGTGCATCGACCGCGGAAGGGGTGTCGCACCGCGCGGTCCCCGTCCGGTCCGGCGGTAGACTCCCGCCGGTGACCGCGAGTGCCGGAGAGGCCCGGAGCGCCCGCCCGGGGCCCGAGCCCGTGCCCGTCCTGTTCGTCTCCTCGCACGCCCAGCTCGGCGGCGGCGAGGGCTACCTCCGCTCGATCGTCGAGGGGCTCGGCCCGGCGTGGTGCGCGGGCATCGTCTCGCTGCACGACGGGCCGTTCGTGCAGCGGCTGCGGGACGGCGGCCACGAGGTCACGGTGCTGCCCGCGGAGGGCCGGACGAGCGTCCTGGGCGCGGCGCGGCGGCTGCGCGGCGAGCTGCGGCGCACCCGGCCGGCGGTCGTGCACGCCAACGGCATCAAGGCGGCGCTCGTCGCCGTCCTCGCGCGCGGCGTCGGCGGCCCGCCGGTCGTGTGGCTGAAGTACGACTTCGGCTGGGACGGCGCGATGGCCGCGTTCGTGGCGCTGCGCTCGCGCATGGTCGTGGGCATCAGCGGGGCGGTCAACGAGACGTTCGGTCGCCTGACCCGGCGTCGCGCCCGCGTCGTGTACGCCGGCGTCCCGGAGTACCCGGACGCCGAGGCCCAGGGGCCACGCGCGCTCGCCGCGGTCATGGACCGGCCCGCGGACGGCCCGGTGATCGCGCTGTCCGGGCGGCTGTGCCCGGGCAAGGGCCAGACCGACATGGTCGCCGCGATGCCCACCGTGCTGGCCCGCCATCCCGATGCGACGCTGCTGCTGCTCGGCGTCGAGGACTCGTTCTACCCCGGCTACCGCGCCACGCTCGAGGAGCAGGCGCGCGGGCTCGGCGTCCACGACGCCGTCTGCTTCGCCCGGCTCGCCGGGCACATGCCCGCCGAGGCGGTCTCGGTCGTCAGCGCCTGCGACGTGCTCGTGCAGCCGAGCCGCCTGCAGGAGCGCGGCGGCTGGCGCGAGGGCTTCGGCCTCGCCGTCGTCGAGGCGATGCAGGTCGGGACGCCCGTCGTCGCCTACGCCAACGGCGCGCTGCCCGAGGTCGTCGGGGACGTCGGCGTCGTCGTGCCGGAGGGGGACCACGTCGCGCTCGGGACCGCGGTCGCCGACCTCCTGGACGATCCCGAGCGCGCCCGTGCGCTCGTCGCCGCCGCGCGCGTGCGCGAGCGCGAGCGCTACCGCCTGGACCGGGTCATCGCGCAGATGGCCGACTGCTACGTGGAGGCCGCCCGATGAGCACGCCCGACGTCTCGCTCGTGATCCCCGCCTGGGGCACGCACGTGACCTACCTGCCGCCGGCGATCGAGTCGCTGCTGGAGCAGGAGGGGCCGCGGACGGAGATCATCGTCGTCGACAACGCCTCCGACGTGCCGGTCCCGCCGCTGCCGCCGCAGGTCCGCGTCATCCGCACGCCGCAGCGGCTGCCGGTCGGCGGTGCGCGCAACGCCGGACTCGACGCGGCGATCGCCCCGGCGATCATGTTCTGGGACGCCGACGACGTCATGCTCCCCGGCACGCTGCGGCGCCTGAGCGAGGTGCTCGACGGCGACCCGCGCGTCGTCGCCGTGACGATGGACAGCGTGCGCTGGACGCCTGAGACCGGTCCGGGCGAGCGCTGGCCGTGGCCGCGCAGCGTGATGTACGCGCTGTGTCGCCGACCGCGGCTGTTCGCGATCATCGCGCAGGTCTACTGCCCGTTCACCACGACGGGTCCGGCGCTGATGCGCACCGCGGAGGTCCGCGACGCGGGCGGCTTCGCGAGCGACATCGCGTTCTTCGAGGACTGGGCGCTCGCGTCGTCGCTGACCGTCCGCGGACGGATCGTGATGCTGCGGGAGATCGCCCGCTGGTACCGGATCCACGACGAGTCGCTGACGCTCGGCCACCTCGGCCATCCGGACGAGCATCTCTGGCTCGCCGGGCTGCGCCGCCGGGCGCGCACCGACCACCGCCGTCCGCGCTGGCTGAAGGCGATGCTCCCGCTCTTCCGCGTGCACCACGAGATGCGCATCCGCCGCGGCCGCAAGAGCACGGCGGGCGTCGGCTACTACGAGTCGGCGCTGGCGGACGTCGACGGCGCCGCGGGCGCCAAGGAGGCGGCGGGCAGCCCCTCGCCGTGAGCCCGGAGGCGCCCACCGGCGCAGCCGCTACCATCCCCGCCGCGAACGGCGACCCGCCACCGCGGACCGCCGTCCACCACCCCGAGATCCACAACCCAGGGACGTTCATGGCAGAGCCCACGCAGGTCATCGTCGAGCTCATCAAGGGCCTCATCGAGCGCCGCGGCGACGAGCCGCCGGAGATCACGCCGGAGTCGCGCATCGCCGCCGACCTCGACCTCGACTCGCTCGAGCTCGCCGAGCTCTCCGCCGGCCTCGAGGACGCGTTCGGCCGCGACCCGTACAGCGAGGGCATCGTCCCCGCGACGGTCGGCGAGCTCGTCGCCTACTTCGGCTAGCGGGCGGCGCGAGCGGCCCGTGCTCATCGACGTCCTGCGGACGGCCGCCGAGGCGGGGGCCGACACCGCGATCATCGGCCCGGACGGGAGCATCGGCTACGCCGAGCTCGTCGCCCGGGCCGAGCGCCTGGCCGCGGGCCTGGCCGCCCGCGGCGTGGAGCGGTTCGCGGTCGCGTGCCACGACCCGCTCGCCGTGGTCGCGCTGCTGGCCGCGTCCTCCCGGATCGGTGCGGAGGCGTGCGTGTACCCGCGCGCGCTCGACGACGCGGGGGTCGCGGAGTCCGCCCAGCGCCTCGGCCACGACCTCGTCGTCGTGGACGCGCCGCGCGACACCGGGGCCGCGACCGCGCTGGTCCCCGCCGACCTCGAGCAGGACGGTGCGCTGCCGCCCCAGCCGCAGGACGCCCCGGTCCTGATCCTCACGACCGGCACCTCCGGCACGCCGAAGGGCGTGCGGCACGAGTGGCGGCGGCTGATCGCCGCGGTGCCGCGCGGGGCGGACGCGATCGGTCGCCGCTGGCTGCTGGCCTACAACCTCAACCAGTTCGCGGGCTTCCAGGTCCTGCTGCACGCGGTCGTCCACCGGGCGACGCTCGTGGTGCCGCGCAGCAGCCAGGCCCGCGACGCGCTCGACGCGCTCGTCGCCCACGACGTCTCCCACGTCAGCGCGACGCCGACGTTCTGGCGCCTGCTCGCCGGGCAGGCGGAGGCCGCCGACGGCCCGCCGCCCGCGCTCGCGCAGATCACGCTCGGCGGCGAGGCGACCCCGGGTCCGCTGATCGAGCGGCTGCGCGCGGTGTTCCCGGACGCGCGGATCACGCACGTCTACGCGGGCACCGAGTTCGGGTCCGCGATCGCGATCACCGACGGGGAGCCCGGCCTGCCCGCCTCCGTGCTCGAGCGCGGGGAGGACGCCGACGTGCGCTTCCGCGTCGTCGACGGCGAGCTGCACGTGCGCTCCCGGCACGCCATGCGCGGCTACCACGGGGCCCCCGAGCACGAGGGCTGGATCGCCACCGGGGACCTCGTCGAGGAGCGCGACGGGCGCCTGCACTTCGTCGGGCGCACGGTCGAGATCATCAACGTCGGGGGCGCCAAGGTGCACCCCCTCCCGATCGAGGAGCTCGTCTCGACCGTGCCCGGGATCGCGGTCGCCGCCGTCTACGGCGCGCCGAACGCGATCACCGGCCAGATCGTCGCGATCGACGTCGTCCTCGAGCCGGGCGCCGACGAGGCCGTCGTCAAGAAGGCCGTGTACGCCGCCTGCTCGGTGCTTCCCGCGCCCGGCCGGCCGCGCCGCCTGCGCTTCGTCGACGCGCTCGAGACCCGCGGCGACAAGATCGTCCGCACCACAACCCAGGAGCAGCAATGAGCAGTCGCGTCGTCGTGATCACCGGCGGGAGCCGCGGGCTCGGGGCCGGCATCGTCCAGGCGTTCCTCGACGCCGGCGATGTCGTCGCCACCTGCAGCCGCTCCGCCACGCCGCGGACCGACGCCTGGGCGGCGGATCCCGCCACCGCGGAGCGGTTCCTGTTCGCGCCGGTCGACATCGTCGACGTCGCGGCCGCGCAGGCGTTCGTCGCGCAGGTGCTCGAGCGGTTCGGGCGCATCGACGTGCTCGTGAACAACGCGGGCATCGCGCGCGACGGCGTCATCGGCCTCGCCTCCGACGAGGACATCGACACGGTCCTCGACCTGAACCTCAAGGCGACGTTCACGATGACCCGCCTCGTCGCCCGGCGCATGCTCCTGGCGGGCAGCGGCCGGATCGTCAACATCTCCTCGATCGTCGGGCTGTCCGGCTATCGCGGCCTGTCGGTGTACTCGGCGACGAAGGCCGGCCTCGACGGCTTCTCCCGCTCGCTGGCCCGCGAGCTCGGTGCGCGCGGGATCACGGTCAACTCGGTCGCGCCCGGGTACCTCCGCACCGAGATGTCGCACGGCCTCGACGAGAGCCAGCTGCAGCAGATCGCCCGGCGGACCCCGGCCGGCCGGCTCGGCGAGCCGGAGGACATCGCTGGCGTCGTGCTGTTCCTCTGCTCGCCCGCCGCGAGCTTCATGACCGGGCAGACGCTCGTGGTCGACGGGGGGCTGACCGCCTGATGGAGCCCGCGCCCGACGACCGCCGCGCCTCCTGGCCGAAGGGCGTGCGCGCGCTCTACTGGTCCGACTACGTCGCGCACTGCAGCCACAAGGCGCCCGAGTCCCGCGAGCGCCGCCGGCTGCTCGCGCTGCCCCGCCTGCTGGTCAACCCGTCGCTGCAGGCGGTCCTCGTGCTGCGGATCGCCAACGCGAGCCCGCGCTGGACGTGGTGGATCTGGCGAAACTTCTTCGTCCGGCTGCACTCGATGGACTGGAGCGGCAAGCTCGAGATCGGGCCCGGGTTCGAGATCCCGCACCCGATCGGCGTGCTGCTCGCCGCCGACGCGCAGATCGGCGCCAACGTCGGGCTCGGCCACAACGTGACGCTCGCGGGCGAACGCGGTCCCGGTCGGCCGATCATCGAGGACAACGTCACCGTGTACCCGGGCTCCGTGCTGATGGGCGGCGTGCGCATCGGCGAGGGCTCGATCGTCGGCGCCAACTGCGTCGTCACCCGGGACGTGCCGCCCGGACGGATGGTCACGCCGCGCGGCGTCGTCCCGCTCGCCGCCTCCAACCGGCACGGAGAGCCCGGGACGTGAGCGGCCGGCGGGCCCGGCGCCGGCTGGCGGCCGTCGCGGGCGCCGCCGCCCTCGCCGCGCTCGCCGGTTGCGGCGGCGGGGAGCAGCCCGTCCGCACGCTCGACCCGCCCGCCCACCGGGGCGTCGCGGTCGACATCGTCTTCGGCACGCCCGCCTCGGCGGAGCTCGCGGAGGTCGACGCCGCCGCCGAGCTCGGCGCCGACGCGATCCGCGTGGCCGTCCAGTGGGCGGGAATGGAGCCGCTGCGCGCCGGCGAGCTCGCCGACTGGTACGTGCAGCGGCTCGACGGGCTCGTGGCGCGCGCGCGGCGCGCGGGGCTGCAGGTCCTGCTGACCCCGGTGTTCACGCCGTGCTGGGCGGTCGACGCCGCCGGCGGTGCGCCGTGCGCCTCCCCGGCGGCCGCGCAGCAGGTGCAGACCACGCACCCGCGCGATCCCGCCGACTACGCGCGCTTCGCGGGACGGCTCGCCCGCCGCTACGGCGACGCGCTGGCCGGACTGGAGGTCTGGAACGAGCCGAACCTCCCGGGCTTCTGGGCTCCGCAGGACGCGGCGCGCGACTACGTCCGCCTGGTCCGCGCCACGCGGCAGGAGCTGCTGCGCGTCGCGCCCCGGCTGCCGCTCGTCGCGGGCGCGCTGGCGGGCGGCGACGCCCCGTTCCTGGAGCAGCTGTACGGCGAGGGGCTCGCCGACGAGATCGACGTCCTGTCCGTGCACGCGTACAACGACGGCCGCCCGCCCGAGCGGGGCCTGCCCGCCCGCTTCGCGCGCGCCGCGTTCCGGCAGGGCCTGCTCGCGGTCAAGGGGGTGGTGGAACGGCGGGACGCCGGGCGCACCGTCTGGGTGACCGAGATCGGCTGGAACACGAGCACGCAGCGCGGTGAGCTGTTCAACGACGGGGTCGGGGAGGCCGAGCAGGCCGCCTACCTCGGCCGGGCCCTCGCGCGCCTGCAGGCCCCGGGGACGGCGCTGGGGTTTCCGGAGTCGGTGTTCGTGTACCGGCTGCGCGATCCACGCCAGGCGCCCGCGGATCCGCAGCAGAACTACGGGCTGATCGCCGCCGACGGCCGCCGCAAGCCCGCGTTCGCCGCGGTGCGCAGGGCGTTCGCCGCCCGGCGCGGCTAGGGTCCGGGGCGATGGCCCAGCCGATCACCCGTCAGGTCCTCCAGGACGTCATGGCCGTCGTCGACCTGCCCGACCCGGTCGTCGAGTTCGGCTCCCTGCAGGTCGAGGCCGCGCAGGACATCGACCTGCGCCGCTTCTTCGCCGGACGGCCGTTCACCGGGACCGACTTCCGCGAGGGGCCGGGCGTCGACCGCGTCGAGGACCTGCGGGCGCTGACGTTCGGCGACGGCGAGGTCGGCACCGCGATCTGCCTCGACACGCTCGAGCACTGCGCCGATCCGCCGCAGGCGTGCCGCGAGCTGGCCCGGGTGACGCGCCGCGACGGTGGCGTCTGCCTGATCAGCTCGGTGATGCTGTTCGGCATCCACGGCTACCCCAACGACTACTTCCGCTTCACCCCCGAGGGCTTCCGCGAGCTGCTGAGCGGCTTCGACGACGTCCGCGTGGTCGGGATCGGCGACCCGGACATCCCGCGCGAGGTGTTCGGGATCGGCGTGCACGGCCGCTCGCTCGGGGACCTCGACCTCGCCAAGCTGCCGAGCGTCGTCGCGCTGCAGCGCGTCTGGGACGACCCGGCAACCGGCGTCAAGGTCGGACCGCTGCGCGTCCCGCCGGGGCAGCTCGCCCGCTCGCTCGTGCGCGAGCTCCCGGGCGTCCTGCGCGCCCGCCGCGCCGCGCGCCGCAGCGCCTGACCGGGACGGTCGCGCGCGCTCAGGACGCTGGCGCGTCGCCGACGCGACGGGCGGCCAGCACGTGCTGGAAGGTCAGGAACGTGCGCCCCGGCCCGCGGGCCAGCAGCCGCACGAGACGCCCGTCGGACGGGCCGGTCGGCCGCGGGCGCAGCACGCGACGCACCTCCACGACCTCGAGGCCGGCGGCGGCGCACAGGCCGTACGCGTCGGCGAGCGTGAACCAGCGCAGGTGCGTCCGGTCGAAGATCCCCATGCTGCGCCGCGGGAACGTGCCGCGCACGCCGAGCTGCCAGAACGTCTCCCAGTGGCGGACGTTCGGCAGGCTGACGACGACGGTGCCCCCGGGCGCCAGGGCGCGCACCAGCCGCGCGAGCACCGCCTCCGGGTCGCGCAGGTGCTCCAGGACGTCGGCGCAGACGATCACGTCGAACGGCTCCTCGGGCAGCGGCACGTCGGCGTCGAGGTCGACGGCGTGGACCGCGTCGAGGCGCTCGCGCGCGATCGCCACGTAGGCGGGATCGCGCTCCAGCCCGACGACCGTCCCGGCCCCGTCGGCCTTCAGCGCGGCGCCCAGCGCCCCCGAGCTGCAGCCGACGTCCAGGACGCGCCGCGGTCGCGGCGGGACGAGCGCGCGGACCTCCGGGCGGTCGTTCTCGTAGGCGGCGGCGAGGACGTCGAAGCCGCCACCGGGCCCCGGGACCATCAGCCGTTCTTGCGGGCGTGGAAGACGGCGTGGCGGACGGCCCAGCCGTCGGTCGCCTTCATCGAGAACTTCGCGACCCGCTCGACGTGGTCGAACCCGGCGCCCCAGATCATCGAGCGCCACGCCCGCTGGTTGGGCATCCAGTACACGACCGCGGCGTCGCGGTCGGCGCGGTAGCGGGACACGGGCCAGGGGAGGAGGTCCAGTCGCGGGTCGTACTCCTCGGCGCTGACGAACATGCCGCCGGGCTTCGTCAGGGCGGCGATGCGCTCGAGCGCGAGCACCTGGTCGCGCAGGTGGATGAGCACGGAGCCGCAGAAGACGAGGTCGAACTGCCCGAGGTCCTCGGGCAGCGCGTGGTAGACCGAGCACACGACCCGCTCGACCTTGCTGCCCAGCAGCTCCTTGGCGACCGCGAAGCCCTGCCCGCGCTGCACGTCGGCGAAGGTCTCGGGCCGGCGGCGGGCGGGCCAGTCGAGGTCCTCCTCGCGGTCGAGGTCCAGGGCCACGACCTCGGCGCCGCGGCGCTCGAGCTCGAAGGCCCAGAACCCGTCCCAGGTCCCGACCTCCAGGACGCGCTTGCCGTCCAGGCGCTCGGGGAGCCGGTAGTGCGGGACCTGATCACGCAGATCGAAGATGCCGGGGGTCACCAGACCCTCCGGCAGCTCGAGCGTGTGGTACCAGCTCATGGACTTGGCGCGCTCCAGGGTGCTCACAGGACCGGCATACTACGCGCCGCATGCCACGCCGAGAGCCTGTCGTGATCCTCTGCGGAGGGCGGGGAACCCGTCTGCAGGAGAAGACCGTCGACATCCCCAAGCCCCTGGTGGAGATCGGGGGCCGTCCGATCGTGTGGCACGTGATCCAGGTGTACGCCGCCCAGGGCTTCCACCGCTTCGTGCTGCTGACCGGCTACAAGGGCGAGATGATCGAGGCGTTCGCGCGCGAGACGGCGTGGCCGGAGGGCCTGGAGGTCCGCTGCGTCGACACGGGCCTGGACACCCAGACGGGCGGGCGGATCAAGCGCGCCGCGGCCACGGGCGCGTTTGGCGACGGCCGCTTCGCCGCCACGTACGCCGACGGCGTCGCGGACGTCGACCTCGCCGGCCTGCTGGCCTTCCACGAGGGACACGGCGAGCTCGCGACGATGACCGTCGTGCGCCCCGAGCTGCAGTTCGGCGTCACCGTCATCGAGGGCGACAACCGCGTCTCCGGCTTCCGCGAGAAGCCCCGCAGCGAGCACTGGATCAACGGCGGCTTCTTCGTCTTCGAGCCCGGCGTCCTGGACTACCTCAGCGAGTCGAGCATCCTCGAGCGGGAGCCGCTGGAGGGCCTGGCGACCGACGGCGCGCTGCACGCGTTCCGCCACACCGGCTACTGGGACTGCATGGACACCTACAAGGACTCGATCACGCTGAACGACCTGTGGGCCTCCGGTGCGGCCCCGTGGAAGGTCTGGGCGTGAGCGACGCGCGCACGGCGGTCGCCGGCGTCCCGTTCTGGTACCACACGATCGAGGTCGCCCCGGGGGTGCTGACCCCGGGTCAGGTGGACCTGCGCACGAGCGCCGCGAAGCTCCTGCCCGACGACCTGACCGGCCGTCGCGCGCTGGACGTCGGCACGTTCGACGGCTTCTGGGCGTTCGAGCTGGAGCGGCGCGGCGCGCAGGTCGTGGCGATCGACGTCGACGCGCTCGACAGCGCGCAGTGGCCGCCGCTGAACCGCCCGCGCCTGGAGCGCCAGGCGGCCGAGTGGGGGATGGAGCTCGGCCGCGGCTTCGCGGTCGCGCACGAGGCGCTCGGCTCGTCGGTGCAGCGGATCGTCTGCGACGTCTACGACGCCGCGCCCGACCGGCTGGGCGGCCCGTTCGACCTCGTCTTCATGGGCGCGATCACCGAGCACCTGCGGGACCCGGTCCGCGCGCTGGAGGCGGTGCTGTCGTGCCTGCGCCCGGGCGGCGAGCTGGTCCAGATGGAGCCGTTCTCGATCCGCAACACGCTGCGCGCCCCGCGCACCCCGGTCGCGCACTTCCAGCCGCTGGTGAGCGACTTCAACTGGTGGTACCCGAACCTGTCGATGCTCAAGGCGATGCCGTGGGCCGCCGGGTTCGTCGACGTGCGGCGGACCTGCTTCCTGCGGCCGCCGTCCTCCAGGGCGATGACCGGCTGGTACGCCGGGATCGCCTCCCGCCGACCGTCCTGAACGACTGAGAGACTGAGCAGCACATGACCTTCGGAGAGCAGCTGTCCGGCAAGACCGCCTTCGTCACCGGCGCCTACGGGATGCTCGGCTCGTGGCTCGTGCGCGGGCTGCTGGACCACGGTGCACGCGTCGTCGTGCTCAAGCGCGACCAGGTGGCCGCGTCCGCGCTGGCCCTCGACGGGCTGGAGGCCCGCTGCCAGGTGGTGCGCGGCGACCTCGTCGACGCGAACCTCATGGACCGGGCGCTCGGCGAGTACGAGGTCGATGCGGTCTTCCACCTCGCCGCGCAGACGATCGTCGGCACCGCCAACCGCTCCCCGGCCTCGACGTTCGACTCGAACATCCGCGGCACCTGGACGCTGCTGGAGGCCTGCCGCCACCACCAGGTCTCGCAGACGGTCGTCGCCGCGTCCGACAAGGCCTACGGCCCGCACGACACGCTGCCCTACAAGGAGGACTTCGCGCTGCAGCCGAAGTTCCCCTACGACGTCTCGAAGGCCGCCACGGACCTCATCGCCCGCTCGTACTTCCACACCTACGGCCTGCCGGTGGCGGTGACCCGGTTCGCGAACATCTACGGCGGCGGGGACCTCAACCCGTCCCGGCTGATCCCCGAGATGGTCTCGGGCATCCTCGCGGGCCGCGCCCCGGTGATCCGCTCCGACGGCTCGCCCGAGCGGGACTTCCTCTACGTCGAGGACGCGGTCGCCGCCTACCTGGCGATCGCCGACGAGCTGGCGGCCGGCCGCGCGGGCGGCGAGGCGTTCAACGCCGGGGGCGACGCGCCGCACAGCGTCCGCGAGATCGTCGACCTGACGATCGAGGTGGTCGGCTCCGACGTCGTCGCCGACTACCAGGGCGCCGGCGTCCCCGACGGGGAGATCGACCGCCAGTACGTGGACTCGACGAAGCTGCGCGAGCTGACCGGCTGGGCCCCGCAGGTCGACCTGCGCGAGGGCCTGCGACGCACCGTCGAGTGGTACCGGGCGCACCCCGAGGCGCTCTCGGCGTGAGCGACGGCGGCGGCGCCGTCCCCGCGATCTCGGTCGTCGTCCCCTCGCACGACCGGCCGCTGCGGCTGCGCTGGCTGCTCAACGCGCTCCAGGAGCAGACGCTCGACCCGGCCCAGTGGGAGGTCGTGGTCGCGCACGACTCCAGCGGCCCGGAGACGGAGGAGCTGCTGCGCACCCATCCGCTCGCGGCCGCCGGCGTGCTGCGCCACCTGACGTTCGACCCCGGACCGGGACCGGCCGTCAAGCGCAACGCCGGGTGGCGTGCCGCGCGCGCCCCGCGGATCCTGTTCACCGACGACGACTGCCGGCCGCCACGCGACTGGGTCGCCAACGGGCTGGCCGCGGCGCTCGCGCGCCCGGACGCGATCCTGCAGGGCCGCACGACGATCGACCCGGACGAGCTGGCGGTCCGTCAGCGCGTGCCGCACGCCCGCAGCCAGGAGGTCGACCCGCCCGTGCCGTGGGCGCAGACCTGCAACATCCTCTACCCGCGCGCGGTGCTCGAGGCGACCGGTGGCTTCGACGAGTCCCTGCCGCTGGCGGCGGGGGAGGACACGGACCTCGCGCTGCGCGCCCGCGCGCTCGGCGCCCCCTACGAGGCGGCGCCCGACGTGCTGACCTACCACTGCGTCGAGCCGGCGAGCCTGCTCGCGCGGATGCGGGAGGTGCAGCGCTGGGAGCACCTGCCGTTCGTCGTGCGCGCGCACCCGGAGGTCCGCGACGGGCTCCCCGGCTTCGGCACGTGCTGGAAGCCCGCGCACGCGCGCCTACCCGCGGCGGCGGCGGGCGTGACGCTCGCGGCCACCGCCCTGGCGCGCCGCCGCCCGGGGCTGCTCGGGGCGGGGGTCGCCGCGGTCGTGCCGTGGGCGCTGGCCGCCGCGCCGCGCTACGGCCGCGACCCGCGGGGCGTCGCGCGGTCGGTGAGCGAGCTGCCCGGACGGTTCGCGCTCGACGTCGCCGAGTTCACCGCGCTGGCCCGCGGCAGCGTCCGCTACCGCACCCTGCTGCTCTAGCCGTGCGCGTCCGCCTGCTCAACCCCGTCTTCTGGCCGGAGGTCCGGCGCGGCTCGGAGCGGTTCGCGCGCGAGCTCGCCGACGGCCTGCGCGACCGCGGCCACGACGTGACCCTGCAGACCTCCCGTCGCGGCCGGCGGACGGTCGCCGTCGAGGACGGGGTGACGGTCGTCCGGGTGCCGCGGCTGCCGGGGGAGGACCGGTTGCGCCGCCGCCTCTACGAGGACCACCTCCTGCACCTGCCGGCCGCCTACCGCGAGCTCGCCGCCGACCCGCCGGACGTCGCGCACGCGCTCTACCCGACCGACGCCCTGGCCGCCCTGCGCGCCCGCGACCGCCGCGGCGGCGCGCCGGTCGTCCTCTCCTACATGGGCATCCCGCACCGGGTCGGCCTCGCCAACCGACGCGGCCGCAAGGAGATCGTCCTGCGCGCGGCCCGCGAGTCCGACGCGGTCGTCGCGCTCAGCCGCACCGCCGCGGACGGCTTCGAGCGCTGGCTCGGGGTACGCGCGCACGTCGTGGCGCCCGGGGTCGACGTCACCGCGTTCGCGCCCGGCGAGGGCCGGGCGCCGGTCCCGACGATCCTCTGTGCCGCCGACCATACGCAGCCGCGCAAGCGGGTGGCGCTGCTGGCGGAGGCGTTCGCGCTGGTGCGCCGCGAGCGTCCGGACGCGCGGCTCGTGCTCTCCCGGGTCCCGGGCGCCCCGCTCGCCGGGCGGCTGCCGGACGGGGTGGAGGAGCGCGACCTCGACGACCGCGCGGTGCTGGCGGCCGCCAACCGCGAGGCGTGGGTGGCCGCGCTCCCGTCGGTGGGCGAGGCGTTCGGCCTCGTGCTCGCGGAGGCGCTCGCGTGCGGCACCCCGGTCGTCGGCACCGCGGCCGGGGCGATCCCCGAGGTCGTCGACCGTGACGGCATCGGCGCGCTGTTCGACGGGGACGACCCGCGGGAGCTCGCCGTCGCGCTGCGCACGGCCCTGGACCTCGCCGCCGACCCGGCGACCGCCGCGCGCTGCCGCGAGCGGGCGCTCGAGCTCTCGACCGACCGCACGACGGAGGCGTACCTCGCGCTCTACGCCGACCTGACCGCCCGGCGGTGAGCGCGTGCGGGTCCTGACGGTCGGGAACATGTACCCGCCGCACCACCAGGGCGGCTACGAGCTGGTCTGGCGGGCGGCGGTCGTGGACCTGCGCGCGCACGGGCACGAGGTCACGGTCCTCACGACCGACCACCGCGAGCCGGGCGTCCCCGACGGCGACGAGCCGGACGTCCACCGCACGCTGCGCTGGTACTGGCACGATCACGACTGGCCGGCGCTCGGCCTGCGCGAGCGCGCCCGGCTGGAGCGCCACAACGCCGCCGCGCTCACCGCGGTCCTCGAGCGCGCGCGGCCCGACGTCGTCGCGTGGTGGTCGATGGGCGGCATGTCCCTGTCGCTGCTCGACGCGGTGCGCCGGCGCGGGCTGCCGGCGGTGGCGTTCGTGCACGACGACTGGATCCTCTACGCGCCGCGCCGCGACCTCTGGCTCGCCACCCCCGGGCCGCTGCGGCGGCTCGCCGGGGTGCCGCTCGCCCGCGACCTGGGTCCGGCGGCCGAGTGGGTGTTCGTCAGCGAGCACACCCGCGACCGGGCGCTGCACCATGGCGCGTGGACCCTCGCGCGCACGGCGATCGCCCACTCGGGGATCGACCCGCGCTTCCTCGACCCGGCGCCGGAGCGTCCGTGGGAGGGGCGGCTGCTCGTCGTCGGCCGGCTCGACGAGCGCAAGGGCGCCGACGTCGCCGTCACGGCGCTCGCCGCGCTGCCGGACGCGACCCTCACCGTCGCGGGCGACGGCGACGCCGACTACGCGCGCCGCCTGCGCGAGACGGCCGCGGCGGCGGGCGTCGCCGACCGCGTGCGGCTCCTGGGCCCGGTCGCGCGCCGCGACCTCCCGGCCCTCTACGCCGCCCACGACGCGACGGTCTTCCCGGTCCGCTGGGAGGAGCCGTGGGGGCTCGTGCCGCTCGAGTCGATGGGCGTCGGACGGCCCGTCGTGGCGACCGCCCGCGGCGGTGCCGCCGAGTACCTGCGCGACGGCGTCAACGCGCTGGTCGTGCCGCCCGACGACCCGGACGCGGTCGCGGAGGCCGTCGGGCGCCTGGCCGCCGATCCGGCGCTGCGCGGACGGCTGCGCACCGCGGGCGCGGCGACGGCGGCCGCCCACACCCACGAGCGCTTCCACGAGCAGGTCCGCGCGGCGATCTCGCGCGCCGGGCGCGGGTAGGCTGCCGGTCCGTGCTGGACTCCGCCGCGCAGCGCATCGCCGAGCTCCCCGACACCGCCCGCGTCCTGGACGTCGGTGGCTGGGCCGCCCCGATGGCCCGCGCCGACGCGGTCATCGACCTGTTCCCGTACGAGACGCGCGGCCTCTACGGCCCGCCGGTCGACCCGGCGGCCGAGCGGTTCACCGCCGCCACCTGGACGCAGCGCGACATCTGCGCGAGCGGGCCGTGGCCGTACGCCGACGACGAGTTCGACTTCGTCGTCTGCTCGCACACGCTCGAGGACGTCCGCGACCCGGTCCGCGTCTGCGAGGAGCTCGTCCGGGTCGCGCGCGCCGGGTACGTCGAGGTGCCCGCCCCGGTCCACGAGCTCACCTACGGGGTGCACGGTCCCTGGGTCGGCTGGAGCCACCACCACTGGATCAGCGAGCTCGACGGGGACGGCCTGCGCTTCACGTTCAAGCCGCACCTGCTCGTCGAGCCGGGACGCCACCTGCCCGCGGGCAGCTGTGCGGGCCTGGCGCCCGAGGACCTCGTGCTGGAGCTGTGGTGGGAGGGCTCGTTCGCGTTCGGCGAACAGGTCCTCGTCGGCGCGGAGGAGTTCGACGGCTGGCTCGGCGGGCTGCTGGCGCGCGCGGGGGAGCGGGCGACCCCGGTCGCGTCCCCTCGCCGGGCGCGCTGGCGGCGGCCCTGACAGAATCGCGTCATGGCCGGACATTCGAAATGGGCGTCGATCAAGCACAAGAAGGCGATCGTCGACTCCCGGAGGGGCAAGGCGTTCACGAAGCTCGCGCGGCACATCACCGTGGCCGCGAAGGCGGGCGGCGGTGACCCGGACGGCAACCCGGCGCTCGCGCTCGCCATCCAGAAGGCGAAGGCCGCCTCGATGCCGAAGGACAACATCGAGCGGGCGATCCAGCGCGGCACGGGGGAGGGCGCCGACGCGGAGAGCTACGAGGAGGTCCTCTACGAGGGCTACGGTCCGGGCGGCGTCGCGCTGCTGATCGAGGCGCTGACCGACAACCGCAACCGCACGGGCGCGGACGTCCGCCACGCGCTGTCCAAGGCGGGCGGCAGCCTCGGCGAGCCCGGCTCGGTCGCGTACCTGTTCGACAAGCAGGGGATCATCGTCGTCGACGGCGAGAAGTACTCCGAGGACGACCTGATGGTCGCGGTCGACGCGGGCGCCGAGGACATCGCCCAGGAGGGTGACGTGTTCGAGATCGTCACCGAGCCGTCGACGCTCTCGCAGGTGCGCGCGGCGCTGCAGGACGCGGGGATCGAGGTGCAGAGCGCCGACGTGACCCAGCGGCCGAAGACCCGCGTGCAGCTCGACGAGGAGACCGCCGCGAAGCTGTTCCGGCTCATCGACGTGCTGGACGACAACGACGACGTCGGCGACGTCCACGCGAACTTCGACGTGGATGACGACGTCCTCGAGCGCCTCGCCGGCTGACCCGCCGGTCCTGGGCGTCCTGCTGGACGTCCACCCGCTGCGCAGCCAGACGTTCGTCACGACCGAGCTGCGCGAGCTCGCCGCGCTGGGCCACCGCATCCACGTGGAGGCGACCCGGCGCGGCGACCACGAGCCGGAGCCGATCCCGGGGGTGACGGTCCGCTGGCGGCAGGACGACGTCGCGGTGTCACGTGGCTCGGCGCTGCCGCTGCTGGTCGGGCGCCCGCGCGCCACGGTCGCCGACCGGGTCGCCCGGCAGCGTTGGCGCCGCGGCGAGGCGGTGCCGCCGCTGCGCGAGCTGCTGGAGCCGCTCGCGCGCCTGCAGGCCGCCGGGGTGGAGCACCTGCACGCGCACTTCGCGGCGGGCGCCGCGCTCGACGCGCTGCGGCTGGCCCGCCTCCTGCGCGTGCCGTGGTCGGTGACCGCGCACGCCTACGACATCTACCAGCGGCCCGAGAACCTCGCGGAGAAGCTCCGCGACGCGGCGTTCAGCACGAGCGGCTGCGACTACACGGTCGCCGACCTGCGCCGGATCGCCGGGCCCGGGCACGCCGACCGGGTGCACCGGATCGTCATGGGGGTGGACGCGGCGACCTTCCGCCGCACGCGCCCGCTCCCGGGTGGACGCCGGGTCGTCGCGGTCGGCCGCCTCGTGGAGAAGAAGGGCTTCGCGCACCTGCTGGAGGCGGCGGCGATCCTCGAGCGTCAGGGCCAGGGCCTGGAGCAGCTCGTGATCGTCGGGGACGGGCCGTTGCGTGCCGCGCTCGAGGCGCGCGCCGCGGAGCTGCTCCCGACCGGTCGGTACCGGTTCCTCGGGGCGCAGGACGCCGCGACGGTCCGCGGCGTGCTCGACCGCGCCGACCTGCTCGCGATGCCGTGCGTCGTGGCCGCCGACGGGGACCGCGACTCGATGCCGGTGGTGGTGAAGGAGGCGCTCGCGATGGAGCTGCTGGTCGTCGCCAGCGACGAGGTCGGCCTGCCGGAGATCGTCCGGCCGCCCGCCGGCACGCTCGTCGCCCCCGGCGATCCGGCGGCCCTGGCGCAGGGTCTCGCGGCCGCCCTGGCGCTCGACCCGGCCGCGCGCGCCGCCGCCGGTGCGGCGGGCCGCGAGTTCGTGCTGCGCGAGGCCGACGCGGCCGCCGAGGCGGCGAAGCTGTCGCAGCTCGTCCTCGACGCCCGCTGACGGGCGGCCGCGCCCCGGCCCGCCCGGCGGTCGCTCAGGCGCGCTCCGGGTCCGGCGCCCGGCGGGCCCGGAACGTCTTGACGCCGCCGCGGACGCCCTTGACGCGCCGCTCGCCCGCGAACGACCACGCCAGGCGGGGGTCGTCGGCCGCCGCGTCGTGGGCCTCCTGGGTCGCGAGCACGCTCCCGGTCCGGGCCAGCGACGTCATCCGGCTGGCGAGGTTCACCGGGGCGCCGAACCAGTCGCCGCCGACCGAGGTCGCGGAGCCCTGCGCGATCCCGACGCGCACCTGCGGGAACTCCTCGCCCTCCGCGGCGACGAGGTCGACGAGCGCGAGCCCGGCGACGACGAGCGCGGCGGGCTCGTCGCTCACGAGCATCACGGCGTCGCCGATCGTCTTGACGAGCCGGACCGGCCCGGTCGCGACGGCCGCGCCGAGCACCTCGAGCCGCTCCGCGACGCGCCCGACCTCCTGCGGTGGCACCTCCTGCCCGAGCCGCGTGAAGCCGACGAGGTCGGCGAAGGCGACGGCGACCTCCCGTGCCCCGGGGATCGCGCCCTCCTCCCGGGCCCGGAGGTCGAGCGTCTCCCCGCGCACCATGTCACGCAGGTGCATGCGCACCATCGACTCCAGCAGCGGCCCGACGTGGGGCAGGACGACCTCGACGGTCGCCTCGAAGCGCTCGGCGAGCTCGCGCTCGCGCAGCCCGGGCTCGAGCGTCAGCTCCAGGACGGTGCGGCGCATCACCTGCGCCGCCTGCGCGAGGCCGCGCCCGAGCACGCGGCCGATCGCGACCATCTGCGCCTCGCTCACGCCGAGCTCCGCGAACCGGGCGGTGAGCTCGACCGCGCGCGTCTCGGCCTCGGCGAAGTCGACCCGATCGGGGTCGGCGATCGCCAGGCCCTGCGAGGCGCGGACCGCCTGCAGCAGCTCGAGCGGCACGCCGGCCCGGTCGGCGAGCTGCGCCGCGGTCAGCGTCGGCGGGCCGCCCATCACCACGCGTTCCGCGGGCAGGAAGGCGAGCAGGCCCTCGGCGTGCGCGCGATGCAGCTCCGCGTCGGTGAACCCGCGGTCGGCGAGCCACTCCAGCAGCTCGACCCGCTCCTCCCGCGCGCGGCCCTCCAGACCGTCCAGGAAGCCGTGCCAGGGAGCGCTCATCGCGCCGGACGCTACCGGGCGTCGTACCCTGTGCCCGTGCCCGACCGTGAGCCCCGCCGTCGCCTGTCCGCCTCCGAGCGGCGCCGCGCGATCCTCGACGCCGCCCAGGAGGCGTTCGCCAGCGGCGGCTACCACGGCACGTCGCTGGAGGAGGTGGCGCAGGCGGCGGGGATCTCCAAGGCCCTGATCTACGAGCACTTCGCGTCCAAGCGGGACCTGCACGCGTCGCTGCTGCAGTTCCACGTCGAGGAGCTGTTCGCGCGACTGCACGCCAACGCGCGCAGCGGCGCGACCGGCGAGGCGCGGCTGCGCGGCGGGGTCGACGCGTTCCTCGGCTGGGTCGAGGAGCGGCGCGTCGCCTACCGGGTGTTCTTCCGTGACGCGGCCGACCCGGACGTGGCCGACGTGACGGCCGCCGTCCAGCAGCAGGTCACCGGGGTGATCGCCGTGCTGATGTCCACCGATCCGCAGCGCCCGCCGGGCGGCCGGGTCAGCGAGGACCAGATCACCCAGCACGCCCAGCTCCTCGCCGGCGCGGTGCAGGGCCTGGCGAGCTGGTGGCACGACCACCCGGACGTGCCCCGGCAGGAGCTCGTGGACCGGGTGATCGAGTTCGCGTGGGTGGGCCTGCAGCGGCTCGGCGAGCGCGCGAACGCCTAGGCCAGCTCGCTCGTGTAGCGCGTCTCGTTGCGCATGATGTTGATCGAGCCCTCGTTGTCGCGGGTGTAGCCGCGGAACGCGACGGTGCTGCCCTCGCGGTAGGAGTAGTCGCACCGGACCCAGGTGCCCTTGCCGTACGGGTTGCGGCAGTGCCGGTCCCGATCGGCGAGCTGCCCGTAGGCGGAACGGCCGTCGGCCGCCTTGTCCTGCACGTACAGGTACTCGCCGTCGCGCCGGAAGCAGACCTTCACGTTGTCGTTCTCGGCGACGTTGCCGGCGCAGGTCTTCCCGGGGCCCTTCACCTTCTGGCCGATCTGGACCTCCTCGGCGGAGGCGACGGAGACCGGGACGAGGCCGACCGCGAGGGTGGTCAGCAGTGCGGTGGTGCAGCGCACGAGCTCGTCCTCGCTCAGACCGTGGCCGCGTCCCACGCGGTCCAGTCCTGGTAGTGGCTGAGCTTCTTGCACGAGTGGATGGTGCCGTCGCAGCGGCCGGAGCGGATCTCGACGCGCTTGCCCTCGGGGAGGTCCTTGTCACACGCCAGGCGCGTGCCGACCCAGCCGACCGTGGGGACCCAGGCGGGGCCCTTGGTGGTGATGCACAGCCCGCGACGCGAGCCGTCCGAGAGACGCCAGTGGACGGCGGCGCGCATGCTGTCGCGCTCCCAGTCGGCGGTGTAGAACACGTCGCCGTTGTCGTTGAAGCACCCCATCGAGTAGGTGTCGCCGACCTTGGCGTCACAGCCGTAGAAGTCCTGCACCTCCGAGGAGGTGGCCATGTCGATCTCCAGCGGGGCGGCCGCCTGGGCGGCAGGAGCGCCGGTGAGGGCGACGAGCGCACCGGCGGCGACGGCGAGCGCGGTGGAACGCAGGGAACGGCGGGTGGACGGCATCGAAGGTGCTCCTCGGTGTGGGGTGGACGGTCACCCCGTGCCTACCCGCCGGGCGGCGCGGGACCGTGAGAGTTCGATGAGGGCCGCGGCGCGCCGGCTCCGACGGCCTCGCCCCGGACCGGTCCCGGGTCGGCGGGACCGCGCCGCGGGGACGGCCGCGGGGGAGGCATCCGGCCCGACGCGCAGAATCCCTGCGGTGGTGAAGGTCCTCGGCATCGATCCCGGTCTCGCGAACACCGGCTACGGCGTGGTGCAGCGCCGCAGCGGCCGGCTCGCGGCGCTCGACGGCGGCGTCATCACGACGGCGTCCGACATGCCGATGGAGCGGCGCCTCGTGAAGCTCCACGCCCGCGTGCTCGAGCTGCTCGTCGAGCACCAGCCCGACGCGGTCGCGCTCGAGGCCCTGTACTTCGGCCAGAACGCGCGCTCGGCCTTCGCGGTCGGGCAGGCACGCGGCGTCGTGCTGCTCGCCGCGGGTGCGCAGGGCCTCACGACCACCGACTACACGCCCCAGCAGGTCAAGGGCGCGGTCTGCGGCAGCGGCCGCGCCGAGAAGGACCAGGTCCAGCGCATGGTCCAGGCGCTGCTGTCGCTGCCGGAGCTGCCGCGTCCCGACCACGCCGCGGACGCGCTCGCCGTCGCGATCTGCCACGCCAACCACGCGCCGCTGACCGCGGCGGTCGCCGCCCGGCGCCACGCCCGTCCGACCCAGCCCGCGGTCCGGTGATCGCGCTCGTCGCCGGGGACGTCGCGGTGCGGCGTCCGGACCACGTCGTGATCGAGACCGCCTCGGGGGTCGGCTACCGGCTCGGCGTCTCCGCGGAGACGCTCAAGCACGTCCCCGCGGTCGGCCAGCCGGTGTCGTTGCACACCCACCTGATCGTCCGCGACGACGCGCTGGTCCTCTACGGCTTCCACGCCGAGGAGGAGCGGGACCTCTTCCTGCAGCTGATCGGCGTGCAGGGCGTCGGCCCGAAGGTCGCGCAGGCGGTGCTCGGCGGCGGCAGCGCCCGGCAGCTCGTCGGCGCGATCATCGCCGGGGACGCGGCGCGCTTCCAGGCGGTGCCCGGGATCGGCAAGCGGATCGCCGAGCGGATCGTCGGGGAGCTGCGCGACAAGGTCGGCCTGGGCGACTGGGACACCGCCGTGCCGGGGGACGACCTCGCGGTGCACCGCGCCGACGACCCGCGGCTGCTGGCCCGCGACGGGCTCGTCGAGCTCGGCTGGTCGCTGCCGGAGGCCGAGGAGCTGCTGCGCGGACTCACGGGCGACACGCCCGAGGAGCTGATCGCGCAGGCGCTGCGCGGGGCCCGCCGGTGAGCGACGAGATCCGCATCCAGACGCCCGGCTGGCTCCCGGACGAGGACGTGGAGGAGACGTCGCTGCGGCCGCGCACGCTGGACGACTTCGTCGGCCAGCCGGGGCTGAAGGCCCAGCTCGCGGTGAGCCTCGAGGCGGCGATCGCTCGCGGCGAGGCGCTCGACCACGTCCTGCTCGCCGGCCCTCCCGGCCTGGGGAAGACGTCGCTGGCCCACATCCTCGCGGCCGAGCTCGACGTGCCGCTGGTCATGACCGCGGCCCCGGCGCTCGAGCGCAAGGGCGACGTCGCGGCGTTCCTCACCGCGCTGGAGCCGCGCTCGATCTTCTTCGTCGACGAGATCCACCGGCTGCCGCGCGCGCTGGAGGAGACGTTCTACCCGGCGATGGAGGACCGGCAGCTGCCGATCACCGTCGGCCAGGGGGCGGGCGCGAAGGTCATGACGCTGCCGCTGCCGCCGTTCACGCTCGTCGGCGCCACGACGCGCGCGGGCCTGCTGACCTCGCCGCTGCGCGACCGCTTCGGCATCCAGCACCGGCTGGAGCCCTACGACCTCGACGAGCTCGCCGACATCGTCCGGCGCAGCGCGACGATCCTCGGCGTCGAGCTCGCCCACGACGGGGCCGCCGCGGTCGCCCGCCGCTCGCGCGGCACCCCGCGCGTCGCCAACCGGCTGCTGCGCCGCGTCCGCGACTTCGCGGAGGTCCGCGCCGACGGGGTCGTGACCGGGGACGTCGCCGACGCGGCGCTGGACCTGCTGCAGATCGACCACCTGGGGCTCGACCGCCTCGACCGGGAGATCCTGCGCGCGGTCTGCGAGCGGTTCGACGGCGGGCCGGTCGGCCTGTCCACGCTCGCGATCACCGTGGGGGAGGAGCAGGACACGCTCGAGGACGTGTACGAGCCTTACCTGCTGCAGTGCGGCTTCCTCAAGCGGACCCCGCGCGGCCGTGTCGCGACGCCGCGCGCGTTCGCGCACCTCGGCCTCGAGCCGCCGCCGGCCGGGCCGGCCGACGCCTCCTCGCTGTTCTGAGCGGCCCGGCCGCAACGCAGCCCCGGTGAGCCCCCTGGGCGGATTCTGGGTGATCCGCGTGCCGGATACGGGTCCCGGATCACCCAGTACGGCCTGGCTCGGTCGACCCCGCCGCGCTCAGCAGGGCCGGTTGCCCAGCGGCAGCGGCACGACGCCCGCCCGGCTGATGTCGACGCCCGCGGGCGAGCCGCTGAGCCGGTACGGCTTGCCGTTGACCGTGACGGCGGTCGAGGCGAGACCGACGTTCAGGCGCACGCGGCGGCCCTTGAAGGTCCGCGGCCCGCTGAGCGTGCCGGCGAACAGCTGCCGCCCGGCGCCGTCGTCGACGCAGAGGTACGTGGCAGCCGCCGGGGTGAGCCGCACGGTGACGAGCTTGCGTGCCGCGGCGCGGCGGCGGGCCTCGCGCTTGCGGCGGGCGGCGCGCCGGTCGGCGGCGCGGCGCTTCTCGGCCGCGCGGCGCTTCTCGGCGGCCGCCTTGCGGGCGGCCTCGCGGCGCTCCGCGGCGCTCGGACCGGTCGGGCCCGTCGTGGTGGCGGTGGCCTTGCGGGCACCGGTGGCGGCGCTGCCGCGGGCCCCGGTGGTGCCGCGCGCGCCGGTCGTGGCGGCGGCGCCGCGGGCGGCGTCGGTCGTGGTCGCGGCGGGGAGGGCGTCGGCGACGCGCGTGCCGCCGCCGTCGGCCCCGCCGACGACCGTAGAGGCGCCGGCGACCCCGGCGACGAGCGCGGCCAGCGCGCCGACGCCGACGACCGCGCGGCGCACGGTGGTCCCGCGCGACCCGGGGTCCACGGCCCGGACGCGCAGCTCGACGCGGGCGCCCGGCGCGGCGGTGGCGAGCCCACCGTCGGGGAGCTCCACGCCCGCGAGACCCAGCGCGGCCTCGACGCGGCGCAGGGCCGCGGGGTCCGCCGGATCCGCGCCGAACGCGGCGAGCAGCTGGTCGAGGGTGGGCCGTCGCTCGGCCTGACCGCCCCGCGCGGCGGCGCGGGCGATGTGGCGCGCCGTCTCGGCGTCGCGCAGGCTGACGGGCTGGTCGTCGGGGTGGGGAACCATGGACCTCATGCTTCTTCGTCGGCAGGTCCCTACCGTTCCTGAAGCCGGCCTGCGAGGAGCGTGACGCAGCGGTGACCCAGGCTCGCGTACCCTGTCGGAGTTCCACGATGGCCCACCTCTTCATCTGCCCCAACTGCGGCGCCCGCTCGACGGCGACCGATCGCACCGCCGGCTTCCGCTCGACCCCCAAAGGCTGCGCCAAGTGCGGCTTCGGGTTCCTGTTCGAGCTGCTGGACGACTACTACCCGGCCCCGGACGCCGCGTTCTTCGCGTGCGACCAGCAGGGGAACGTCATCGCCTGCGGTCGCGGGAGCTTCGAGCTGACCGGGCTCGACGACGAGCGCGTGATCGGACGCCCCGTGAGCGAGGTGCTCGGCCTGGAGTGGGGCGACCAGCCCGACGCGGTCGCCACCGTGCTGGAGTGGGGCGTCCGCCAGCTGGACAAGCCGGTCAGCGTGAACGCCGAGGGCGACCTGCCCGCCAGGGCGACCGCCGATCTGTTCCCCGCGTACGACGACGACGGCGGCCTGCTGCTCGTCCTCACCCCCGAGAAGTAAGGTCCCCGCGCTCGTGTCCGAACGCCGTCGCAATCTCTTCATCCTCCTGCTCGTCGGCGGCCTGCTGGCCGCCTCGATCGCGGTCGTCGCGACGAAGCAGACGAAGCTCGGCCTCGACCTGAAGGGCGGCGTCGAGCTCGTCTACCAGGCGAGCCCGACCAAGGAGGTCCCGACCGTCACCGGGGAGGCCGTCGATCGCTCGATCGAGGTCATGCGCGAGCGCGTCGACCAGCTCGGCGTCGCGGAGCCGGAGATCCAGCGCCAGGGCGCGGACCAGATCATCGTCTCGCTGCCCGACGTCGACAACGCCGACGAGGCGATCGACCAGGTCGGCACCGTCGCCCAGCTGTACTTCTACGACTGGGAGACGAACGTCCTCGGGCAGGACCTCAAGCCCGACCCGAGCAATGCGGACATCACCGGTGGCGCGTCCGCCGGCTCCGCGGGCTGCCTGCCGAAGTTCGACGCGCTGGCCCGCGCCTCGCGTCGCGCGGCGATGCCGAACCAGAAGACCTCGGCCGGCAACCAGTTCTACGTCACGGACAACAAGACCCGCAAGGTCCTCGAGGGCCCGCAGGAGACCCGTGAGGCCGTCCTCAAGAGCCTGGCCGCGGACCGCGCCGGCTCGGGCGCCGCGAACGCCCGCCCGGAGGGTCGCCTGGCGGCCGACGAGCAGGTCCGGGAGATCAAGGAGGGCACGATCATCGTCCGCGGCGAGCAGCCGCCGGGCAGCGACGACAACGACACCGAGCGCGACTGCTACTACGTCCTCAACGACAACTACGCGCTCCAGGGCAAGGACATCAAGAACCCGGAGCAGCAGTTCGACAACGGTCCCGGCGGCACCGGGCAGCCGAACGTCACCTTCGAGTTCAGCGACGCCGGCCGTCGCATCTGGCAGAACGTCACGCGCGAGATCGCCGAGCGCGGCCAGAACCAGTTCCTGCCGGGCTCCGACCCGCTGAGCGCCGCGCAGCACTTCGCGATCGTGCTCGACGGCCAGCTGATCTCCACGCCGTACATCGACTTCCAGCGCAACCCGGACGGCATCGACGCCCGGACGGGCTCGGAGATCTCCGGCGGCTTCACGATCAAGAGCGCGCAGACGCTCGCGAACCTCCTGAAGACCGGTGCGCTGCCGATCAAGCTCGACCTGATCTCGCAGTCGCAGGTGTCGGCGTCGCTGGGCCAGCAGGCGCTCGACGAGGGCCTCGTGGCCGGCATCGCCGGCTTCGTCATCGTCGCCCTGTTCCTGCTCGTCTTCTACCGCGTGCTCGGCGTCATCGCCGTGACCGCCCTGACCGTCTACGCGATCTACTTCTACGCGCTGATCAAGCTCATCCCGGTCACGCTGACGCTGCCGGGCATCGCGGGCCTGATCCTGACGATCGGCGTCTGCGCGGACGCGAACATCGTCATCTTCGAGCGGGTCAAGGAGGAGATCCGCGCCGGCAGATCCATGGCCGCCGGCATCGCGGCGGGCTACAAGAAGGGGCTCAGCGCGATCATCGACGCGAACGTCGTCACCTTCCTCGTCGCGTTCATCCTCTTCATCCTCGCCACCGCGGGTGTCAAGGGCTTCGCGCTCGTGCTCGGCGTCGGCGTCATCGTCTCGATGCTCACCGCGGTCCTGCTCACGCAGGCGATCCTCGGCGTCGCGAGCCGGTCCTCGCTGCTGCAGTCCCCGTCTGCCCTCGGGCAGAAGGACCCGTCCAAGCACAAGAACCGCTGGCGCTTCGACTACGCGGGCAACGCCCCGAAGTTCTTCGCCGCCTCCGGCGTCATCCTCGTCATCGGCGCGCTCGCGCTCGGCGGCAAGGGCCTGCAGTTCGGCATCGACTTCGACTCCGGCACGCGCGTGACCGCCGCGCTGGTGCAGAAGACCGACGAGGCCGGCATCCGCGACGTCCTCGACCGCGAGGGCCTGGGCGACGCGAAGATCCAGCGCGTCACCGACGAGGAGCTCGGCGACAACGCGTTCCAGATCCGCACCGAGCAGCTCGCGCCCGACGAGGTCTCGCAGAAGATCACGACCCCGCTGGACGACGAGTTCCAGATCCGCGGCGCGCCGAACACGGAGTCGATCGGCCCGACGTTCGGCAACGCGGTCGCCGAGAGCGCGGTGATCGCGATCATCGCGTCGCTGCTGGTCATCACCGCGTACATCGCGCTGCGGTTCGAGTGGAAGTACACGCTGCCGATCCTCATCGCGGTCAGCCACGACATCCTCATCACGGCGGGCGTCTACGCCCTCGTCGGCCGGGAGGTGACGACGTCGACGGTCGCGGCGCTGCTCACGATCCTCGGCTTCTCGCTGTACGACACGATCATCGTGTTCGACCGCGTCCGCGAGAACGTGCCACGGATGCCGCGGGCCGCGTTCTCCCAGATCGTCAACCGCTCGATGAGCGAGGTCATCGTCCGCTCCCTGGCGACCAGCTTCTGCGCCCTGCTGCCGATCCTCGCGCTGTACTTCTTCGGTGGCGAGACGCTGCAGGACTTCGCGTTCGCGCTGATCGTCGGCACGTTCTCCGGCACCTACTCGTCGGTCTTCATCGCCTCGCCGGTGCTGACCGCGTGGAAGGAGCGGGAGCCCGTGTACCGCCGTCGCCGTGCGCGGATCGCCGCGGCCAACGGCGGTGTCGTGCCCCCGTACGCCGACGGCGCGGCCGCGATCGAGGCACCGGTCGAGAAGGCACGCAAGCGCGCCCCGGCCCGGCTGTCCGACGATCCCGCCCAGGGCGTCAGCAAGCAGGAGTTCGACCAGATGGTCCGCGACCTGCACGTCGAGTCGCCGCCGGTCGCGACGGCCGACCCGACCGCCGACGCCTCGCCCGAGGACCTCGTGCTGAAGGACAAGCCCCAGCGCGACAAGTCCGGCCGCACCCGCAACAAGCGCCACGGGCGCCCCCGATAGGAGACACGTCATGGGCATGCTCACCTGGGTCACGATGGGCCTGGCGCTCTGGCACTTCACGGTCTTCGTGCCGGACCGCTTCGCCGGCGGGATCATCGGCGCGCTGATCGGCTCGGTCGCCGGGGCTGCGGTGTTCGGCGTCCTGCTGCACGGCTTCTCGGTGCCGGGCCGCAACGACACCGACCTGCTGACCGCGGTCGAGGCCATCCCGGGCGCGTTCATCGGCCTAGCGATCACGTACGCGCTCGGTCTGCGGACCGAGGACGTCGAGCCCGAGCCGGAGCCGCTGGCGCCCTAGCGCCGGCGGACCGCAGGGGGGACAGTGGCGCGGTCACGGACGATCGCCCGGCACCGTCGCAGCGCCGCCGGCCTGGCGATGCTCGGCGTGGTCGCCGGCGCGCTCGGCGCGGGCACGGCGCCCGCGTTCGCCGCGCGCGGCCCGCTCGCGACGATCGTCCAGGACGACGCGCAGCTGCTGCACCGCGCGCCCGAGCAGGTCGCGGCCTCGCTGGACCGCCTGCGCGACCTCGGGGTCGACACCGTCCGCATCACCGCGGGCTGGTCGGTCCTGACGCGTGACGCCGACACCGACGCGATCCCCGCGGACTTCGACCAGACCGACCCCGCGGCCTACGAGCAGGCCCGCTTCACCGGCCTGGACACCGCGATCCGCCTCGCGGACGAGCGCGGGCTCCGCGTTCTGCTGGATCTCGCCTTCTGGGCGCCGCAGTGGGCGGCGGGCCGCGAGGACGGCGAGCCGACGCCGCGCGCCCGGCGCGGCGTCGACGCCCAGGCCTACGGGCGCTTCGCGACGGCGCTCGCGCGCCGCTACGACGGCACGTTCACGCCGCCCCCCGCGGTGGAGCCGGTCCCGCCGACCGCCGACGGCTCGTTGCTGGACCAGCTGTTCGGGACCGCGCCGCCCCCCGCGGCGAGCGCCCCGTCGGCGGGCCCGCTGCCGCGCGTGGCGCGGTTCAGCCTCTGGAACGAGCCCAACCACCCGGCGTTCCTGCTGCCCCAGACCGCCCGCAGTGCCGACGGCAGCCCGGCGCTCTACCGGCGCATGGTGCGGGCTGCCGACGCGGCGATCCGCGCGGTGCAGCCCGACGCCACCGTGCTCATCGGAGGTCTGGCGTCGAAGGGCACGAACGGCCGCGGGATCGCGCCGCTGCGGTTCGTGCGCGAGCTCGCCTGCGTCGACGGGAAGCTCCGCCCGCTGCGCACGGCGGCCTGCCGTGACTTCCGCCCCGTGCCCGGGGACGGCTTCACGATCCACCCGTACTCGCTGAGCACGCCGCCGGACGCGCGCCCCTCGGCCTCCCAGCCCGACGACACGCCGCTGGGCGCGCTGCCGAAGCTGATCGACACGCTCGACCGGCTCGTCCGCGCCGGGCGCCTCTCGCGCGGCCTGCGTGACGTGTGGATCACCGAGTACGGGTACGAGACCAACCCGCCCGCGCGCACCACGACCTTCGGTCTGGACGACCAGGCCCGGTTCCTGCCGTGGGCGGAGTACCTCGCCTGGCGCCAGCCGCGCGTCCGGGCGTTCGCGCAGTTCCTGCTGCGCGACCTCCCGCCGGCCGCCTCCGTGCAGGGCCAGAGCGACCGGCGCGCGTTCGGCCAGTGGGAGTCCGGGCTGCTGTTCGCCGACGGCACCGACAAGCCCGCCGCGGCCGCGTTCGCCGCCGGCCTGTTCGTGCGCCCCGCCGACCGGACGGGGCGTCGCCTCGCGGTCTGGGGCCGGCTGCGCACCGGCACGGGCCTGCGCACGGTGGTCCTCGAGGCGCGCGCGCCGCGCGGCACCTGGCGGCGGCTGCCGGGGACGGTGCGGACCCGCAGCGGCGTCGTCACCCGTACGCTCCCGGCGGCCGGGATCGCGCGCGGCTCGCTCGTGCGGATGCGCGTGACGGCCGCGGACGGGACGGTCTCCGTGAGCCCCGCGTTCCCCGTCCTGCACCGCCCGAGTCCCCTGCGCTGAATCCCCGCAGATTGCGGGAACGGCCGCCGGTTCCGTCCTCGCCGCGGCCTACCGTGGGCGGCGTCGATGGACGCGCGCCTGGACATCCCCGCCTGCCCGACCGACGCCGTGCGGACGCTGCGCGAGCAGCTCGGGGTCAGCGACGCGGTCGCGCAGATCCTCGTGCGACGCGGCCTGCACGACCCGGAGGTCGCACAGGCCTGGCTGCGCGCCGAGGAGCGCCACGATCCGTCCGCGTTCGCGGGGATCGACGACGCGGTCGCGCTGATCCTGCTGCACGTGCGGGCCGGCTCGCGGATCACGATCCACGGGGACTACGACGTCGACGGCGTGACCTCGACGGCGATCCTGCTGCGCGCCCTGCACACCTGGCAGGCCACGGTCGATCACCTCCTGCCCGACCGGCAGGCCGACGGCTACGGCCTCACGCACGCCACGATCGACCGCCTGCGCGCCCGCGGGACGCAGCTGCTGATCACGGTCGACTGCGCGATCACCGCGGTCGACGAGGTCGCCGCCGCTCGGGCGGCCGGGATCGACGTGATCGTCACCGACCACCACACGCCCCGGGCCGACGGCGTGCTGCCCGACGCGCTGATCGTCCACCCGGGGGTCTGCGGCTACCCGTTCCGGGACCTCTGCGCGGCCGCGGTCGCCCACAAGCTCGCCGTCGCCGTGCACCGCGCCGCGGGCGGCGACCCGGCGCGCGCCGACGCGGACCTCGACCTCGTCGCGCTCGCGACGGTCGCGGACTGCGTGCCGCTGCACGGCGAGAACCGCCGGCTCGTCCGCGAGGGGCTCGGCGCGCTCGCCACCACCCGCAAGCCGGGCCTGCGCGCGCTGATGCGCGTCTCGCGGGTGGACCCGTCCACGATGGACGCGACCGACATCGGCTTCCGTCTCGCGCCGCGGCTGAACGCCGCCGGGCGCGTCGCCCGGCCGGACGCCGCGCTGGAGCTGCTGCTGACGCCCGACGAGGACCGCGCCGAGCGGATCGCCGAGGAGCTCGACCGCCACAACGCGGACCGCCGCCACACCGAGGAGCGGATTCGCTTCGACGCCGAGCGCCAGATCGCCGAGCTGGGGGAGCGTCCCGCCTACGTGCTGTGGGGGGAGGACTGGCACTCGGGGGTGATCGGGATCGTCGCCTCGCGGATCGCCGAGCGCCACCGCCGGCCCGTGCTGCTCGTCGCCGTCCGCGACGGGGAGGGCACGGGCAGCGGCCGCTCGATCCCGGCGTTCGACCTGCTCGCGGGCCTCGACGCGTGCGCCGGGCACCTGCTGCGCTACGGCGGGCACCGCGCGGCGGCGGGCTGCACGGTCGCCGCGGACGCCCTCCCGGCGCTGCGCGCCGCGTTCGAGGCGCACGCCGCCGCCGTCCTGCGCCCGGAGGATCTCGTGCCGGTGGCCCGCGTCGACGCGGTCGTCGCGGGGATCGAGCTCGGCCTCGAACTCGCCGAGGAGCTGCAGCGGCTGGCGCCGTTCGGGGAGGGCAACCCGGAGCCGTCGCTGCTGCTGCCCGCGTGTCGCATGCTCGACGTGCGACCGATGGGCGAGGGGCGGCACCTGCGCTTCGCGGTCCACGCCGGGGGCGTGTCGGCCCGCGCGGTCGCGTTCGGTCGCAGCGAGCTGCCCGACGGCGCCGACGTCGCCGTGGACGCGACCTTCTCGCTGACGGTCAACCGCTGGAACGGCGCGGTCGAGCCGCAGCTGCAGCTGCGCCACGCCACCGCTCCGGCGTGCGCCGCGATCACCTGCGTCGACGACGCCGACGACTGGGAGCCGGCGCTGCGCGCCGCGCTCACGGGGGGCGCGCCGTCGGCGTACGCGACGCTCGCCCCGCCCGCGGCGCGCCGCACGGTCCTGGACCGGCGCGGCCAGGGCCTGCTCGGCACGGTCGCGGCCCTCGTCGCCAGCGGCGAGCCGGTGCTCGTCCTGACCGCCGACACGGCCAGCCGCCACCGCCATCTGCGTGGGCGCATCGGCGGCTTCACGCTCGCCTCGCACGAGGCGGCGCTCGCCGACCCGGCGCTGCGCGCGGCGCACCGGCACCTCGTGCTGCTCGATCCGCCGGCGCATCCGGCGATGCTCGAGGCGCTGCACGCCGGGAGCGCCGACCAGCTCGTCCACCACGCGTGGGGGCCCACCGAGGAGGGCTTCGCCGGCCGCGTCCACGAGCACCTCCACACCCTGCGCGAGCCGCTCGCCGACGTCTACCGGGCGCTGCGGGCCGGGACGGGCCTGCGGGACGCCCTGCGCGGGGACGGCGAGCGCCCGCGTCACGCGGTGCTCGCGGCGCGCCTGCTGCTCGTGCTCGAGGAGGCGGGCCTGGCGCGGGTCGACCGGGTCGCGCTCACGGCGGAGCTCCTGCCCAGCGGCCGCGTGGACCTGTCGGTGTCGGCCTGCTTCCGCGCCTGCGAGGAGCGCCGGGCGGCCGTCGCCGACCGAGCGACGCCGCCGCTCTCCCCGCCGCGCGAGCCGGTCGCCGCCTGACCGGCCCGGCGGCCTTCCGGGCCCCGACCGGCGGGCAGGACGCCTGGACCGTCGGCAGGTATCGGATCCGGCCCACCCCTGAGCTACGCTTGGGGCCGGATGGAGACCGCCACGACGACCCGTACGCCGCCGCGTGACTGACCGCTCGAACATCGGTGAGCGCCGTCCCGTGGGCGCGGTCGCGGACCCGGCGACCCACCCGTCGGTCGACCGCAAGGACCTCACCGAGACCGAGACGCGGCTGCTGTCCGACCTCTTCGCGATCGTCGAGGAGCACGCGGACGACGCGGCCGTCGCGGTCGACCGCGAGCGCGTCGAGGACGCGTTCGTGTTCGCCTGCGAGCACCACGCCGACCAGCGCCGCAAGTCCGGCGAGGAGTTCATCGTCCACCCGGTCGGCGTCGCGAAGATCTGCGCGGGCATGCGGCTCGACACCGAGACGCTCGTCGCCGCGCTCCTGCACGACACGGTCGAGGACACGTCCGCCTCCCTGGAGGAGGTCCGCGTCCGCTACGGCGACGAGGTCGCCGCGCTCGTCGACGGCGTCACGAAGCTCACGGGCATCACGTTCCAGTCGCGCGACGAGGCGCAGGCGGAGAACTACCGCAAGATGATGGTCGCGATGGCCTCGGACGTCCGGGTCATCCTGATCAAGCTCGCCGACCGCCTGCACAACATGCGGACGATCGCCGCGATGCCGAAGCAGAAGCAGATCGACAAGGCGAAGGAGACCCTGGAGATCTACGGGCCGATCGCGCACCGGCTCGGCATCCACGCGATCAAGTGGGAGCTCGAGGACCTCGCGTTCGCGACCCTGCACCCGCGCAAGTACCAGGAGATCAAGGGCCTGGTCAACCAGCAGCGCGACGAGCGTGAGACGTACGTCTCGAAGGCGGGCGCCTACCTGGCCCGCGAGCTCGAGGCGCTCGGCATCGACGCGGAGATCTCCGGCCGCGCCAAGCACTTCTACTCCATCTACACCAAGATGACGAAGAAGGGCCGGGAGTTCAACGAGATCTACGACCTCACGGCCATGCGGGTCATCGTCGAGTCGGTGAAGGACTGCTACGGCGCGGTCGGCGTCATCCACAGCCTGTGGAAGCCGCTGCCGGGCCGCTTCAAGGACTTCATCGCGATGCCGAAGTTCAACATGTACCAGTCGCTGCACACGACGGTGATCGGGCCCGAGGGCCTGCCGCTGGAGATCCAGATCCGCACCGTCGAGATGCACGCGATGGCGGAGTTCGGCGTCGCCGCGCACTGGATCTACAAGCAGGGTCGTGACGGCGGCCGGCCGGTCGGTCCGCCGGTCTCGGCCAACGGCAAGGAGAAGCTCGACTGGCTGCGGTCGATGCTCGACGAGCAGCAGGACGACGCCGATCCGCGCGAGTTCATGGAGCAGGTGAAGGCCGAGCTCGTCACCGAGGAGGTCTTCGTCTTCACGCCGAAGGGCGAGGTGAAGTCGCTGGCGGCGGGGGCGACACCGCTGGACTTCGCCTACGAGGTGCATACCGACGTCGGGCACCGCTGCGTCGGCGCGCGCGTGAACGGCAAGATCGTGCCGCTGCACTACGAGCTGCGCTCGGGCGACATCGTCGAGATCCTCACCTCCAAGCGCGACCGTGGGCCGTCCCGCGACTGGCTGGCGCTCGTGCGCACGACCCGTGCGCGGAACAAGATCAAGGCCTGGTTCAAGGCCGAGTCGCGCGAGGACACCGAGCACACCGGCCGCGACCTGCTGCAGGAGCAGTTCAAGAAGGCCGGCCTGCCCGCCCAGAAGATCACCGGATCGCCGCTGCTGGCGGACGTGATCCGCGAGATGGGCTTCAAGAAGGCCGACGACTTCTACATCGCGCTCGGCGCGGCGAAGATCAGCCCGAAGGTCGTCACGAACAAGGTGCTCGCGCGGCTGAAGGCCGGCGAGGCCGCGGAGGGGGAGGAGACGGCGGCCGAGTCGCTCATCTCCACCCGGCGCCAGCGGCGGCAGCCGACCGGGACGTCCTCGAGCTACGGCATCGTGGTCGAGGGCGTCGAGAACGTGCAGCTGCGCCTGGCGAAGTGCTGCCGTCCGGTTCCGGGCGACCCGATCGTCGGCTACGTCAGCCTCGGCCGTGGCATCACGATCCACCGCGACGACTGCCCGAACTCCGCGGCGCTGCGAAAGGACCCGGAGCGGTTCGTGCGCGTGCACTGGGAGGGCGACCACGAGAGCTCGTTCCGCGTCGAGCTGCAGGTCGACGCCTGGGACCGCCACCGCCTGCTGGAGGACCTCTCGCGGACCTTCGCCGAGGGTGGGCTGAACATCGTCGAGGCCCGCTGCATCGTCAGCCCCCCGATGGTGCAGAACCGCTTCGTCGTCGAGGTCGGCGACACCAAGGCCCTGAAGGCCACGATCACCCGTCTGCGCAACATCGACAGCGTGTTCGACGCGTACCGCGTCACACCGGGAGCAGGATGAGCATGAGCACCACCCGCCGGACCACCGTGGTGACCCTCGCGGCCCTGACCGCCGCCGGCGCCCTCGCCGCCACCCCCGCGGGGGCGGACCTCGTCGTGCAGCAGTCGCTGGCGGGCATCTCGCCGGGCATGACCCGCGCGCAGGTCGAGGCGGTCCTCGGCGCCCCGCAGAAGGTCACGACGCGGCCCGACGACATCATGGGCTCCTACGACGAGCTGCGCTACGGCCTGACAAAGGTGTCGATCAGCGGCGGCGAGGAGGGATCGGTGTTCTCGATCTCGACGACCTCGAAGAAGCAGCGCACGAGCTCCGGAGTGGGGGTCGGCACGACCGAGAAGACGCTGCGCCGCAAGGTCAAGGGGCTGCGCTGCTCGACGTACGCGGGCCGGTTCCGCATCTGCATGGTCGGGCGCCTCACGCCCGGGCAGACCGTCACGGACTTCCGCATCGGGAAGACGTCGAAGAAGGTCGTGAGCATCCAGCTGGGCCTGGTCATCGACTAGATGGCTGCGCTGGTCACCTCGCTCGCGGGGCTGCTGTGCCTCGCGCTCGCCGCCTACCAGGAGGTCCGCACCGCGCGGACGGCGGGCGTGTCGGTCGCGACGCTGGAGCGCCCGCCTGCCCTGCGCTACCTGCTGATCGCCTTCCCGTTCCTGTTCGTGGTCAGCGCGCTGGGGGAGGAGCACCTCCTGCTCGGCGTCGGGCTCGCGGTGCTCGCCCAGTCCGCCTACGTCACCTGGTGGCGTGGGCAGCGGCGTGCCTGAGCGGCTCGTCCGCCCGGCGGGGCCGCTGCGCGACGAGCGGGTCGTCCTGCGCCGGTGGCGTGTGGAGGACCTGCCCGACGTGCACCTCGGGATGCAGGACCCGGAGGTGCCCCGGTGGACGCGGATCCCGGAGGGCAACCCGCCGCACGAGGTGCGCCGCTACCTCGACGGGCAGCCCCGGGCGCAGGCGGACGGCGCTGAGCTGGTGTTCGCGCTGGCCGACCCGGTCGACGACCGCTTCCTCGGCTCGATCTCGCTGCTGCGCGTCGTGCTCGAGGAGCACCGGGCCGAGGTCGGGTACTGGCTGGCGCCGTGGGGCCGCGGGCGCGGCGTGCTCACGAGCGCGCTGCGCCTCCTGAGCCGCTGGGCGCTCACGGACGGCGGCTTCGCGCGGCTGGAGCTGCGGATCGACCAGCGCAACGCGCCGTCCCTGGCCGTCGGGGAGCGCGCCGGCTACGTCCGCGAGGGCGTGATGCGGTCGGTGCAGGAGCACCGCGGCGAGCGCATCGACCTCGTGCTGCTGTCGCTGCTGCCCAGCGACCTTCCGAGCGCCCCGGCCCCCGGTCGAGCGCCCAGCATCCCATGATGAGACGATGTCTCATCATGGGATCCGTCGCGTCGACCCGTCCGCTGCCCGCCTTGCTCCTCACCGGCTTCCTCGGTGCGGGCAAGACCACCGCGCTGAACGCCCTCATGGCGGCCCGGCCCGACCTGCGCGTGGGCGTGATCGAGAACGAGGCCGGCGCCGAGGGCGTCGACAGCGACCTGCTGCAGGGGGCCGCGCGCGTGGTCGAGATCGCGGGCGGCTGCGCCTGCTGCACGGTCCGCGGCGCGCTCTCGTCGGCGCTGGAGCTGCTGGCCGAGCGCACCGACGAGCTCGACCTCGTCGTGGTGGAGGCCTCCGGGATCGCGGATCCCGTGCCGATCGCGCAGGCGTTCCAGGTCCCGGCGGTCCGCGGCGCGATCCGGATCGCCGCGACCGTGTGCGTCGTCGACGTGCCCGCGGTCGCGGCGGCGGACCTGCTGCCCCACGTCTGGGGGCGCCAGCTGCGCTTCGCCGACCAGGTGCTGCTGACCAAGGCCGACCGCGTCTCGGGGCCGCGCCTCGCCGCCGTGCGGCGGCGCGTCCGCGAGCACGCGCCGCACGCCGGGTTCGTCGCCGGCCTGGACGACCCCGCGGTGCTCGCGCCCGGCGCGACCGGCGCACCGCCGGTCATCGACGCGCCGCGGGCGTCCGACCCGTCCGCCTCCTCCGCGGCCGGCGACGGGCACGGGTTCGCCGCGCACGCGCTGCGCGTCGCGACGCCGCTGGACGCCCACCGGCTCGAGATCTGGGTCCGCGAGGCGGTGCGCCGCCCCGGGGTCCTGCGGGTCAAGGGCGTCGTCGCGGTCCGCGGACGGCGCCGTCCCGTGGTGGTGCAGGGCACGCCGCAGGGCGTCGCGCTCGCGGAGGCCCGTGGTCCCGTGTCGGCGCGGGGGAGCCGCCTCGTCGTGATCGGCACCGACCTCGACCCGGTGGCGCTGCAGGCAGAGCTCGACGGGTGCGCCGGCGCGCGGCCGGACCGCGCGCCGGGAGCGGGTCAGGCGACGACGGTCAGCGCGCCGGGCGTCAGCGCGTAGACGGCCTCGTCCACGACGCCGATGGAGTCCCCGTCGACCTGCAGCGGCAGCGGGCGGTCGTCGGTGCTGCGGATCGTCACCGTCGGCACGGACTGGAAGCTGCTGACCGCCCGGTGACCGGTGATCTGCGCCCGCGGCGAGAAGAGACGGAACATGATCCCCGGCATGACCGTCGGCGTGGTGCGCTGGAGCACGATGCCGCTGAGCGTCCCGGAGTCGAGCCGCTGTCCGGGCACGAGCGCGATCGGGTAGTCCTTGAAGAACGTGAACGGGTCGCTGTTCTGGATGATCGCGGTGACCCCCGGGTGCACGGTCCCGTCCGGCAGCACCGCCTCCAGCCGCGGCGGCCTGACGACGTAGTCCTTCACGAACGTCGTGACGCCCGCGTAGGTGAAGTAGAACGGCCCGAAGCGGCGCTTCATCCGCGGGTGCGCGTCGACGCGCGCGACGACGCTGGCGTCGAGCCCGACGCCGCTGGAGAACGTGAACCAGCGGTCGTTGACCTTCGCCAGGTCGACCTTGCGCGGCGCCCACGTGTCGGCGATCCGCAGCAGGTGCTCGGTCGCGTCGACGATGTCGCCGGGGATGCCGAGCATCTTGCAGTAGACGTTGGTCGCCCCGCCCGGGAGCGTGGTCAGCGGGGTGGAGGAGCCGGCGAGGCCGTTGGCGGCCTCGTTGAGCGTGCCATCCCCGCCGAACGCGACGACGACGTCGTAGCCCTCGGCGGCCGCCTCGCGGCACAGCTCGGTGGCGTGGTCGCGCTTCTGCGTGTCGATCGCGTCGACGTCGTAGCGGCCCTGCAGCGCGTAGACGACGAGGTTGCGCAGGCGGTCGCTGACCGTCGTCGCGTACGGGTTGACGATCACCAGCATGCGCTTGCGCTGCACCGGGCGATCGCTGGCGAACGCATCACCGAGACGTTCGAGCGACTGGAGCTGGAGCGGGGCGGCCACGACTCGACCTACTCCCGTCGCGCGCCCGCGTTACGGGCTAGAGCAGCGGGGTGCGGGCCCGCACGGACCCGGCGGCGAGGCTCGCCGCGCCGACGGCGTCCGCTGCGACGTTCGCGGCGGCGACCGCCGGCCCGCGCCGGACGCCCCAGGGCCGCACGTGCGGCCAGAGGATCCGCACGTACGGGACGGCCGCCAGCAGCGGCCACGGGCGCCGCCGCACGACGGCGGCGACGGTCGCGACCGCCGCGAGGTCGAACGCGGCACTGCGCCGGGTGAGGAACAGCCGCCGGAAGCAGAAGCCGTCACGCAGCTCGGGGATGCGGGCGACGAGCGCGGGGAAGAACCGCAGCCGCGCCCGCTCGAGCACGAACGAGCGGGCCGTGCCCGGCAGCACGGCGTGGTGCACGAGCGCGTCGGGGGCGAAGGCGACGCGCGCGCCCGCCCGGACCGCGCGCCAGCCGAACCACGCGTCCTCCCCGAGCTCCTTGGCGGTGGCGGTGCCCAGCCAGCTCTCGAAGCCGCCGAGCGCGTCGAACCGCGCCCGGGTCACGAGCAGGTTCGCGGTCTCGTACAGCTGGGTCGGCTGCCCGACGCGCACGGTGCGGTCGAAGGGGCCGACCGGCACGTCGGGCGGCGGGCCGACCGCGCCCTGCACGAGCTCGGCGCCGTCGTGGAGGGCGCGCAGGCCGGCCGCGAGCCAGTCGGGGGTGGGGGCGCAGTCGGCGTCGGTGAACGCGAGGACCTCGCCGCGGGCGTGCGCGGCGCCCCGGTTGCGGGCGGCGGCAGGCCCGACCCCGGTGCTCGCGAGCACCGTGACCGGGAGCGGGTGCGCGGCCGCGAGCGCCGCGGTGGCGTCGGTGGAGCGGTCGTCCACGAGCACGTGCTCGACCGTCCAGCCCTCGGGTGCGCGGACCGCGGCGAGCGCGTCGAGCAGAGCGAAGAGCGTCGCGGCGGCGTTGCGCGCGGGCACGACGACGCTGACGGTCCGAGGGCTCATCGCGCGGGGGACGGTACCCGGCGGCGCGGCGCTCGGTACGGTGGCCGTGATGTCCGACCCCCGCCACATGGCCGAGTTCTGGGACGAGCGCGCCCGCGAGGACGCGCTGTTCTTCGTCGACGACCGCCTGCGCTACGACCCGGCGCGCGCCGAGGGCGACGAGACCTGGTTCTGGGCGGAGGGCGAGCGGCTGCTGGACGAGCTCTTCACGCGCGCGGGCGCCCCGGCGATCGACCCGGGCGCCACGACCCTGGACGTCGGCTGCGGCGTCGGCCGGTTCACGCGCGTCCTGGCGCAGCGCTCGGTGCAGGTCCACGGCGTCGACGTCAGCGCGGAGATGCTCGACCGCGCCCGCCGGCTGCTGGGCTCCCACGCCAACGTGCAGCTGCACCAGGGGGACGGCGTGTCGCTGCCGCTGCCGGACGGAAGCGTCGACGTGGCGATCTCGTTCGTCGTCTTCCAGCACATCCCCGACCCGCGGATCACGCTCGGCTACGTGCGCGAGCTCGGTCGGGTGCTGCGCCCGGGCGGCTGGCTGTGCATCCAGCTGAGCAACGACCCGTCGGTGCACCGGTCCGACCGGGCGGACGTGCCGCGTCCGCGGCTGCGCGACCGGCTGCTCGGCCGCGTGCCGAAGGGCACCGACGATCCGGCCTGGCTCGGGTCCGCCGTGACGCTCGAGCAGCTGGACGAGGCGCTGGCGGACGCCGGGCTGCGCAGCGAGCACCGCAGCGGGCAGGGCACGCAGTACCTGCTCGAGCGCGCCGTCAAGGCCGCCTGAGCGGCCGGACGGTCACAGCCAGCCGCGGCGGCGGAACAGGTAGAACATCCCGCCGAGCAGCCCGACCATGAACGCGATCACGATCCAGAACGCGGTGATCGAGTCCTGGCCGGGGACGTGCACGTTCATCCCGAAGATGCTCGCCACGAACGTCAGCGGCAGCATCACGGCGCTGAACGCGGTGAGCACGCGCAGGACGTCGTTGAGCTGGTGCGAGAGCACCGACTCGTTCGTGCTCTCGAGGCCCTCGACGACCTCCTTGAAGTTCTCGAGCATGTCCCAGATCCGCTCCGACGCGTCGTTGATGTCGTCGAAGTAGATGTCGAGGTCGTCGGGGATGTACCGCTTCGTGCGCTCGAGGTCGGCGAGCGCGGAGCGCTGCGGCCGCACGATCTTGCGGAAGTTGATGATCTCCTGCTTGGCGTTGGAGAGGTCGCGCACGATCTCCCCGGAGCGGCCCTCGAAGATGTCCTCCTCGAGCCGCTCGAGCTTGTTGCCGATCTTGCGCAGCATCGGGAACGACGCGTCGACGCAGTCGTCGACGATCTTGTAGAGCAGGTAGCCGGCGCCCTTGCCGAACAGCGACGCGCGGACGTCGTCGCGCTGCTGGGCCTGGGTGAAGAGGTACTCCAGCGGCTGGATCGGCTGGTTGGGCAGCGTGATCACGAAATCGGGGCCGACGAACACGTCGACCTCGGCGGCGTTCAGCCGGCCAACCTGCTTGTCGAAGGCGGGGAAGTGCAGGACGACGAACAGGTAGTCCTCGTACTCGTCGACCTTCGGGCGCTGGTTGCGCGAGAAGACGTCCTCGTAGTCGAGCGGGTGGAAGGCGAAGTGCTCCTCCAGCCACGCCCGGTCGACCTGGCGCGGCTGGACGATGTTCACCCAGCGCAGGCCGTCGTGCTCGACGACCTCGACGTTCGGGGTCTCAGGCTCCGGAGCGTGCGCGACGGCCGAGCCGCGACCGCGAGCCGGCCGCCGCAGGCGGGGCTTGGGCAGGCTGGGCATCGGGACTTCGGGGCTCGTCGGTCATCGGGGGCACCGCCCTCCATCCTACCGCCGTCCCGTCCTGGCCTGAACCCCCGGACGTGAACGAGCGGTGAAGCGGGCCGCCAGTTCGCGGCACGACGCGCGTTGCAGCAGGCATGCCACGGATCGGCCGTCTCCTCCCTGCGCTCGCCGTCGTCGCCCTCGGGGGCTGCGGGTCCGCCACGCCGGACCCCGTCGCCGGCCGGCTCGCCGAGATCGAGCGCGCGAACGGTGACGGTGCACGGGCACGCCTCGTACGGGTGCTGCGCGCCGAAGACGGGCCGATCGTCGTCGCCGAGGTGCGGCAGCCCGTCGGTCCGGCCGACTGCCCGTCGGCGCGCTGCCCGACGCTGAGCGTCCGCGGTCCCCGGTCCGGGAGGAGCACCCGGTTCGTGGCCGGCTGGGCGGTGGAGGTCCGTGCGGAGCGCGACGGCGCCCACGACGTCGTGTACGGGGCCGCGATCCCGGCCGCCCGTGCCGTCGAGCTGCCGCTGCGCGGCGGACGGCGCGCCGTCGTGCGCCTGGGGCGCTCGCGGCCGGGCAGCCGGCGGACGGTGTTCGCGGTGCTGCTCCCTGCCGGTCGGGTCCGGGCGGCGAGCAACGGCGTGATCGCCCGCGGCGCGGACGGTCGACTGCTCGGTCGCCAGCACAACAACGACGGGAACGACGACGTCGGAGCGTTCGACGGCACGTTCGATCGCACGTGGCGACGCTGATCCGGACGGGCTTGGTCCCGCCCGCGACGGTGTGTAGACTCCGCGGCACATAGCTGGACACATCCAGAGGGGTGGAGGGACTGGCCCGATGAAACCCCGGCAACCACGAGAGCGGCTCGTCCAGCGCTCGCGAAAGGTGCCAATTCCTGACAGATGTGGCCGGAGCTCCAAGGCACCGCCTCCCGGAACCTCCGCCACCCGACGGAGGTTTTTTGATGGCTGCAGAAGCGCTGAAGTGCCGGGAGTGCAAGACCGAGTACCCGCTGGAGGCCCACTACGTCTGCGAGCGGTGCTTCGGCCCGCTGGAGGTCTCCTACGCCCACAAGCCCGTCACCGACGTGGCGGAGGCCCGCCGCCGCATCCAGGCGGGCCCGCAGAGCGTCTGGCGCTACGCGGACTTCCTGCCGCTCGCCGGCGGCCCGCCGCAGGTCGGCCTGCCGGCCGGCTGCACGCCGCTGATCAAGGCGGACCTGCTCGCCGAGCGGCTCGGGATCAAGGAGGTCTGGGTCAAGAACGACACCGCGAACCCCACGCACTCGTTCAAGGACCGCGTGGTGTCGGTCGCGACCGCCCGGGCCCGCGAGCTCGGCTTCGAGGTGCTCGCCTGCGCCTCGACCGGCAACCTCGCCAACGCCGTCGCCGCCCAGGCCGCCGCGCTCGGGATGGAGTCCTACGTCTTCATCCCCGCGAACCTCGAGGAGCAGAAGATCCTCGCCACGGGCGTGTACGGCACGAACGTCGTCGCCATCCACGGCAACTACGACGACGTCAACCGCCTCTGCACCGAGGTCAGCGGCGAGCGTGAGGGCTGGGCGTTCGTGAACGTCAACATGCGCCCCTACTACGCCGAGGGCTCTAAGACGATCGCCTACGAGATCGCCGAGCAGCTCGGCTGGGAGACCCCGGACCGCATCGTGTCGCCGATCGCGTCCGGCTCGCTCTTCACGAAGATCGCCAAGGGCTTCGAGGAGTGGCTGGAGCTCGGCCTCATCACCGGCTCGCTGCCGAAGATGAACGGCGCCCAGGCCACCGGCTGCTCGCCCGTCGCCCAGGCCTACGAGGCCGGCCACGACGTCTGCCGCCCGGTCAAGCCGGACACGATCGCCAAGTCGCTGGCGATCGGCAACCCGGCCGACGGCCCGTACGCGGTCGAGCTCGCCCGTCGCAGCGACGGGGGCGTCACCGCCGTCACCGACGACGAGATCCGCGCGGGCATCCGGCTGCTGGCCGAGACGACCGGCATCTTCACCGAGACCGCCGGCGGCGTCACCACCGCCGTGCTGCAGAAGCTCGCCGAGCAGGGCGAGATCGGCAGCGACGAGCGCGTCGTCATCGTCATCACCGGCGACGGCCTGAAGACCCTCGACGCCGTCCGCGACACGTTCGAGACCCACACCATCGATCCCACGTTCGACGCGTTCGAGGACGCGTTCGCGATTGGAGCCGCGAAGTAGATGAGCATCAAGGTCAAGCTGCCCACCCAGCTGCGTGCCGCCGCCGGCGGCGCCTCCAGCGTCGAGGTCGACGGGGCCACCGTCGGCGAGGTGCTCGCCGCCGTGTACGAGGTGCACCCGGAGCTGAAGGACCGCCTCGCCGACGAGGACGGGTCGCTGCGCCGGTTCGTGAACGTCTACGTCGGCGGCGACGACATCCGCTTCGGCGACGGCCTCGACACGAAGGTCGCCGACGGCGCCGAGGTGCAGGTCCTGCCCGCGGTCGCGGGCGGCTGCTGACCCCCGACTCCCGGTAGCGTCCCGACCCGCATGGTCGGACGCCTCCTGCAGCTCTCGCGCGCCGCGCGCTTCCGCCTCTGGGCGGTGGTGACCGCGGCGCGTCTGCGTCGTCTCGGCGGGCGCCTGGTCCTCGAGGTCGACGAGGTCCCGCGGCTGCTCGGCCTGCCGACGGTCGAGATCGACGGCTATCCGGGCACGCTGACGCTGCGGATCGGCCGCGAGGTGAAGCTCGGGTCCGGGCTCGTGATCGACCTCGCGCACGGCAAGGACGGCACGATCGACCTCGGGGACCGGGTCGTGTTCCAGAACGGCGTGCGGCTGCAGCCGTGGGGCGGTGCGATCCGCCTCGGCGTCGCCGCGCAGATCCGCGACCGCTGCGAGCTGAAGTCCGCCGGCGAGCTCGTCCTCGGCGAGCGCGCGATCTGCGGGCGCAACGTCACGCTGCACTGCGAGGAGCGCCTGGAGCTCGGCGCGAAGGTCGGGCTCGCCGAGCGCGTCACGGTGATCGACTCCGACCACGGGTTCGACGGCAGCGACACGTTCTTCATGGACCAGCCCGTGCGCAGCACTCCGGTGCTCGTCGGCGCCAACTCGTTCGTGTCGACCAACGGCGTCGTGCTGCGCGGCAGCGTCATCGGCGAGAACTCCGTCGTCGCCGCGGGCGCCGTCGTCAACGGCGGCACCTATCCGCCGCAGTCGATCCTCGGCGGCATCCCCGCCCGGGTCCTGAAGTCCCTCGCCGACGGGGCGCACGCGGCGACGTGAGCACGCCGCCCGCGGACCGGCTGGGCGGCTACCGCGCCAAGCGCGACGCGGCCGGGACGCCCGAGCCCGGTCTCGGGGAGGAGGAGGGCCCGCCGGACGGGGAGGAGGGTCGGCGCTTCGTCCTGCAGGAGCACCACGCCACGCGCCTGCACTGGGACCTGCGGCTCGAGCGCGACGGCGTGCTCGTCTCCTTCGCCGTCCCCAATGGCCTGCCGCCCGACCTCGGCACCAACCACCTGGCCATCCGCACCGAGGACCACCCGCTGGCGTACCTGGACTTCCAGGGCGAGATCCCGCGCGGCAGCTACGGCGCGGGCACGATGACGATCAGCGACCGCGGGACCTACGAGGTCCTGAAGTGGGACCCCGGCAAGATCGAGATCCACCTGCACGGCGAGCGCCACGACGCGCAGTTCGCGCTGTTCGTCATCGACCGCGACCGCACGCTCGACCCGGAGCGCGACGGGGCGCAGTGGATGGTCCATCGGATGGGCGCCCCGGAGGGCCCCGACGCCCAGCCGCTCCCGGACCGCGTGGCGCCGATGCTCGCCCGTCCCGGCACGCTGCCGCGCGGGGACGACTGGCAGTTCGAGATCAAGTGGGACGGCGCGCGCGTGCTCGCCCACAGCCGACCGGGGCAGCTGCGGCTGCGCAGCCGCAACGGCAACGACGTGACCGGCCGGTTCCCGGAGCTCGGGGCGCTGCAGCGGGCGTTGGGGGAGCACCGGGCCGTGCTGGACGGCGAGGTCGTCGCCTTCGACGAGGAGGGACGTCCGAGCTTCGCGGCGCTCCAGCGCCGCCTGAACGTCACCGACGAGGGACGGGTGCGGCGGCTCGTGCGCGAGCAGCCGGTCCGCTACGTCGTCTTCGACCTCCTGTGGCTCGACGGCCACGACCGCTGCGCGCTGCCCTACGAGGAGCGGCGCGCGCGGCTCGCGGCGCTGGAGCTCGAGCGGCGCAGCGGGGGCGTCGTGACCGTGCCGGAGGCGGAGGCGGACGGCGAGGCGCTGCTGGAGGCGGTCCGCGCCCTGGGCCTGGAGGGCGTGATGGCCAAGCGCCGCCGGGCCCCGTACCTGCCCGGTGTCCGCTCCGACGCGTTCACGAAGGTGAAGCTCACGGGCGAGATGACGTTCGAGATCGCCGGCTGGACGGCCGGGGAGGGCGGGCGTCGCGGCCACCCCGGCGCCCTGCTCCTCGGCCTGCCCGATCCCGACGGGGGCCCGCTGCGCTACGTCGGACGGGTCGGCAGCGGCCTCGACGAGCGGACCCTCGACGAGCTGACGGGCGCGCTCGCACAGCGCGAGGTCGACGCCGATCCGCTGGCGCCCTCCAGCGGCGGGACCGTCGCGCCGCGCGGCGCGCGCTTCACCGGCCCGGGCCTGCGCTGCGAGGTCCGCTTCACCGGCTGGACGCCGGACGGGGTGCTGCGCCATCCCGTGTTCGTGCGGCTCGTCGCGCCCGAGGGGGACGGGGCGGGGCCGGCGGCCCCCGGGGCCGGCAAGGGCACGCGCGTCACCGCGGCGGGCCGCGAGCTGCGCGTCACGAACCTCGACAAGCCGCTGTGGCCCGACGGCACCACGAAGGGCGAGCTGATCGGCTACTACGCCCAGATCGCGCCGGTGCTCGTCCCGCACCTCGCCGACCGGCCGCTGACGATGCGCCGCTGGCCCGACGGCGTGACCGGCCCGACGTTCTTCGAGAAGCGCGCCCCGGGTCACCGTCCGGACTGGGTCGCCGTGGCCGACGTGACGCTCGACGGCGTCGCCGCGACGCAGCTGCTCGTCCAGGAGCCGGCGACGCTCGCGTGGCTCGGCAATCTCGCGGCGATCGAGCTGCACACCCCGCTGCACCGCCTGTCCGCCGAGGACGGGACGGCGGAGATCCTCGCCTTCGACCTCGATCCGGGCGCGCCCGCCACGGCGGTCGAGTGCGCGCGCGTGGCGTTCCTGCTGCGCGGCATGTTCGCCGGGCTCGGCCTCGACGCGTTCGTGAAGTCCTCCGGATCGAAGGGCCTGCAGGTCTACGTGCCCCTGAACGCGGGCGCCGTGCCGTACGCGCACACGAAGGCGTTCGCCCGCACGGTGGCCGAGCTGCTGGCCCGCGAGGAGCCGGGGCTCGTCGTCTCGCGGCAGGTGAAGGCCGAGCGGCGCGGCAGGGTGCTCGTCGACTGGCTGCAGAACGAGCACGGCAAGACGACCGTGTCGGTCTACTCGGTGCGTGCCGCGCACGACCGTCCCACGATCAGTGCGCCGCTCACCTGGGACGAGCTGCAGGACCTGCTCGACGCCGGTGACCCCGACGCGTTCCTGCTCGGCCCCGACGAGGTGCTCGCCCGTGTCGCGGAGCTCGGCGACGTGTGGGCCGACGTCCTGACCCTCGACCAGGAGCTGCCGGTGCCGTGAGCTTCCACGGGCTGTACGGACCGCTCGAGGAGCTCGACGCCTGGCTGTCGGGCGGCCTCGACGGCGCTGGGCTCGTCGTGGTCGTCCTGCTGGCGCTCCTGCTCGGGCTGCGGCACGCCACCGACCCGGACCATCTTTTCGCGGTGACCGCCCTGCTCTCCGGGCAGGAGGCGGGGAGCCGGGAGGCGATCCGCCTGGGTGCCTGGTGGGGGACGGGACATGCGACCGTGCTCGTGGCACTCGGCCTGCCGCTGATCCTGCTCGAACGCGGGATGCCCGGCAGCGTCGAGGTCGCGGCGGAGAAGACCGTCGGCGTCGTGATCATGCTGCTCGCGGCCAGAGTCCTCGTTCGCTGGTCACGCCGCCGCCGACGGCCTGCGGGCACGCTGGGCAGCGGTGCCCACGACGTGCCGCCACCCACGCGGACGGCGGCGCGCTCCGCGGCCATCGGCGTCGTGCACGGGCTCGGCGGCACGGGCGCGATCGCCCTGCTGCTCCTGGCCGCGCTCCCGTCGACCGCGCAGGCCGCGGTCGCCCTCTGCGCGTTCGCCCCGATGAGCGTCGTATCGATGGCGCTCTGCACCGGGGCCTACGCGTGGGTCCTGGAGCGGCGCGGCCTCGCTCCCGCCTACGACATCGTCGGGATGCCCCTGCTCGCGCTCGTCACCCTGGCGTTCGGCGGCTGGTACGCCGGGCTGGGCTAGCCTCAGACCCCGGCGCACAGCGCCTGCAGGGCGAGCAGCGCACGCTCGGGGTCCTCGCGCATGAGCGCGAACGCCTGCGACGCCTGGTCGACGTCCTCGATCGAGACGTCCCGCCGCTCGACGCAGAAGCGGGCGATCCAGCGGACCGCGGCGCGCTCGTAGCGCTCGGGCTCGCGGTCGCGCAGCAGCACGCAGACGTGCAGCGCGTCGTCCAGCGAGACGTTCGGCAGCTCGGCCGCCGCGGTGCGCACGAGCGTGAGGTTGCCGCTCTGCAGGGCGCGGCGGAAGCGGGCGTAGGCGGAACCGTTGGACGTCATGGAGCGAACGTATGTTCGCACTCTCGTCAAGGGGTCTGCGCGCGCCGGCGTGCCATGCTGCGGGCATGCGCGAGATCCCCCTGCGTGACGGCATGATCCGGCTCGGCCAGCTGCTGAAGCTCGCCGATCTCGTCGACAGCGGCGGGGAGGTCCGCTGGTTCCTCGACGAGGCGGAGATCACCGTCAACGGGGAGCCCGAGAGCCGCCGGGGCCGCCAGCTGGTCCCGGGGGACGTCGTCGTGGTGAACGGGGAGGAGCTGCGGCTCGTCGCGACATGACGGGCTCGTGCCCGTCCCCGGGGCCCACCCGACCCCTGCCGCCGTCGGTCACGCGTCGACCCGGCCCTGCTCGCACTGACGCAGGACCCAGTCCTGGAGTCGGTGGTCGCGCGCGAAGCGGACGCCGCGGACCTGGTTGTTGGCCGGGTGCGTGAGGCGCAGGTACATCCTGGTGGCCCGCGCCTGCGCCACCGGCACGACGAACTGCTCGCCGGTCGCGTGCACGTGCACGGCGAACACGTCCGCCCGGCCTGCGTAGGACCCGACGCCCCGGCCGTGGTCCGTCCCGCAGCAGTTGAACTCGACGCAGCCGTTGCGGATCCGCCCGGACTTCACCTGGACGCGGACGAAGGTGCCGGGCGCCGTCTCGACCACGAGGTCGTACGGGCCGAACCGGCCGAACGGCGTGAGCACGACCAGCCCGGCCGCCGTGAGCGCGTGCAGGACCGCGGCCTCCGCGACGTCACCGGCGGTGCGAGTGTCCATCAGGCGGCCCGTGCAGCGGCACGGCATGCCACCGGGGTCTCGGGTCGAACGTCACGGGGGTCGATGAGGCGAAGTGTCCGTCGCGCAGCGGACAGAACACGTGTTCGCATCGCCGCGCGCGCAAATCCGCTATCGTCGCCGCCCCGGCGCCCGTAGCTCAGTGGATAGAGCGCTCGCCTCCGGAGCGAGAGGTCGTAGGTTCGAATCCTACCGGGCGCGCCTCGTCGAAACCCCGCCTCGGTGCGGGGTTTCGCCGTTCCGGGAAGAGGCCGGACCGGCGGGCTAGGCGGCGGGCTTGCGGAACCGCAGGCGGGCGACGTGGTCGCCCTTGCCGGCGCCGCGCAGCGGCCGGTGGGTGACGGGCCTGCCGTCGCCGATCGGCTCGAGGCCGACGGTCGCCGCGTAGCCGCGCAGCGTCGCGAGGTTGCCCAGCCACCACGTGTAGCGCGAGCCGGGCACGATCGGCCGGTACTCGGCGACCGCGCGACGGGGATGGCGACGCGTGAGCGGCACCGAGTACGCCTCGATCATCAGCAGCTCGCCGCCGGGGGCGAGCACGTCGACCATCCGCTCCAGCGCGCCGACGGGGTCGCGCAGGTGCTGCAGGATCGTCCCGCACAGCACGAGGTCCACCGGGCCGTCGGTCCACGCCTGCTCGAGCTCGTAGACCGTGCCGAGCACGCGCTGCACCGACGAGCCGAGCGCCTCGTGCGCGAGCAGGAAGCCGGTGCCCCACTGCAGGCCGGACGCCTCCGTGTCGGCGAGGTTCAGCGCCCGCGTGTTCGGCGGCCAGTCCGCCTGCGTGCCGTCCGGCAGGTCGAGCGTGTGCACCGACGCGGCCCCCCGCCGCTCGAGCTCGAACGCCCAGAAGCCGTCGAAGGTGCCGACGTCCAGGCAGCGCAGGCCCGCCGTCGAGGCGGGCAGCGCCTCGGGCGCGAACGGGCGCAGGTCGCAGAAGCCGGGCGTGACGAGGTCGGGCGCGAGCTCGAGCGTGTGGTACCAGGCCGGATGGGCGAGGACGCGCTCGCGGACGTCGGGGGAAGGGGACGGCACGCGGGGCAGGGTACCTGTCACCCGTCGGCGAGCAGCCCGCGAGCGGCGCGCCCGCACCGCCACGGCGCGGCCACGATTCCGCCACACGGTCCACCGGGACGGTGGATAGGGTCGCGCCACCCCAACCACAGACCGTTCCCCACAGCACACCGGAGGTGCACCATGGTCAAGGGTTTCAAGGAGTTCCTGATGCGCGGCAACGTCATCGACCTCGCCGTCGCGGTCATCATCGGGGCCGCGTTCGGCGCCGTCGTCAAGGCGTTCGCCGACGACTTCATCGGTGGCCTGATCGGCGTCATCGGCGGCACCCCGAACTTCGACACCGCGGGGATCGAGATCGGTGACGGCAAGATCATCATCGGCACCACGATCACGGCGCTGATCAACTTCGTGATCGTCGCCGCCGTCATCTACTTCGTCATCGTCCTGCCGATGAAGACGCTCGCCGAGCGCGGCAAGAAGGCCGACAGCGACTCGCCGGCCCCCACCGACGAGACCGTCCTGCTCACGGAGATCCGCGACCTCCTCAAGGCCCAGCAGGAGCGCGGCCTGTAGGCGACGCACCCCGGGCGGGTCCACCGCCGCCGCGGCGTCGCTACGCTCGCTGGCGGTGGACCTCTCCCTGCACTTCGCCGGCACGGCCGGCTCCGTCCCGACCGCGCGGCGCGGGCTGCCCGCGACGCTGCTGCGCGCCGGCGGTGACCGCATCCTGTTCGACTGCGGCGAGGGCACCCAGCGCCAGCTGATCCGCTCGGTCGGGCTCGTCGAGCTCGACGCGATCTTCCTCACCCACCACCACATCGACCACTGGCTGGGCCTGCCCGGTCTGTTCAAGTCGTTCGACCTGCGCGACCGCGACCGCGAGCTGCTCCTCTACGGCCCGCCCGGGACCGCCGCGCTGCTGCAGTCCGTGCGTCCCACCTACGGGCGCCTCGGCTACCCGCTGACGATCACCGACCTCGAGGCGGGCGACGTCCTGGAGTGGGACGGCTACGAGATCGAGGCGTTCAACGTCAAGCACCGCGGGCGCGCGTTCGGCTACGCGATCGTCGAGGAGGACCGCCCCGGCCGGTTCGACGCCGAGCGCGCGGTCGCCCTGGGCGTGCGGCCCGGGCCCGACTTCGGGCGGCTGCAGGCGGGGGAGACCGTGGACGGCGTGACGCCCGACCAGGTGATCGGCGAGGACCGTCGCGGCCGGCGGATCGTGCTCAGCGGCGACACGCGGCCGTGCGACGCGGTCCGGGCGCACGCCGCCGGGGCCGACCTGCTCGTGCACGAGTCGACGTTCCTGCACGAGGACCTCGCGCGCGCGGGCGAGACCGGTCACACCACCGCCCGGCAGGCCGCCGAGCTGGCGGCCGAGGCGGACGTCGGCCTGCTCGCGCTCACGCACGTCTCGCAGCGCTACCACCCGCGCGCGCTGCGCGAGGAGGCGCGCGCGGTGTTCGCGCGCACCGAGCTGCCGCGCGACCACGACCACGTCGTCGTCCCGTTCCCCGAGAAGGGGCCGCCCGAGCTCGTCCGCCCGGCGCGCCCCGAGCCCGCCACGCCCCAGGAGACCGCCGCATGACCGAGCCGACCCGCGTGCAGCCGCCCCCGGAGCGGCGCTTCTCGACGCTCGGGCTCGTGCTCACCGGCGCGGCGGGGTTCCTCGTCGGGATCCTGCTCGTCGCCGCGCTGGGCGGGGCGAAGGGCCGGTCGACCGAGACGGTCACGGTCGCGCGCACGACGACCGTCACGCGGACGGTGCCCGGGCCGGTGACCAACGGCGGCACGGTGATCGTCACGACCGCGGTCCCCGACGTCGTCGGCCAGCCGCTGGACGTCGCCCGCCAGCGGCTCGAGCGCTCCGGGTTCGACACCGACGTCGAGGGCGGCGGGCTGTTCGGGGTCATCGAGGAGTCCAACTGGCAGGTCGTCGAGCAGTCGCCGCAGCCGGGCGGCCAGCTCGAGCAGGGCTCGACCGTCCAGGTCGCGATCGAACGTCGCTGAAGCCCGCACGGTGCGGCCGCGGCGCCTGCGCCGGCGGGCGGTCCGCCTGGACCGCTGGTAGGGTCCGGGGTGTCCTTTAACCCGGTCCCGTGAGGCCAGGAAGGAGCCCATGCCGCACCCGCAGAAGGTCGTCCTCGACGGCGACGCCATGCGCCGCACGCTCGTGCGGATCGCCCACGAGATCGTCGAGAAGCACGGCGAGCCCGACCGGCTCGCGATCGTCGGGATCCACCGTCGGGGCGCCGTCCTCGCCGCCCGGCTGCAGCGCCTGCTCGCCGACCTGCTCGACGCCGACGTCCCGCTCGGCGAGCTCGACATCAGCTTCTACCGCGACGACGTCGCCACGCGCGACGGCGGCCCCGTCATCCTCGCGTCGAAGATCGACTTCCCGATGGAGGGCCGCAGCGTCGTCATCGTCGACGACGTCCTCTTCACCGGGCGCACGGTCCGCGCCGCGATCGAGGCGCTGTTCGACTACGGGCGCCCCGCGCGCGTGCAGCTCGCGGTCCTCGCCGACCGCGGCCACCGCGAGCTGCCGATCCGCCCCGACTACGTCGGGAAGAACCTGCCGACCGCGCGCAGCGAGCGCGTGAACGTCGCCGTCGAGGAGCTCGACGGCCACGACGGCGTCACGATCACCACGGAGGACCCCTCATGAAGCACCTCCTGTCGATCCACGACCTCGACCGGGCCGCGATCGAGCGCATCTGCGACCGCGCCGCCTCGTTCGCCGAGGTCGGCGACCGCGAGATCAAGAAGGTCCCGGCGCTGCGCGGCCGGACCGTCCTGAACCTCTTCTACGAGGCGTCGACGCGGACGCGCAGCTCGTTCGAGCTCGCCGCCAAGCGCCTCTCCGCCGACGTCGTGAACTTCGCGGCGAGCGGCTCGAGCGTCGAGAAGGGCGAGTCGCTGAAGGACACGGTGCTGACGCTCTCCTCGCACAAGCCGGACGCGATCGTGATCCGCACCCCGTGGGCGGGCAGCGCCGACCTCGTCAGCGGCTGGACCGACGCGTCGATCGTCAACGCCGGCGACGGCAAGCGCGAGCACCCGACCCAGGCGCTGCTGGACGTCTACACGCTGCGCCGCCGGCTCGGCAGCCTCGACGGGCGCCGCATCTGGATCGTCGGGGACGTCCTGCACAGCCGCGTCGCCCGCTCGAACATCCTCGCGTTCGCGAAGATGGGCGCGCAGGTCACCGTCTGCGGGCCACCGACGCTGCTGCCGCGCGACATCGAGGACGCGCTCCCGTGCGCGGTCTCCTACACGCTCGCGGGGATCGAGGAGGCGGACGTCATCTACGCGCTGCGGATGCAGAACGAGCGGATGCACGACAGCTACGTGCCGTCGCTGCGCGAGTACGCCGCCCAGTACCAGATCAACGCGCGGCGCCTGGACCCGCAGCAGATCGTCATGCACCCCGGCCCGGTCAACCGCGGCGTCGAGCTCAGCGGCGAGGTCGTCGACTCCCCGCAGGCCGTGATCACCATGCAGGTGGAGGCCGGGGTCGTCGTGCGGATGGCGGTCCTCTACGAGGTGCTCGCGGGCTCGCGCGCGCCGCAGCCACCGGAGGTCGCGCCCGTGCCGTCCACCCAGCAGGGAGTCGCCTCGTGAGCACCGCCCAGCCACTCGTCCACCGCGCCGGCCCGGCCGCCACGCTCGTCGTCCGCGGCGCGCACGTCCTCGATCCGCGCACCGGCATCGACGCACCGATGGACGTCCTCGTGCGCGACGGGGTGATCGCGGAGATCGCCCAGCCCGGCCTGGCGGTCGTCCCCGACGGCGCCGAGGAGATCGACGGGACCGGCCGCCACCTGTTCCCGGCGTTCGTCGACCCGCACGTGCACCTGCGCACCCCCGGGCAGGAGCACAAGGAGGACCTCGACACCGGCACCCGCTCCGGTGCCGCGGGCGGCTACTGCGCGCTCGTCTGCATGCCGAACACCACGCCGGTCCTCGACAGCGCCCCGCTGCTGCGGTCGCTGCGCGAGGAGGCGGCGCGGCACGCGCGGATCCCGGTCGGCGTGATGCCCGCGATCACGCGGAACATGGAGGGCCACGAGCTCACCGACATGGCCGAGCTGCGCGAGGAGGGCGCGGTCGGGTTCACCGACGACGGCCGGCCGGTCGTCAGCGCCGGGATGCTCCGCAAGGCGCTGCGGTACCAGAAGCTCTGCGGTGGCGTGATCGCGCTGCACGAGGAGGACCCGACCCTGAGCGCGGGCGGCTCGATGCGCGAGGGCGCGGTCAGCGCGTTGCTCGGCGTCGGCGGCATCCCGTCGATCTCGGAGTCGACGATGGTCGCGCGCGACTGCGCGATCGCCGGCTACGAGGGCGCGCGCGTGCACATGCAGCACCTCAGCTCGATCGACTCGGTCCGCGCGATCCGCGACGCGAAGGCCCGCGGCGTGCAGGTCACCTGCGAGGCGTCGCCGCACCACCTCTGCCTCACCGACGAGAGCATCCGCGAGTCGCTGGACACCGCCAAGAAGATGAACCCGCCGCTGGGGACCGAGGAGGACCGCCAGGCGCTGATCGCCGGACTGCTCGACGGCACGGTGGACTGCATCGCCACCGACCACGCGCCGCACGCCCGGGACGAGAAGGAGGTCCCGTTCGAGCAGGCGCCGATGGGCACGACCGGCCTGGAGACCGCGTTCGCCTCGGTCTACACCGACCTCGTGCTGCCCGGGGTGCTGCCGCTCGCGCTCGTCGTCGAGAAGCTCACCAGCGGCCTCGCGCTGCTGGACCTGCTCACCCCGCGCGTGGAGGTCGGCGCCCCCGCCAACCTCACGCTGCTCGACCTCGCGCAGGAGTGGACCGTGGGAGAGCACGGCTACCACTCCCGCTCGGCCAACAACTGCTTCGCCGGACGCCGCCTGCACGGTCGCGTCCTGCTGACCGTCGCCGCCGGCGCGGTCGTCCACCGGACCCCGGAGACCACCAGCTCGTGACCGCTACCGCCACCGCCTACGTCCTGCTCGCCGACGGCACCCGCTTCGACGGGATCGCCTGCGGCGCCGACACCCACGCCGTGGGTGAGGTCGTCTTCACCACCGGCATGTCCGGCTACCAGGAGTCGGTGACCGACCCGTCGTTCGCCGGCCAGCTCATCACGTTCACCTACCCGCACATCGGCAACTACGGCGTGTGCGAGGCGGCGATGGAGAGCGACCGCATCCACGCGCGCGCGGTGATCATGCGCGCCGCCACGAACACCGAGGACGCGCCGACCGCCGAGCGCGGCTGGCTGGACTGGCTCGTCGACTGCGGCGTCCCGGCGATCACCGACGTGGACACGCGCGCGCTCGTGCGGCACATCCGCGAGGCGGGGTCGATGCCGGGCGGCGTCTTCCCGGCCTCGATGAGCGAGGACGAGGCGCGCCAGCGGATCGCCGCGGAGCCGCCGATGACCGGCCGCGACCTCGCCCGCGAGGTGACCCCCGCGGAGGCGACCGTGCACGGCGGCGCGCCGCACCCCTCGGGCCTCGTGCGCGTCCACGCGATCGACACCGGCATCAAGGGCTCGATCGTCCGCCACCTCGTCCAGCGCGGCGCGCAGGTCACGCTGCACCCCTGCACGGTCAGCGCCGAGGAGCTGCTGGCCACCGACGCCGACGCGTTCTTCCTCGCCAACGGTCCCGGCGACCCGGCGGCGCTCGACCACGTCGTCGAGACCGTCCGCGGGCTGATCGGCCGCAAGCCGGTCTGGGGGATCTGCCTCGGGCACCAGCTGCTGTGCCGCGCGGTCGGCCTCGAGACGACGAAGCTGCCGTTCGGTCACCGGGGCGGCAACCACCCGGTGAAGGACCTCCGCACGCAGCGCATCGAGATCACCTCCCAGAACCACGGCTTCGCGGTCACCGCCCCCGCGGGCGGCGTGCGGATCGAGGTCGACGAGCCGGTGCGCTGGGAGACGGACTTCGGGGCCGCGGCCCTGACCCACGTCAACCTCTACGACCGCACCGTCGAGGGCCTCGAGCTGCTCGACGTCGAGAGCGCCACCGTCCAGTACCACCCCGAGGCCGGTCCGGGGCCCAACGACGCGCTCTACCAGTTCGACCGGTTCCTCGACGCCGTCCGGGAGGCGTAGCCCGATGCCCCGCCGCAACGACCTGAAGCGCATCATGATCCTGGGCTCCGGCCCGATCGTCATCGGCCAGGCGGCCGAGTTCGACTACTCCGGCGTGCAGGCCTGCAAGGTCCTGCGCGAGGAGGGCTACGAGGTCGTCCTCGTGAACTCCAACCCGGCGACGATCATGACCGATCCGGAGTTCGCCGACGCCACGTACGTCGAGCCGCTGCTCCCGGGCCCGGTCGCCCGCATCATCGAGAAGGAGAAGCCCGACGCGCTGCTCCCGACGCTCGGCGGCCAGACCGCGCTGAACCTCGCGAAGGCCCTGTACGAGGACGGGACGCTCGACCGCCTCGGGGTCGAGCTGATCGGCGCGAACTACGACGCGATCTGCTGCGCGGAGGACCGCGACCTCTTCCGGGCCGCGATGGAGCAGGCCGGCCTGAAGATGCCGGAGTCCGAGATCGCCACGACGATCGAGGAGGCCCTGACCTTCCAGGAGCGGATCGGCCTGCCCGCGATCATCCGCCCGGCGTTCACGCTCGGCGGGCGCGGCGGCGGCATCGCCCGGACGCCGGAGGAGTTCCGCGCGATCGTCGAGCGCGGCCTCGACGCGTCCCCGATCACGCAGGTGCTGATCGACCGGTCGGTCCTGGGCTGGGGCGAGTACGAGCTCGAGGTCATGCGCGACAACCGCGACAACGTCGTGATCGTCTGCTCGATCGAGAACGTCGACCCGATGGGCGTCCACACCGGCGACTCGGTGACCGTCGCCCCGCAGCAGACGCTGACCGACGCGCTCTACCAGCAGCTGCGCGACCAGGCGATCCAGGTGATCCGGGCGGTCGGCGTCGAGACCGGCGGCTCCAACGTGCAGTTCGCGGTCAACCCGGAGACCGAGGAGATCCTCATCGTCGAGATGAACCCGCGCGTGTCGCGGTCCTCGGCGCTGGCCTCGAAGGCGACCGGCTTCCCGATCGCGAAGATCGCGGCGCGGCTCGCCGTCGGCTACGCGCTCGACGAGATCGACAACGACATCACGATGTCGACCCCGGCGAGCTTCGAGCCGACGATCGACTACGTCGTCGTGAAGTGGCCGCGGTTCGCGTTCGAGAAGTTCAGCGGCGCCAACGCCGAGCTGTCCACGCACATGAAGAGCGTGGGGGAGGCGATGGCGATCGGCCGGACCTTCGGCCAGGCCTTCGCGAAGGCGATGCGCTCGCGCGAGCTCGACGCGATCCCGCACCTGGCGGAGCGGTCCACCGAGGAGCTCGTCGCGTCGCTGGAGCGCCCGTCCTCGGAGCGCTACGACGTGCTGATGGAGGCGCTGCGCCGCGGCACGTCGACCGCGGAGATCCACGCGGTGACGAAGATCGACCCGTGGTTCCTCGCCGAGCTCGAGCAGCTCGCGCACGAGCCCGACGCGGCGTTCGCCGGCGTGCGGACGTTCAAGTCGGTGGACACCTGCGCCGCGGAGTTCCCGGCCACCACGCCGTACTTCTACTCCGGCTGGGAGCGGCCGACCGCCGACGGCGCGCCGCGCCACGAGGTCGACCGCGGCACGAACCGCAGCGTCGTGATCCTCGGCGCAGGCCCCAACCGGATCGGGCAGGGCATCGAGTTCGACTACTGCTGCGTGCACGCGGCGATGACCGTGCGGGCCTCCGGGCGGGACGCGGTGATGATCAACTGCAACCCGGAGACGGTCTCCACCGACTACGACACCTCCGACCGCCTCTACTTCGAGCCGCTGACGCTCGAGGACGTGCTCGGCGTGCTGGAGCTCGAGCAGCCCGAGGGCGTCATCGTCCAGTTCGGCGGCCAGACGCCGCTGAAGCTCGCGGCCGGGCTGATGGAGGCCGGGGTCCAGATCCTCGGCACGAGCGTCGACGCGATCGACCTCGCCGAGGACCGCGGTCGCTTCGGCGCGCTGCTCACCGAGCTGGGCTACGAGGCGCCGCCGTACGCGACCGCGCACTCCGTCGCCGAGGCGCTCGAGGCGGCCGAGCAGGTCGGCTTCCCGCTGCTGGTGCGCCCGAGCTACGTGCTCGGCGGCCGCGCGATGGAGATCGTCTACTCGGTCGAGGGCCTGCGCGACTACCTCGCGCGGCACGCCCCGCCGGAGGGCGTGGAGCGCGGCGAGATCTTCCTCGACCGGTTCCTCGAGAACGCGATCGAGGTCGACGTCGACGCGCTGTGCGACGGCACCGACGTGTGGGTCGGCGGGATCATGCAGCACGTCGAGGAGGCCGGGATCCACTCCGGCGACTCGGCCTGCGTGCTGCCGCCGCACTCGCTGGGCGGCGAGATGCTCCAGCAGCTGCGCGAGCAGGCGCGCGGGATCGCGCTCGGGCTCGGTGTCGTCGGCCTGCTGAACGTGCAGTTCGCGGTGCACGGCGGGCGCCTGTACGTGATCGAGGCCAACCCGCGCGCGTCGCGGACGGTGCCGTTCGTGTCGAAGGCGATCGGCGTGCCGCTCGCGAAGATGGCCTGCCGGCTGATGCTCGGCGAGTCGCTCGCCGACCTGCAGCTGCCGGCCGACGACCGCGTCTTCGACCACGTCAGCGTCAAGGAGGCGGTCCTGCCGTTCGACCGCTTCGACGGCTCGGACGCGCTCCTGGGTCCGGAGATGCGCTCGACCGGCGAGGTCATGGGCATCGCCCGCGACTTCCCGGCGGCGTTCGCCAAGGCGCAGGCGGCGGCGGGCGCGTCGCTGCCGAGCGAGGGTACGGTGTTCATCACGGTCGCCGACACCGACAAGCCGGCCGCGGTCGCCATCGCCCAGACGCTGCACGACCAGGGCTTCAAGATCATCGCGACGACCGGGACGGCGGCGGCGATCGCCCGCATGGGCATCCCGGCCGAGGCGATCAACAAGATCGGCGAGGGGTCCCCGCACGTGGTCGACTGGATCGAGCGCGGTGACGTGCAGCTTGTCGTCAACACCCCCACCGGCTCGGGGGCGCGCACCGACGGCTACGAGATCCGCAGCGCGGCGATCGCCCGCGGGATCCCGTGCCTGACGACGCTCTCGGGTGGCCTGGCGGCGGCGCGCGCGATCGCGGCCGCCCGCACGGGGGAGCCCGAGCCGCTGTCGCTGCAGGAGATCCACGACCGCGACGGCGCGACCGCGTAGGCCGGCCGTGATCTGGCGCGCGCTCTTCCGCCTCGTCCTCGTCCGGGTCGACGCGGAGACCGCGCACCGGCTCGGGACCGTCCCGCTGCGGCTGGCGGGCCGGCTCCCGGGCCTGGCGCGGCTGCTGGGGCCACGCGACCCGCGGCTGCAGGTGCGGGCCTTCGGGCTGACGTTCCCGTCGCCGGTGGGCCTGGCGGCGGGCTTCGACAAGGACGCGGAGCTCGTCGACGGGCTGCTGGCGCTGGGCTTCGGATCGGTGGAGGTCGGCACGGTCACGGCGGAGGGCCAGCCGGGCAACCCGCGCCCGCGGCTCGTGCGGCTGCCCGCCGACCGTGCGCTCGTGAACCGGATGGGCTTCAACAACCGCGGTGCCGCGGTCGCGGAGGGACGGCTGCGGGCGCGCCGGCGGACCGGCGCGGTCGTCGGCGTGAACCTCGGCAAGACGAAGCTCGCGACCGACGCGGTCGCCGACTACGTGGCGTCCGCGCGCCGCCTGGCGCCGCTGGCGGACTACGTGGTGCTGAACGTGTCCTCGCCCAACACGCCGGGCCTGCGCGACCTGCAGGCCGTCGCGCAGCTCGGGGAGCTCGTCCGGGCGGTCCGGCCGGTGCTCGACGGGCGGCCGCTGCTCGTGAAGATCGCGCCCGACCTCAGCGACGAGGACGTCGACGCGGTCGCCGAGCTCGCGCTGGCCGAGCGGCTCGACGGGATCATCGCGACGAACACGACGATCACCCGCGACGGGCTGCGCTCGACCGCCGCGGAGGTCGAGGCCGCGGGCGCGGGCGGGCTGTCCGGGGCACCGGTCGCCGCGCGGTCGCTGGAGGTGCTGCGGCGGCTGCGGGCCCGGGTGGGGGAGGAGGTCGTGCTGGTGTCCGTCGGGGGGATCGAGACGCCGCAGGACGCCTGGGATCGCCTACAAGCCGGTGCGACGCTCGTCCAGGCCTATACGGGCTTCGTCTACGGGGGTCCGCTCTGGCCCTGCAAGATGCATCGCGGGCTCTCGCGGAGGCTCGACGCGGCGGGTCTCGGATCGGTCGCCGAAATCACGCAAAAAGCGGGGAAGTTTGCACCCTGACGCACCTGTCCTGAGGCTTGGGCAAGCGAAAACCGCTGCAAATCGAGTGAAAACGCTCGACCACGCTCGACAGCCCTCAACCTGAGGTCGAGCTTGAGTCGAATGTGGGGATCGGGCCCGCGATGGCCAACCCGACGATGTATGCTCGCCCACGCCGATGACCGCTGCTCCTGACACCGCTTCGAAGACCACGGCCCCCGAGCGCTCGCTGAACCAGCGCATGGACGCGCTCCAGCGGGCCAACGACATCCGCAGCCGTCGGGCGCAGCTCAAGAAGGACCTGAAGGCCGGCCGCGTGTCGATCCACCAGCTCCTCGCGGACCCGCCCGAGTACGTCGAGACCGCGAAGGTCTTCGACATGCTCCTCGCCGTCCCGAAGTACGGTCGCGTGAAGGTGAACAAGGTCCTCACGACCTGCCGCATCTCCCCGAGCAAGACCATCGGCGGCCTCTCCGAGCGCCAGCGCAACGAGCTCGTCGAGTCGCTCAAGCGCTAGGCCGGCCGGCGGTCCCGGGCGGTCCCTCCGACCCGCGGTCTAGGCTCACGCGCCCATGTCGCGTGTCTTCGTCATCACGGGCCCCAGCGGGGTCGGCAAGGGCACGCTCATCCGCCAGCTGCTCGACCGCGTGCCCGGCCTCGAGCTCAGCGTCTCGGCCACGACGCGCGCGCCCCGCCCCGGCGAGGAGCACGGCGTCGCCTACCACTTCCTCTCCGACGAGGACTTCGCCCGCCGCGTCGACGAGGGCGACTTCGTCGAGTGGGCCGAGTACTCCGGGCGGCGCTACGGGACCCTGCGCTCGGAGCTGCGCAAGCGCACCGACGCCGGCGCCCCCGTGCTGCTGGAGATCGAGGTGCAGGGCGCCCGCCAGGTGCTCGACTCGCTGCCCGAGGCCGTGCGGATCTTCATCGCGCCGCCGTCGGCCGAGGTCCTGCGCACGCGGCTCGTCGGCCGCGGCACCGACGGCGACGCCGAGATCGAACGGCGCCTGCAGGTCGCCGAGGAGGAGCTCGCCGCCCAGGGCGAGTTCGCCCACGTCGTCGAGAACGACCGGCTCGAGGACGCGATCGACGAGCTCGTGGCGATCGTCCGCACGCACCTCGACGGCTGACCGACCGGATCGGCCCCGCCGACCCACCGCTACACTGGGTCGATGATCAACCCTCGCATCGACACGCTGCTCGAGAACGTCGACTCGAACTACGCGTCCGTGATCGTCGCCGCCAAGCGTGCGCGGCAGATCAACTCGTACTACCACAACCTCGGCGAGGGGACCTTCGACGAGTTCCCGCCCCCGATGGTGGACTCGAGCTCGAAGAACTACCTGACGATCGCCCTCGAGGAGGTCGCGGGCGGCAAGGTCAAGTACCAGTACCGCTAGGCCGCACCGGCCGGAGCTCCGGCGATGGCGCGCGTCCTGATCGGCGTCACCGGCGGCATCGCCGCCTACAAGACGCTGGAGCTCGTCCGGCTCGCCACGAAGGCGGGCCACGCGGTGCGCGTCGTGCAGACGCCCACCGCGCAGCAGTTCGTGGGGGCCGTGTCGTTCGCCGGCCTGACCGGCGCGCCGGTCCTCGTCTCGGAGTTCGAGCGCGACCCGGCACGCGGCGCGTTCCCCGACCAGGCGCCCCCCGGGCACGACCCGCTGAGCCACCTCGAGCTCGTCGCCAACGCCGACGTGCTCGTGATCGCCCCGGCGTCGGCGAACACGATCGCCAAGCTCGCCCACGGGCTCGCCGACAACCTCCTCACCTCGGCGGCGCTCGCCGCGACCTGCCCGGTGCTCGTCGCGCCCGCGATGAACAACGCGATGTACGAGCACGCCGCCACGCAGGCGAACCTCGCGACGCTGCGCGACCGCGGCGTCGTCGTGATCGACCCGGGCACGGGCGCGCTCGGCTCCAAGGGGGAGTGGGGCGTCGGTCGGCTCGCCGAGCCCGCCGACCTGCTCGCCCGCATCGAGGCGGTCCTCGCCGGCCGGCCCACCGCCGGGCCGTGGGACGGCCTGCGCGTCCTCGTCACCGCCGGGGGCACGCGGGAGCCGATCGACTCCGTGCGCTACGTCGGCAACCGCTCCTCGGGCCGGATGGGCTTCGCGCTCGCCGACGCCGCCGCCGCCCGCGGGGCCGCGGTCACCGTCGTCGCCGCGAACGTCACGCTCCCGCGCAACCCCGCGGTCCGCTACCTCGACGTCGAGACCGCCGCGCAGCTCGCCGACGCCTGCGCCGGCGCCTTCGCCCAGACCGACGTGCTGCTGATGGCCGCCGCCGTCGCCGACTTCCGGCCCGTCGGCCCGGCCGACCACAAGATCAAGAAGACCGGTCGCGGCGAGCTCACGGTCGAGATGGAGGCGACGGTCGACGTCCTCGCGTCCCTCTCCGGCACCCGCCGCGACGGGCAGGTCCTCGTCGGCTTCGCCGCCGAGCACGGCGACGGCGCGCTCGCCTACGGGCGCGACAAGCTCGAGCGCAAGGGGCTCGACGCGATCGTCGTCAACGACATCTCGCGGCCGGACATCGGCTTCGACACGCCCGAGAACGAGGTCACGGTCATCACGCGCACGGGGGACCAGCCGATCGCCAAGGCGGACAAGGCCGCGGTCGCCGACGCGATCCTCGCGGTCGTCGACCGGCTGCGCGACGCCGCCGTGCGGACACCGACGTGAGCGGACTCGACGGCGCCGCACACGCCCCGCTCGACCGCGGCGAGATCGACGCCGCCGTCGGCCTCGCCGCCCGCATCCGGGCGACCGTCCGCGACGGGGTCGAGGTCCGCGAGGAGGTGCTCGACGACCTGCTCGTCGCGATCGTCGCCGAGGGGCACGTCCTCCTGGAGGACCTTCCCGGCGTGGGAAAGACCACGCTGGCCCGCGCGCTCGCGCGCGCGCTCGGGCTCGAGTTCGCGCGCATCCAGTGCACCGCCGACCTGCTGCCCGCGGACGTCGTCGGCACCAACGTCTTCAACCAGCGCGAGGACCGCTTCGAGTTCCGGCCCGGCCCGATCTTCGCCAACGTCGTCATCGTCGACGAGATCAACCGCGCGAGCCCCAAGACGCAGTCGGGCCTGCTGGAGTGCATGCAGGAGCGGCGCGTGACCGTCGACGTGCACAGCCACGAGCTGGCCCGCCCGTTCGTCGTGCTCGCGACGCAGAACCCGGTCGAGTTCGAGGGCACCTACCCGCTGCCCGAGGCGCAGGTCGACCGCTTCATGATGCGCCTGTCGCTCGGCTACCCCGACGCGGACGCCGAGGCCGCGATGCTGCTCGCGCACGAGCTCGGGGACCGCGTCGCCGCGCTCGACGCCGCGGGCGGGCCCGCCGAGGTCCTGCAGGCCCAGGACCTCGCGCGGCGCGTGCACACCTCCGAGGCGCTGCGTGCCTACGTGGTGGCGCTGCTCACCCGCACCCGCGAGGACGCCCGCGTGGAGCTCGGCGCGAGCCCCCGCGCGGGCCTGCTGCTGCTGCGCGCGGCGAAGGCCCGGGCCCTGCTGCACGGCCGCGACCACGCGCTGCCCGACGACGTGCAGGCGCTCGCCGAGGTGGTGCTCGCGCACCGCCTGGTGCTCGCGCCGGAGGCGCACGGCGCCCGCGGCGGCGAGGTCGTGCGCGACGCCCTCGCGAAGACCACGGCGCTCTGAGGTCCGGGCGATGCGCCGTGGCGACCGCGACCACGGAGGCAGCCGGCCCGCGGCGGGCACGCTGCTGCTCGCGCTCGCCCTGCTCGCCGCGGCCGCGGCGTTCGACGCCGAGCCGCTCTACGTGCCGGGCGTCGCGTTCGGGCTGCTCGCGGTCCTCTGCCTGCTGTGGGTGCGGCTCGCCGCCGCGGGCCTGCGGGTACGGCGCACCGTCTCCGGCGGCCGCGTCCAGGAGGACGACCCCCTGCCCGTCACGGTCACCGTCGTCGGTGGGGTGCTGCGGCTGCCGACCGGCGAGATCCGCGACCCGCTCCTGCGACGCGCGCGGCCGCTGCAGCTCGGGCGCGACCGCCAGGTCGTGCAGGCGACGGCGCGACTGCCGCGGCGCGGACGGCGGCTCGTCGCGCCGCCCAGCGTGCTGGTGCGCGACCCGTTCGGCCTCGCCGCCCGCACGGTCGGCGGCGGCGAGCCGACCGAGGTCCTCGTGCTGCCGCGCGTCGATCCGGTCGTGGTGACCGCGGCGGGCGCGGACGGCACCGGGCTGGGCCTGCGCCGCCGTCGGCGCCCCACGAGCGCCGAGGTCGAGGTCGACGGGGTCGGTCCGCTGCGCCCGGGCACGCCCGCCTCGCGGATCCACTGGCCGTCGATCGCCCGCCGCGCCGAGCCGCAGGAGCGTCGCCTCCACGCCGACGGCGGGCGCCTGCCGGTCGTCGTGCTGGACCCCTCGCCCGACCCGGGCGATCCGCAGGGCGCCGCCGACGACCTCGACGCGGCGGTGCGCGCGGTCGCCTCGCTGGCGGTGCACCTCGCGCGGCGCGGCGGCTGCGAGGTCCTGCTGCCCGGCGATCGCCGGCCCACCGAGCTCGACGCGACCCTCGGCGGCTGGGCCCGGCTGCACGTCCGCCTCGCGCTGGTGGAGGCCGGGCCCGCGCCCGCGACCGCCCAGCTGCGCGGCCGCACCGGCCCGATCGTCCACGTCTCCGCCCGGCGGGTGCAGCGCCCACCGCGCGCGCTGGCCCAGCACGGGGCGGGCCAGGTGCTCGTCGTCCCGGGCTCGATCGCCGGCCGCCGGGCCGCGTTCGCCGTCGCGGGCTGCGCGGGCTACGAGCTCGCCGACCGCCTCGACGCCGCGAGGTCGGCGTGAGCACCCTGGCACCCGCGCCGCGCCGCGAGCGTCCTGCCCGCCGGCCGCCACGCACGGCGCCAGCACCCGCGCCCGTCGCGGCACCGGCGCGCGGCGGCCTGCGGCTCGCCGCCTGGACGCTGCTCGCGCTGCTGGCCGCGCACGCGTGGGCCGACCAGGTCGCCCCGGCCTCGCGCGCTGCCGCGACCGCGAGCGTGCTGCTGGGCAGCGCGATCGGCGCGCTCCTGCTGCTCGCCCCGCGCGTCACGTCGCGCCGGCGGCGGCTGCTGCTCGTCGACGGCCTCGCGGTGGGCGCGCTCGTGCTCGCCCTGGCGACCTGCGGCGTTCCGCTGCGCCTCCTGCTGCCGGACGCCTGGGGCGAGCTGGCGGCCGGCATCGGCCAGGGGCTCGGCGCGCTGCCCGGCGTCCGCGTCCCGTACCGGGGGCTCGACGAGTGGACCCGCGCGACGATCGTCCTCGGCGGCACGCTGCTGGTGCTCGTGTCCGCCTGGGTCGCGTTCGTCCCCCGCGGCGCGGCGACCGGCCGCCCGCTGGTCGCCGCCGGCCTGCTCGCGACGCTGTACGCGGTCCCGGTCGTCGAACGCGCACCCGACCACCCGTTCCTGCAGGGCACCGCGGTCACCGTGCTGCTCGCCGTCCTGCTGTGGGGGGACCGGCTGCCGCGCGGCCAGGCGCGTCCGGCGGCCATCCTGCTGGCGGTGGCGGCCGTCGCGGCCGCGGTGCTCGCCCCGCGCCTGGACGGTGACCGGCCGCTGTTCGACTACGAGTCGTTCGTCGCCGACAGCCTCCAGGGCCGCAACACGAGCACGTTCTCCTGGCAGCACCGCTACGGCCCGCTGAACTGGACGCGGACCGGCCGCGAGGTCCTGCGGATCCGCGCCCGGCAGGGCACCTACTGGAAGGCCGCCGTCCTGCCCGAGTTCGACGGTCGCGCCTGGCGGACGACCGACGCGGTCGACATCCGCACGCCGGACACCGAGATCGCCGAGGACCCCGGCTACCGCCAGCAGCTGACCGTCGTCGTCGCCGGGCTGCGCTCCCCGGAGTACGTGACCGCCGGCTCGACCCGCAGCATCGCCGCGTCGCCACGGCTCGCGATCGAGAGCGGCTTCGGCATCTTCCGGACGGGGTCGCGCCCGCTGCGTCGCGGCGACGCCTACCGCGCCGAGGTGTACGTGCCGCAGCCGTCCCCGGAGACGATGCGCGACGCCGGCAGCAGCTACCCGCTGTTCACCCGCCGGTTCCTGTCGATGGGCCTCCCGGACAGCGAGCGGTCGGTGCTGCTGTTCCCGCGCTGGGGCGAGAGCCAGTCGATCTTCCGCTACGCCCTCGGCGCCCCGCCGCGCTCGGACGGGGAGGAGCAGCTGCTGGCCTCGCCCTACCGGCGCACCTACCGCCTGGCGCAGCGGCTGCGCGCGGCGTCGGCGACCCCGTACGACTTCATCCGCAACGTCCGCGCACGGGTCATGCGCGACGCGACCTACACCGAGACGCCGCGCGTCGACCCGCGCGCGCCGCTGGACGGCTTCCTCTTCGACCGCCGCGAGGGCTACTGCCAGCAGTTCTCCGGCGCGATGGCGCTGCTGCTGCGGATGGGCGGGGTGCCCGCCCGCGTCGCCTCCGGCTTCACCGCCGGCACCTACGACGACGCCCGCAAGGAGTGGGTCGTGCGGGACCTCGACGCCCACTCGTGGGTCGAGGCGTACGTGCCCGGCCAGGGCTGGGTCGCGTTCGACCCGACGCCCGCCGCCGCGCCGCCGCGCTCGCAGCTGCGCGACGACGAGCCCGCGACCACGCCGGACGAGCCCGCCGAGGAGCAGGACGCCGACGAGGGCCCCGCCGGGGCGCCGGCCGACGCGCGTCTGGGCGGCGGTCCGGGCGCACCCGCGGCGAGCCCCGGGGACGAGTCGCTGTCGCTCGGCCCGCCGCTGCTGGTCGTCCTCGCCGCCGGGGCGCTCGTCGCGTTCGTCGTGCGCCGCCGCGTCGGCGTCCGGGCCGACGACCCGCCGGAGCTCGCCGAGCTGCTGCAGGCGCTGCGCCTGACCGGTCGACCGCCCGCGACGGGCACGACGCTGCGCCAGCTCGAGGAGCGGTTCCGGCACGCCCCGCAGGCCGCCGACTACCTGCGCGCGGTCCGCGCGCAGCGGTACGCGCCGTCCGCGACGGGTCCCGGCCGGGCCCAGCGCGCCGCCCTGCGCACGGCGCTGGCCGACGGCCTGGGGGCGGGGGGACGCCTGCGCGCCTGGTGGGCGCTGCCGCCGCGACCCGTGGGCCGGCGCGGCCGACGGGCGTAGACTTCGCGGGGCGGCATGGACGACGTCTACACCCTCTTCCGCAACGGCTCGCGGCTCCTCGACGAGGGGGACTTCCACGCGGCGACCGTGCCGCTGATGCGGGCCCGTGACCTCTCCCCGGGGGAGGACTCGATCCACGAGGCGCTCGGCCGCGCACTGTTCGGGGCGCACCGCTACCGCGAGGCCGCCGCCGAGTTCGCGGCGGTCGCGGCGCACGCGCCGACCAACGACTACGCGCTGTTCTGCCTCGGTCGGGCGCTGCAGCTGTGCGGCCGCCACGCGGAGGCGCGACGGCCGCTGGCGCTCGCCGCCCAGCTGCGCCCGGAGCGCGCGGACTACCGCCGCTATCGCGACGCCGCCCGCCGTCACGCCGGGGACGACGCCCCGCCGTCCGCGGAGCCCGGCGCCGGCCCGGCGGCGTAGCGGGCCCAGGCGGCCTCCTCGACGAGCAGCCCGAGCAGCCGGTCGATCTCCGCCTCCTGGACGGCGACGGCGGGCAGGTCCCCGTGGATCCAGACGGCGCCCTCGCCGGTGTGGGCGAAGCGGACCAGGGAGCCGAGCCGGTTGCGGTGCAGCAGCGCCGACGGGTCGACGCGGCCGGGGCCGACGACCTCCGCCTGGGCGCGCAGCAGCCCGCCGCGCAGCGCGACGCCGACGTGCAGCGGCCAGCCGGCGCAGTCGACCGCCAGGCCCCACTCGCCGGGGGCGACGCGCCGCAACGGCACGCCCAGGTCGGTGAGCGTCTCGTGCACGATCGCGGTCAGCGTGGAGTCCATGCTGGTAGAGTCGCAGCACAGCTTTCCGTGCCGGCCCGGTGCCGGCGGCAGTTTCGGAACGTGGGCGCTCGCCCACGTTTTTTGTTTCCCAGGGAGGATCAGCCGGTGACCAAGGACATCCAGACGCAGGTGGAGACGACGCTCGCGTCGGCGATGCCCGACGTCGAGGTCCTGCTCGCCGAGGTCGTCGCCGGGGGGACGCTGCGGCTGTTCGTCGACCATCCCGACGGTGTGAGCCTCGCGCTCTGCGAGCAGGTCACCCGCGCCCTGGAGGACCTCCGCGAGCAGTACGCGCTGGAGGTGTCCTCGCCGGGCCGGGACCGGCCGCTGGTCAAGCCCGACCACTTCCGCCGCTTCCTCGGCCGCCGCGCCCGCGTGCGGACCCGTGAGGCGCGGGACGGCCACAAGAGCTTCACCGGCGAGCTGGTCGGCGCCGACGACCGAGAGGTCACGATCGCGGCCGAGACCGGCGTCGTCGCGATCCCGTACACCGAGATCCACCGATCGAACCTCGTGGAGGAGTAGCGAATGTCACGCGAGATCATCGAAGCCATCAAGGGCCTCGCCGCCGAGAAGAACATCTCGGACGAGAAGCTCATGGCCGCCCTGGAGGACGCGCTCCTCTCGGCGTACAAGAAGCTGCCGGGGGCGGCCCGCTATGCGCGCGTGGACGTCGACCCGGAGACGGGCGAGTTCATCGTGATGCGCTACCGCATCCCCAAGGACCTCGAGCAGGAGCTGCTCGTGCAGACGGTCGAGGAGGAGTCGTACATCGACCCCGAGACCGGCGAGCGCGTGGAGCCCGCCGACCCCGAGATCGACGCGGCGAAGTTCGAGCAGTACCGCGACCAGATCGAGGAGATCGACGACACGCCGGAGGACTTCGGCCGCATCGCCGCGCAGACCGCCAAGCAGGTCATCCTGCAGCGCATCCGCGAGGCCGAGCGCGACATGATGTTCGAGGAGTTCCGCGACCGCGTCGGCGAGCTCATCACCGGCGTCGTCCAGCAGAAGGACTCCCGCTACACGCTGATCCAGCTGCGCGACCGCGTCGAGGCGCTGCTCCCCAAGAGCGAGCAGGTCGACGGCGAGCGCTACGAGCACAACCAGCGCGTCAAGGCGGTCATCAAGGAGGTCTCGAACTCCACGAAGGGCCCGTCGATTATCGTCTCGCGTCGCGACGCGGACCTGATCAAGGCGCTGTTCGAGCTCGAGGTCCCCGAGATCGCCGACGGCCTCGTCGAGATCGCCGGCGTCGCGCGCGAGCCCGGCTACCGGTCGAAGATCGCGGTGGTCTCCTACGCCGACGGGGTCGACCCGGTCGGCGCCTGCGTCGGCCCGCGCGGCTCCCGCGTGCGCATGGTCGTGTCCGAGCTGCGCGGCGAGAAGATCGACATCATCCCCTACAACGACGAGCCCGCCCGCTTCGTCGCGAAGGCCCTGTCGCCCGCCCGCGTGCGCGAGGTCATCGTCGACGACGAGGCCCGTCAGGCCACCGTCATCGTCCCGGACGACCAGCTGTCGCTGGCGATCGGCCGCGAGGGCCAGAACGCGCGGCTCGCCGCGCGCCTGACCGGCTGGCGGATCGACATCAAGTCCGAGACCGACTTCGCGTCGACCGCGGACGACGAGGGCTTCGAGGAGCAGGTCCAGGACGGCGGCCGCTGCGCGGCGGTCCTGACCAACGGCCGTCGCTGCCCGAACGCGGCACTGGGCGGCTCCCCGTACTGCGGCCTGCAGCTGCACCAGGCGCTGAGCCGGTTCACGACCTCGTCGGTCGCGGTCCTCACGGGCCTGACCGACGCGGACGTCGCGTCGCTCGCCGACCCGGAGAAGTCGCAGGACGACGTGGCGGAGATCGTCGGGCGCGCCGAGGCGGCCTACGCCGAGGCGACCCCGGTCGAGCCCGTCGCGGACGACGAGCCGCTGCCGGACGAGGCGCCCGAGGGCGTCGCGGACGAGGCGCAGGCCGCCGAGGAGCCGCAGGAGGCCGCGGTCGCGGTCGCCGACGAGCCCGCCGCCGAGGAGTCCGCCCCCGAGGCGCAGGAGGAGCCGGCCGCCGAGGGCGAGGGATCGTCGTCGTAGCCCGGAGCCCGATCCGCACCTGCGTCGGCTGCCGGTCGACGCACCCACAGAACCAGCTCGTGCGCCTCGCGGCGCACGAGGGCCACGTCGTCCCCGATCCGGCCCGGGCCCTGCCCGGCCGGGGGGCGTACGTCTGCGGAGCGGCCTGCCTCGAGCAGGCCGTCAAGCGCCGCGCGTTGCCGCGCGCGTTCCGTCAGAAGGTGGCTATTCCCGTAGACCTCGTAGAATCGATTGGCTGATGGCTAAGAGACGTGTGTTCGAAATCGCGCAGGAGCGCGGGATGACCTCCAAGGAGGTCATCGAAGCGCTGTCCGGTGGCGGGATCGCCGTCCGGGCCGCCCAGTCGACGGTCGAGGACCGCCACGTCCTGCGGATCATGGGGCCGCCCCCGCCGCCGCCCGAGCCGGAGCCCGAGCCCGAGCCCACCCCGGAGCCCGAGCCCACGCCGGCCCCGGAGCCCACGCCGGAGCCGGAGCCCGAGCCCGCCGCCGCGGAGGTCGAGCCGACCCCGGAGCCGGTCGCGAAGGCGCCCGAGCCGGAGCCGACCCCGGAGCCGGTGGCCGAGGCGCCCAAGCAGGCGCCCAAGCCCGAGCCGATCAAGGGCCCGAAGATCCTCTCGACGCCGGACGCCCCGAAGGCGCCCGCGCCGACCTCTGCGCCCGCCCCGGCCGAGACGCCCGCGCCCGCGGCGCAGACGCCGCCGCCGGCCGCGCCGACCCCGGCGCCCGCGACCCCGCAGGCAGCGCCGCCCGCGGCCGCGCCCGCGCCGACGGCGCCGGTGACGTCCGCGCCGACCCCGGCGCCCCCGGCGGCGCCCGCCACCCCCGCCGTCGCGGCATCGGCCCCGAGCGCGCCGGCCGCCCCGGCCGCGCAGCAGCCCGCCGCCCAGGCGCCCGCCACCGCGCAGCAGCCCGCCGCGCAGGCGCCGCCCGCCACGGCGACCGACGCGAAGGGCAAGCCGTCCGGCGAGGCCCCGACCCGCCCGGTGAAGACGCCGCGCGCGGACGTGCCGCAGCAGCCGGTCATCGGCGAGAAGCCCGCGCCCGGAGCCGGCCCGAAGATCCTGGCGCTCCCCGAGCCGCCGAAGAAGCCCAAGCGGGACGAGTCGAAGAACCTCCCGACGACCGGCCCCGGCGGCCGTCGCCGCGTGGTCATCGACTCGCAGGCCGCCCGTCGCGGTCCCGGTGGCCCCGGCGGTCCCGGTGGCCCCGGTCAGGGTCCGCCGCGCCGCCAGCGTCGCGGTCGCCGCCGTCGCGGGACCTACGACGACACCGTCCGCCCGCTGGACGAGGCCGCGCAGAAGCAGACCGACGTCTTCAAGATCAACTCGGGGTCCTCGGTCAAGGAGGTCGCGGAGTACCTCGGCGTGGCCGTGCCCGAGATCATCAAGAAGCTGATGACCCTCGGCGAGATGGCGACGCTCACGCAGACGCTGTCCGACGAGGCGATCCAGGTGATCGCCGACGAGTTCGAGAAGAAGATCGAGATCGTCCGCGCCGGTGACGCCGACGACGACATCCCGACCTTCGACGACGACGCCGCGGACCTCGAGGACCGCCCGCCGGTCGTCACGATCATGGGTCACGTCGACCACGGCAAGACGTCGCTGCTGGACGCGATCCGCAGCGCCGACATCGTCGGCGGCGAGGCCGGCGGCATCACCCAGCACATCGGCGCCTACCAGGTGCATCACGACGACAAGGTCGTCACGTTCCTGGACACCCCGGGTCACGAGGCGTTCACCGCCATGCGTGCCCGCGGCGCGAAGGTCACCGACATCGCGGTGATCGTCGTGGCGGCCGACGACGGCGTGAAGCCCCAGACGATCGAGGCGATCGACCACGCGCTCGCGGCCGAGGTGCCGATCATCGCGGCGGTCAACAAGATCGACAAGGAGGGGGCGGACCCCACGCGCGTCCGCACGGAGATGACCCAGCACGGGCTCCAGCCCGTCGAGTGGGGCGGCGAGATCGAGTTCGTCGACGTCTCCGCCAAGGCCCGCACCGGCCTCGAGGACCTCCTGGACACGATCCTGCTCACCGCCGAGGGCATGAACGAGGGCGACGGCCTGCAGGCCAACGCCGACACCGAGGCCTCCGGCGTCGTCGTCGAGTCCAAGCTCGACCCGGGCCGCGGCCCGGTCGCCACCGTGCTGCTGCAGCGCGGCACCCTGAAGGTCGGGGACGCCGTCGTGGCCGGCCCGGTCTGGGGCAAGGTCCGCGCGATGAACGACTACCACGGGCAGCGCATCAGCTCCGCGGGCCCCGGCGACCCGGTCGAGATCCTCGGGTTCGACGGCGTCCCGTCCGCGGGCGAGTACTGCCGCGTGGTCGACCACGAGCGGCAGGCGCGCAGCCTCGCCAACGAGCGCGCGGTGCGCCTGAAGGCCGAGGCGATCGCGCGGCGCTCGGGTCGCAAGCGCAGCCTCGACGACGTCTTCAAGGCGGCGCGCACGAGCGAGACGAAGGACCTCAACCTCATCCTCAAGGCGGACGTGTCCGGCTCGCTGGAGGCGTTCGAGGACGAGATCGCGAAGCTCCCGCACGAGGAGGTGCACGTCAACATCATCCTGTCGGGTGTCGGCGGCATCACCGAGTCGGACGTCATGCTCGCCGCGGCCTCCAACGCGATCATCTACGGCTTCAACGTCCGCCCGGTGGGCGACGCCCGGGCCGCGGCCGATCGCGAGGGCGTCGAGATCCGCAACTACGAGGTCATCTACCGGGCCCTCGACGAGCTGCGGGACGCGATGGAGGGCATGCTCGACGCGATGGACGTCGAGGAGACCGTCGGCACCGTCGAGGTCCGCGCGACGTTCAAGGCCTCCAAGGTCGGCACGATCGCCGGCTGCTACGTCACCGACGGCAAGGTCACCCGCGGCGGCCGCGTGCGGATCATCCGCGACGGCACCGTGGTGCACTCGACGACGGTCGACACGCTGCGGCGGTTCAACGACGACGTCCGCGAGGTCACGTCCGGGTACGAGTGCGGCATCGTGCTCACGAACTACCAGGACGTGCGCGAGGGCGACGAGCTCGAGGTCTACGAGACGCGCAAGGTCGAGCGGACGCTCGCGTAGCCGATGGGCGCGGGCCGCATGCGACGCGTGGACGAAGCGGTCCGCGAGGTCCTCTCGGACGCTCTCACCGGGGGTCTGAAGGACCCCCGGATCGGCTTCGTCACCGTCACCCAGGTGCAGACCAGCCCGGACCTGCGGCACGCGAAGGTGTTCGTCAGCGTGCTCGGGGACGAGACGGTGCGGTCGCAGACCATCGAGGGTCTGCGGTCCGCCCACGGCTACCTGCAGCGGCGTGTCTCCGCGCAGCTGCGGATCAAGAACACGCCGCAGCTGGACTTCTTCCACGACGACACGCTCGACCGCGTGGAGCGCCTCAACGCCCTGATGCAGGACCCGCCGGAGCCGGCCGCGTGAGCGCCGAGCCCCAGCCCGTGGCGGCCGAGCCGACCGCGCGCGACCAGGCGCTCGCCGAGCTGCGCGACGCCGAGAAGTTCATCCTCGTCACGCACGAGAACCCCGACGGCGACGCCCTTGGCTCGCTCGTCGCGATGCACCGCGTGCTCGTGGCGCTCGGCAAGGACTCGGCGATGTTCATGGACGCCGACGAGTTCCCGCTGCCCTACGAGTACCGGTTCTTCCAGCTCGACGGGCTGATCTCCACGCCGCCGGACGACGTCGAGGAGCGCACGGTCGTGTTCCTGGACTGCGGCAACATCGACCGCAACCCGGCCGACGTGGTCAAGCGCGCCGACGCGCACATCCTCAACATCGACCACCACCACGACAACACGCGCTTCGGCACGGTGAACCTCGTGGTCGAGCAGGCGTCGTGCACCGCGGAGATCGTCTGGGACCTCATGCGCGCGCTCGGGGTGACCCCGACCCCGGACATCGCCGACGCCCTGTACGTCGGCCTCGTGACCGACACCGGCAAGTTCATGTACGAGAACACCGGGACGCGCGCGCACGTCATGGCCGCCGAGCTCATCGAGGCCGGGGTGGACGTCAACGCGATCTACCGGCGGCTCTACGAGGAGATGCCCTACGCGAAGCTCGAGCTGCTCGGGCGCGGCCTCGCGAACATCCAGCGCTTCGACGACGGGTCGCTGACCTTCACGCGCCTCAGCCGCGCCGACTACGAGGCGGCCGGGGCGGAGGAGAGCTACTCCGAGGGGGTCATCGACCACCTGCGCTGCGTGCAGGGCACCCGCGTCGCGGCCGTGGCGCGCGAGGTGCTGGCCCCCGACAACGTCCCGCCGCTGCGCAAGAAGGTGTCGCTGCGCTCCACCGACGGCACGGTCGACGTGTCCGTGATCGCGCGGGCGGGCGGCGGCGGCGGTCACCGGCAGGCGGCGGGCTTCACGACGACGATGTCCGACGACGAGCTGGTCGCGTTCCTGCGCGGGCAGGTCGCCGCGCAGCTCGCCTGACGTGCCGGCCCCGCCACCCGCCGACGGCGTCCTGCTGATCGACAAGCCCGCCGGGGTGACGAGCCACGACGTCGTCGCGCGCGTGCGCCGCTCCCGCGACCGGGCGAAGACCGGGCACGCCGGCACGCTCGACCCGTTCGCGACCGGCCTGCTGCTGGTCCTCGTCGGCCGGGCGACGCGCGCGCAGCAGTTCCTGATGGGGCTGCCGAAGTCCTACGAGACGGTCGCGCGGCTCGGCGCCACCTCGACCACCGGGGACCCGGAGGGGGAGATCGTGGAGACCGGCGCGGTCCCCCCGGACCCGCCGGAGCTCCCGGTGGGGCGGGTGGTGCAGACGCCGCCCGCGTACTCGGCGATCAAGATCGGCGGCGAGCGGGCCTACGCGAAGGCACGGCGCGGCGAGGTGGTCGAGGTCCCGCAGCGCACGGTCACCGTGACACGGTTCGAGCAGCTCTGGCGCGAGGGGGACCGCGCCGCGTTCGCGATCGACTGCAGCTCGGGCACCTACGTGCGCTCCCTGGTCATGGACCTCGGCGACGCCTACTGCCTGGAGCTGCGGCGCACCGCGATCGGGCCGTTCTCGGTCCGGGACGCGGACCCCGAGCGGCTGCTGCCGCTCGGCGACGTGCTCGCGCGCGTCCTGCCGCAGGTGCCGCTGGACCCCGAACGGGCGCGCCGCGCCGGCCACGGCGTCGCGGTGGAGGGCACGGCGCCGGACGGGGCGCCGCACGTGCTGCTGACCGACGAGGACGGCCCGATCGCCGTCGCGCAGCCACGTGACGGCGGTCTGCTCAAGCCCGTCGTAGGCTTCCGGGGATGAAGGTCACGCACCTGCCCGACGCGGAGCCCCGCGAGCGCCGGGTCGCGGTCGGCATGTTCGACGGCGTCCACCGCGGCCACCGCGAGGTCATCGCGGGCGCCGACACCGTCCTGACGTTCGACCCGCACCCGTCCTCGGTGGTCGCCCCGCACGCGGTCCCGCCGCTGCTGACGACCCTCGAGCGCAAGGCCGAGCTCGTCGGCGGGCTCGGCATTCAGGAGCTCGTGGTGATCCCGTTCGACCGGGACTTCGCGTCCCGCAGCGCCGCGTCGTTCGTCGACGACGTGCTCGTCGGGGCGCTCGGCGCCACGCACGTGTCGGTCGGGGAGAACTTCGCCTACGGCCACAAGGCCCAGGGCACGACCGCGCAGCTGGAGGCCGACCCGCGGTTCGAGACCCGGGTGGTCCCGCTGCTGGAGGTCGGCGACGAGATCGTCAGCTCCAGCCACATCCGCGGCCTCATCCTCGGGGGCGCCGTCCGGTATGCCGACCAGCTGCTCGTGGAGCCGTTCGTGCTCGACGGCGAGGTCTCCCACGGCGAGAAGCGCGGGCGCACGCTCGGCTTCCCGACCGCGAACCTCGTGCCGCCCGACGGCTACGTCGTCCCCGGTCACGGCGTGTACGCGTGCCGCGTGCGGCTGCCGGACGGCAGCTGGCACGCCGCCGCGACGAACGTCGGCGTGCGCCCGCAGTTCGAGACCGGGCTCGGCGAGCTGATCGAGGCGTACCTCATCGACTTCAGCGGCGACCTCTACGGCCAGCGGATCCGCGTCGAGTTCCTCGAGCGGCTGCGCGGCGAGAAGCGCTTCGACTCCGTCGAGGCGCTCGTGGAGCAGATGCACGCGGACGTCGACCGGGCGCGGGACGTCGCCGCACAGCGCTCCTGACGCCCGGGCTGCTAGCCTCCCCCGTCGCATATGAGCACCCTGACCCCCGAGCGCAAGCAGCAGATCGTCGAGCAGTTCGGCGCGAACCCGCAGGACACGGGCAACACCCGCGTCCAGGTCGCGCTGCTGACGGAGCGCATCAACCTCCTCACGGAGCATCTGCGCACCCACAAGCACGATCACCACTCGCGCCGCGGGCTCCTCATGCTCGTCGGTCAGCGCCGCAACCTCCTGAACTACCTCGAGAAGAAGAACCTCGAGGGGTACCGCGCGCTCATCAAGGAGCTCGGCCTGCGCAAGTAGGCCGCGGCCGCCCGCCGGGCGGCCGTCCACCCGCCCGCTCCGCTAGGTTGCGGGCGTGTCCATCATCGCACCCGGAACCCCGGTCCCCGCGTTCACGCTCAAGCGTGGCGACGGCGGCGACTTCACGAACGCCGACCTCGAGGGGAAGACGACCGTCCTGGTCTTCTACCCGTTCGCCTTCAGCCCGGTCTGCAACGACCAGTTCCAGGTCTACGAGGAGGTCCTGGACGAGTTCACCGCCAAGGGCGCGACGCTCTACGGGGTCTCGACCGACGCGACGTGGTCGCAGGGCGCCTTCAAGGAGAAGCTCGGCGTCAGCATCGAGATGCTGTCGGACTTCGAGCCCAAGGGCGAGACGGCGAAGAAGCTCGGCGCCTACTTCGAGCCCGCCGGCATGACGAACCGCGCGCTCGTCGTGATCGGCCCGGACGGCGTGGTGGCCTGGTCGCACCTGGCCGACTCCCCGGGCGACCTGCCCGGCGCGAACCTCATCTTCGACGGCCTCGACGCCGTCTCCGCCTAGGCCGAGGCCGGGACCGCGGCGCGGCGGGCGATGTCCGCCGCGACCAGCGCCGGGGTGACGCGCGCGCGGTGCTCGAAGATCGCCTCGACGTCGCGGCGCACGAACAGCGTGTGCGCGAGGTCCCCGAGCGGACCGAACCCGATCGCGTAGCGGACCGTGTCGGTCATCTCGGTGCGGTCGTCCCCGACCGGCTCGAAGGTGTGGGTGTGGTGCCACAGCGCGTACGGCCCGCGCAGCTGCGTGTCGACGAACGAGGGCGTGCGCGCGTCGGCGTCCCAGCGCTGGATCAGCGTCTGCCAGCGGATCGGCAGGCCGTGGATGCGCAGCCGGTACTCGATCAGGGTGCCGACGGCCATCTCGATCGGGGCGGGCGTGATGACCCGGAACCGCAGCAGCGGCGGGGTGATCGCCTCGAGGTTCGTGGCGTCGGCGAAGAACGGGAAGACCTCCGCCGGGGTCCCGTCGAGCACCTGGCGCCGCTGCAGGGTGTGGATGCGCATGCCCGCAGGCTACGGCGTCTAGGCTCTGGCCGATGACGGACCTGCGCAGCGCTCCCGCCCCGGGGCCGCGGGAGGACGACCACGTCCGGGGGCCCGCCGACGCACCGCTGGTGATCGCCTACGCCGACTTCTCCTGCCCGCGCTGCGCGGTCGCCTGGGAGCGGCTGCGGGAGGGGGAGATCCGGCTCGTGTTCCGCCACTTCGCGCTGCGCACGAAGCACCCGCGCGCCGTCCCGCTGGCGCTCGCCGCGGAGGCGGCGGCCTGCCAGGGCCGCTTCTGGGAGCTGCACGACCGCCTGTACGCCGACCAGGGCCGCCAGGACGACCCGCACCTGTGGGCGCACGTGCAGGACCTCGGGCTCGACCTCGACCGCTTCGAGGCCGACCGCCGCTCCGACGCGGTGGCCGCCCGCGTCCGCGCGCACGTCACCGAGGCGCTGCGCGCGGGCGTGACCGCGACCCCGACGCTCGTGGTCGACGGCACGCTGCATCCCGGTGCTCCGGAACGCGCGTGGTTGCGCACGTTGCGCCGCCCGACCGACTACACTTAAGCGGTTCGGATCCAAAGAGACGCAAAGACGCGGCCCGCCGACCGAAGGGCGAGGCCAGAAGGGACGTACCACATATGAGCAGCTTCGCTGCCACCACGGTCACCGTCGAGATCGGTGGTTCCACGATCTCGTTCGAGACGGGACGCCTGGCCAAGCAGGCCGGCGGCTCGGTCCTCGTGACCCAGGGCGACACGCTCGTCCTCTGCACCGCCACCGCCGGCGGTGAGCGCGACGTCGACTTCCTCCCGCTGACGGTCGAGGTCGAGGAGCGCCAGTACGCCGCGGGCAAGATCCCCGGCTCGTTCTTCAAGCGCGAGGGTCGCGCGGGCGAGAAGGCGATCCTCACCGCCCGCATGATCGACCGCCCGCTGCGCCCGCTCTTCCCCAAGGGCTGGCACCGGGAGACGCAGCTCGTCGCCGTGCCGATGAGCATCGACCACGAGCATCCCTACGACATCCTCGCGATGAACGGCGCGTCCGCCGCGCTGATGCTCTCGGACATCCCGATCCCGTTCCCGGTCGCCGCCGTGCGCATGGGCAAGATCGACGGCAACTTCGTCATCAACCCGCCCGAGGCGTCCCTCGAGGACGACGGCGACTCGACGCTCGACCTCATCGTGTCGGGCTCCGAGGACGCCATCCTCATGGTCGAGGCGGGCGCCGACCAGATCCCCGAGGCCGAGATCCTCGACGCGCTCGACATCGCCCACGACGCGATCAAGAAGATCTGCGCGGCGCAGCGCGAGCTGGCCGAGCAGTGCGGCAAGGAGAAGGTCGCCTTCGAGGCCAAGGGCGTCGACGAGGACCTCTACGCCAAGGTCAAGGCCGCGTACACCGACAAGCTCGACGCCGCGACCTCCATCGTCGACAAGATGGAGCGCCAGGACGCGTCGAAGGCCGTCATCGAGGAGATCGTCGCGGAGTTCGGCGGCGACGAGTCCGCCGACGACCACGCCGAGCGCAAGGCCGCCGCGAAGGCCGCGGCCGCGAAGCTCGAGAAGTCGATCATCCGCGAGCGCATCGCCGTCCACAAGAAGCGCCCCGACGGTCGCGGCGAGAAGGAGATCCGCCAGATCACGATCGAGGCGGGCCCGCTGCCGCGCACCCACGGCTCGGCGCTGTTCACGCGCGGCCAGACGCAGGCGATGTCCGTCGTCGCGCTCGGCACGCTCAAGGAGGAGATGCGGCTCGACACGCTCGGCCTCCAGACCAACAAGTACTACTGGCACCACTACAACTTCCCGCCCTTCTCGGTCGGGGAGGCGGGCCGCATGGGCGGCCCCAAGCGCCGCGACATCGGCCACGGGGCGCTCGCCGAGCGCGCGCTCGCCGCGGTCGTGCCGTCGATCGAGGAGTTCCCGTACACGATCCGCGTCGTGTCCGACATCCTCGAGTCCAACGGCTCCTCGTCGATGGCGTCGGTCTGCGGCTCCTCGCTGTCGCTGATGGACGCGGGCGTGCCGATCAAGGCGCCGGTCGCGGGCATCGCCATGGGCCTGATCAAGGAGGGCGACGACTACGTGGTCCTCACCGACATCGCCGGCGTCGAGGACCACCTCGGCGACATGGACTTCAAGGTCGCCGGCACCAAGGACGGCATCACCGCCCTGCAGATGGACATCAAGATCACGGGCGTGACCTTCGACATCCTGCGTGACGCGCTCGCCCAGGCCAAGGAGGCCCGCGAGGACATCCTCGGCCAGATGGCCGCCGTGATCGAGGCGCCCCGCGAGGAGCTCTCGCAGTTCGCGCCGCGCATCGAGAAGATCAAGATCGACCAGGACAAGATCGGTCTGCTCATCGGCAAGGGCGGCGAGACGATCCGTGGCCTCTGCGACGAGTTCGACTCGCAGATCACGGTCGAGGACGACGGCACCGTGCTGATCTACTCGGCCAACGGCGAGCTGGCCACCGCGCTCGTCGCGCGGATCCAGTCGATGACCAAGGAGGTCGAGATCGGCGACGAGTTCCCGACCGCGAAGGTCGTCAAGACGACGACGTTCGGCGCGTTCGTGGAGCTCGCCAAGGGCACCGACGGCCTGCTGCACATCAGCAACGTCTCCCCGGGCCAGCGCGTCGACACGGTCGAGGACGTCCTCAACAAGGGCGACGAGATCAGCGTCAAGGTCGTCGAGGTGGACCGCGAGCGCGGCCGCATCGGCCTGCGCCTCGCCGACGACCCGGAGATCGCCGGCAAGTCCAAGGAGGAGCTCGCCACGATCAAGGCCGAGCCCTCGCGCGGCGGCGGCGGTGGCGGGCGTGACCGCGGCGGCCGTGGCGGCCGTGACCGCGACCGCGGCGGCGACCGTGGCGGCGAGGGCCGGGGCTCCGGCCGCCCGCGCCACCGCAGCCGCGGCGACAGCGACCCGGACCGCGGCTGAGGCGGCGGACCCGGTCCCCGTGACCACGTTCGAGCACCGGCTCACCACGCTCGACTCCGGCGTGCGGATCGTGACCGAGGCCCTGCCCTCGGTCCGGTCCGCCGCCCTGGGGTTCTGGATCGGCACCGGCTCGTCGGGGGAGACCCACGACGAGGCGGGCCTGTCCCACCTCATCGAGCACATGCTGTTCCGCGGCAGCTCCCGCTACGAGTCGCTGGAGATCGACCAGATCTTCGACGGCTTCGGCGCGGAGCTGAACGCCGGGACGGGCAAGGAGACGACGTCCGTCTACACGCGGGTGCTCGACGAGCACTTCGGGACGGCGTTCGACGTCATGGCGGACATGGTCTGGCGCCCGCGCTTCGACGCGCAGGAGCTGGACGCCGAGCGCGAGATCGTGCTCGAGGAGATCGCCATGTACGAGGACGACCCGCAGGACAAGGTCTTCGACGTGCTCGGCGACGCCGTGTTCGGCGACCACCCGCTGGGCCGCGCGATCATCGGCCGGGCCGAGGTCGTCTCCGGCACGCCGGCGGAGGGCCTCGCGGCCTTCCACGCCGGCCGCTACACGCCCGGCAACGTCGTCGTGGCCGCCGCGGGTGCGGTCGACCACGACGCGATCGTCGAGCTCGTCCGCGCCGCCGAGGGCGGCGTGGCGGCGGGCGGGCCGGTGCCGTCCGCCCCGCCCGTGGGCGCGGCCGAGCAGCGGCTGCGCTTCCACGCCAAGGAGACCGAGCAGTACCACCTGTGTCTCGGCACGCACGGGATCGCCCGTGACGACGACCGCCGCTACGCGCTGCGGATCCTCGACACGATCCTCGGTGGCAGCTCGTCGTCGCGGCTGTTCGTCGAGGTCCGCGAGAAGCGCGGCCTCGCCTACTCGGTCTCGACGTTCTCCTCCGCGTACGCGCACGCCGGCCAGTTCGGCCTGTACGTCGGCACGCGGCCGGACAACGTCGAGAAGGCCCTGAAGGTCATCGGCGACGAGCTCTCGCGCGCGATCGAGGACCCGGCCACCGACGCCGAGCTGCAGCGCGCGAAGGAGAACGTGAAGGGCCGCATCGGCCTGTCGCTCGAGTCGACGACGGCCCGGATGAACCGGCTCGGCTCCGCGGTCCTGGCCGACATGCCGCTGCTGTCGCTCGACGAGATCATCGAGCGCCTCGACGCGGTCACCGTCGAGGACCTGCGTGCGCTCGCGGGCGAGCTCCTGGACCCGGCGCGGCTCAGCGCCGCCGGCGTCGGCGGCAGCGAGGAGACGTTCCGCGCCGGCCTCGCGCACGTCTCCCCGAGCCTGGCGGAGGCGGCGTGACCGCCGCGGCCGACCCGATCCGCGTCGGCGTCGCCGGCGCGGCGGGACGCATGGGGGCGACCGTCGTCGCCGCCGTGCAGGGCGCGCCCGACATGGTGCTCGCCGGGCAGGCCGACCCGGCCCTCGGCGTGGCGCTCGAGGACATCCTCGGGGACGTCGACGTCGTCGTCGACTTCACCCAGCCGCACACCGCGACCGCCAACGCGCTCGCCTGCCTGCGGGCGGGCGTGCACGTCGTCATCGGGACCAGCGGCTTCGACCTGCAGCCGCTCGTCGACCACGGCCGCCAGGAGGCCGCCAACGGGGTGACGCCCAACGCGCTGTTCTGCCCGAACTTCGCGATCGGCGCCGTGCTGATGATGCAGTTCGCCGCCGAGGCCGCGAAGCACATGGTCAAGGCGGAGATCGTCGAGCTGCACCACGACAAGAAGCTCGACGCCCCGTCGGGCACGGCGGCGCGGACCGCCGGGATGATGGCCGAGGCGACCGGGGGCCAGGCGCCGCCGATCCACTCGGTGCGCCTGCCCGGTCTCGTCGCCCACCAGGAGGTCCTGTTCGGCGGCGTCGGCGAGACGCTGACGATCCGTCACGACTCGCTGGACCGCTCCTCGTTCATGCCGGGCGTGCTGCTCGCGGTCCGGAAGGTCGGCGGGCTGACGAGCTCCCCGGTCGTCGGCCTCGAGCACGTCCTGTGACCGTCGCCCGCCCGCTCACCGTCGCCGACGCGCCGCACCTCGCGCGGATCCAGGTGCGTGCGTGGCACCACGCGTTCGGGGACGTCGTCCTGCCCGAGGAGACGCCGACGGTCGCCGACCAGACGGAGGCGTGGACGGTCGCGCTGACCGCCGACGTCGCCGGGTTCGCGGTGGACGTCGCCGACGTCGTCCGGGGCTTCGTCGCCTACGGCCTGGCGCGCGATCCGGACGCCCGCAACGACGGGCTGGGGGAGATCTACGCGCTGTTCGTCGACCCGACCGCCCAGGGCGCCGGGATCGGCGGGCTGCTGCTGCGCGAGGCGGTCGGCGCGCTGCGCTTCCGCGGCTTCGACGGCGCCGTGCTGTGGACGCTGGAGGCGGCGCTGGCCCGCGAGATGTACGAGCGCCACGGCTGGGTGCAGGACATCGAGGCGGTCCCGGACCACGGGGTCCTCGGCGTGCCGGAGGTCCGCTACCGGCTGGAGCCGCTGGCGTGACCCCGGCGCTCCCGCGGCCGGGGGCGGGCACACCGCTCGTCGCGGTGACCGACCACGCCGCGGAGCGCTTCCGCCAGCGCGTCGGCAGCCGCACCGGCGCGGTCGACGTCAAGCCCGAGGTCGTCGCGCGCGTCGCCCGCGCCTGGGCGGCAGGACGGGTCCTGGACCGTGCGCCCGCGGGCGCGACCGGGGCACGTGGGTCGCACTACGTCCGCGATGCCCGCGACCGCGGCGTGCTCTACGTCTGTCGCGACGCGGACGGCGAGCTGCTCGTCATCACGCTCTGGGAGGACCCGGACGCCGCCGGGCCCGGGGGCGGCCCGCGTGTGCCGCGCCGGTTCACCGACGCGCTGAAGGACACCGATCACGTGGTCGTCGACCGTCGCCCCGAGGACCGCGGGCGGGGTCGTGGCCGCTGAGCCGCAGGTGCGGCTCGGGGCGCTGGCCCCGGAGTCGCTCGCCCCGGCCGTGCTCGCGCTGGTCCGTGCCGGGGCGGCCCGCGAGCCCGTGCTCGCCCGTGACCTGAGCGCCACGGTCGTGCTGCGCTTCCTCGAGGGGTTCCCGGCGGTGCGCCTGGAGTTCACCGGCGCGTCGGTCACCGTCGGCGACCACGAGGTGCTCGGTGCTCCGCGGTCGGTCGACCTCACGGTCACGGGCCGCCTCCCGGACGTCCTGCTGCTCGTCTCCGTCCCGCAGGCCGCGGGGCTGCCGCTGCCGTCCGGTCCGCGGGGTCGCGCCGCCGTCGCGCGGCTCGCCGACGGGCGCATCGAGCTCGACGGACCGCTGCGTCTCGGCCGCCGGCTGCTGACGCTGCTGGCGATCCCGGCCTGACCGGTCGGGACCGGCCCGTCAGCCGACCTCGACGCCCGCGACGATCGACCGCTGCCCGGGGGTGGAGCAGCCCCACGCGTTCGCGCCGCTCATCACCGCGGTGGGACGGCAGCGCCAGCGCACGCCCCGGTAGCTGACCGTGACCGAGCGGGAGAATGCCGTCGTGCTCGAGCGCCAGTAGCGGCCGAGGACGGCGCGGGCCGTGCGGCAGGAGACGGAGCCCTTCGTCACCGAGACCGCGACGCGGGCGTCGGTGAACGGGCGCTTGACGGACCCGCAGGAGCGGTCCTGCGCGGCCGCGCCCGCCGGGGTGGCGAGGACCGCGGTCGCGACGGCGAGGAGCAGCAGGCGACGCATGCCGCCGTCGTGCCCCTCCTCGCCGCGCCGCAAACGCGCGGCCGGGTCAGGCGCGCAGCTTGTAGCCGGACCGGAACAGGCGGTAGTTCACGGTCACGAGCGCCGCGACCGCGAGCGTCAGCAGCCCGAGCGACAGGGCGATGTTCGCCTCCGAGTAGCCGATGAACCCGTACCGGACGAGGTTGATCATGTAGTAGACCGGGTCGATGTGGGTGAGCGTCTGGAAGGGCTCGTCCAGCAGCGACGCGGAGTAGAACACCCCGCCGAGGAAGATCAGCGGCGTCAGCACGAACGTCTGGGCGAACGACACGTCGTCGAACTGCTCGGCACGCACGCCGACCAGGACGCCGAGCTGCGCGAAGAACATCCCGACCAGGAACAGCGACGGGATCAGCACGAGCGGGTGCTCGATCGGGATGCCGATGAGGATCGAGCTCGCCAGGAACGTCAGCGACGCGACGAGCATCCCGCGCAGGAAGCCCCCGAACGTGAACGCGAACAGGAGCTCCAGCGGGGAGGCGGGGGAGGAGAGCTGGTCGTCGATCGCGCCCTGCATCTTCTGCTGGAGGATCGACGACGAGTTGTTGGAGAAGGCGTTCATCGCCCAGGCCATCATGATCAGGCCGGGCACGATGAAGACGACGTAGTCGACGCCGTGCAGCTGGTCGATGCGCGACCCGAGCGCCGCACCGAACACGCTGATGTAGAGGAACGTCTCCAGCAGCGGGGCACCGAGCGTCTGGCGCTTGATCTTCATGAAGCGGTTGACCTCGCGCCGCAGCAGCGCGAAGAAGCGGATCTGCGCCGTGCTCATCGCAGCACCGCCTCGGCGCCCGCGCTGCGCGAGAGCTCCTGCCGGCCGACGAGCTTCAGGTACGCGTCCTCCAGCGAGCTGGTCTCGTACTGCCGCGCGAGCTCCTGGTGGGTGCCCTCGGCGACGATCTCCCCGCCGTTGATGAAGGCGATGCGGTTGCACAGCTGCTCCGCCTCCTCGAGGTAGTGGGTCGTCAGGAGGATCGTCGTGCCCTCGGCGTTGATCTTCTGGACGTAGTGCCAGAGCTCCAGGCGCAGCTCGATGTCGACGCCCGCGGTGGGCTCGTCGAGGATCAGCAGCCTCGGGCGGTGCATCAGCGCCCGCGCGAGCACGAGCCGGCGCTTCATGCCACCGGACAGCGTGCGGCTGCGGTCGTCCTTCTTCGCGGTGAGCGAGAACGCGTCGAGCAGCTCCTTCGTGCGCTCGCGACGGTCCTTCTTGCTCATCCCGAAGTAGCCGCCGTGGTAGTCGAGCGTCTCCTCGAGCGTCAGGAACCAGTCGATGTTCAGCTCCTGCGGGGAGAGGCCGACAGCAGCGCGCGCCTCGCGGTAGTCGTGGACCGCATCGTGGCCGAAGACGCGGATGTCACCGGCGGTCGGGGTCGCGAGCCCGGTGGTGCAGTGGATGAGGGTGGACTTGCCGGCGCCGTTGGGACCCAGCAGCCCGAAGAACTCGCCGTCGGGGATCTCCAGGGAGACGCCCTTCAGCGCCTGGGTGCCGGTCTTGTACGTCTTGACCAGGTCGGTGATCCGCAGGGCGGGGGGAGGGGGAGCAGTCATTGCACGTACAACGGTACGCCCTCGAGTGCGCTTGAGGTCAAGCGGCGACGAGACCGGCGAGCCGCGTGTGCCGCGTCGTCGCGTCGCGCCGACCCGCCGCGATCTGCAGCGCCGACGGGTCGCCGACCAGGACGCACACCCGTTCGGCGCGGGTGATCGCCGTGTACAGCAGGTTGCGCGTGAGCATGATCGCGTGCCCGCGGAACAGCGGCACGACGACCGCCTTGGCCTGCGATCCCTGCGCCTTGTGGACGCTCGTGGCGTAGGCGAGCTTCAGCGTCCCGACCGACGCGACCGGCAGGCTCAGCGTGCGCCCGTCGTCACCGCGCATGATCACCAGCGAGCGCTCGGTGTCGTTGTCGACGAGCACCCCGAGCTCGCCGTTCATCAGCTCGTGCTCGTGGTCGTTTTTCGTCTGCAGCACGCGGTCGCCGATCCGCAGCGCCGTCCCCGGGATCGCCTTGCCGTGCGGGTTCAGGCGGCGGCGCAGCTCCTCGTTGAAGGCGTCGATCCCCAGCGGCCCCTTGTGCATGGGCGCGAGGATCTGCACGTCCCCGACCGGGTGCAGCTCGTAGTGGGACGGCAGCCGGGTGGCGGCGAGATCGCAGATCTCCGCGAACGCGGCCGCCGCCTGCGGGCGCTGGATGAGGAAGAAGTCGCGCAGGTCGCCCTCGCCCGGCACGGTCGGCAGCGGCTCCCCGTGGTTCATGGCGTGCGCCGCCCGGACGATGAGCGAGCGGGCGGCCTGCCGGAAGATCGCGGTCAGCCGCGTGGTCGGGACCACGCCGGAGTCGATGAGGTCCTCCAGGACGCGGCCGGGGCCGACCGGGGCGAGCTGGTCGACGTCGCCGACGAGCAGCACGTGGGTGGCGGGGCCGACCGCGTCGAACAGCGCGCCCGCGAGCCGCACGTCGAGCATCGACGCCTCGTCGACGATGAGCACGTCGGCGCCCGGGATCGGATCCTCGTGGTCGCGCGTGAAGCCCTCGCCGGGCACGTACTCCAGCAACCGGTGGATCGTCGTCGCGTCGACGCCCGCGACCTCGGCGAGCCGGCGCGCCGCCTTGCCGGTGGGCGCGCACAGCCGGACCTTCGCGGCGCCCTCGCGCAGGACGTCGACGAGCGCGCGCATCGCGGAGCTCTTGCCGGTTCCCGGCCCGCCGGTGAGGATCGACAGCCGGTGCGCGAGCGCGAGCTCGACGGCACCCCACTGCTCGTCGGTCGGCGTGAACGGCCCGCCGGTCGGCCGGGCCGGCTCCTCGCGCAGCTCCAGGACGGGCTCGGCGGTGGCGAGCTCGTGGGCGTGCCGGGCGAGGCGCCGCTCGATCGCGGCGAGCCGCGCCTCGGCGACGCGGTCGTCCTCGTCGATCTCGATCAGGCCCTGCGCGGCGAGCACGTCGACGCGGGCGGCGGCGTCGACGTCCAGCAGCTCGGCGGCGCGCGCCAGGAGCGCGGCCCGCGGGAGGTAGCAGTGCCCGTCGAGCTCGGCGAGGTCGAGCGCGTGCAGCAGGCCCGCGTCCAGGCGCCCCTCGCTGTCGGCGGGCGTGCCGAGCGCGCGGGCGAGCGCGTCGGCGGTGCGGAAGCCGATCCCGTCCATCTGCGTGAGCGCGTACGGGTCGGCGCGCAGCTGCTCGATCGCGCCCGCGCCGAAGACCCGGTAGATCCGTGCCGCGACCGACGCGGGGACGCCGTGCGTCTCGAGGAACAGGCGCACCGCGCGCAGGGCCCCCTGGTCCTCCCAGGAGGCGACGGCCTCGCGGACCTTCGCCCGGCCGATCCCGGGGACCTCCAGGAGCCGGGCGCGCGGGTCGGCGTCCACGACGGTGAGGACGTCGTCGCCGTGGCGCTCGTGCAGCCACAGCGCGCCCTTGGGGCCGACGTGCTTGATCGCCCCGAGGTACGCGCGGATCGCCTGGCCGCTGACCGGCTCCTGCACGACGACCCGCCGGGCGTGGAACTGGCGGCCGTGCTTGGGGTGCTCGCGCCAGTCGCCGCCGAGCTCGACCGCCTCGCCCTCGTGGACGTGCCCGAGCGGCCCGGTGATCGTCGCCTGCTCCCCGTCCGGGGTGCGGCCGACGACGACCGCGAAGTCGCCGTCGTCGGCGCGCCAGCGGACCGCGACGATCTCGGCGGTGATCGTGTCGGGGGAGGGCGGCGCGACGGGGTCCGGCACCCGTCGAGGGTAGCGGCGGTCCCGGCGGGCTCAGGCCCGCCAGACGAACATGCCGCTGCGGACCTCGCCGTCGAGGCCGAGCCGCTGCACCGCGGCCGCGACGCCCGGGAACGCGGGGTTCTCGTAGTCGTGGAACACGACGAGCGCCCCGGGGGCCAGCCGCGGGCGCCACGCCCGGACCTCCTGCACCGTCGGCTCCTCCTCGTGGCTGGAGTCGACGAACAGCAGCTCGACCCGGGCCGGGGCACGGGGATCGGCCGCCCCGTCGGCGCCCGCTGCCTGCACGAGCGTCAGCCGGGCGCGGGCGTGCGCGGGCAGGCAGCCCAGGTAGGCCGCGCGACCGTCCTGCTCGACGGGGTCGAACGACAGCACCCGCCGGGCGGGGTCGGCCGCCACCAGCGCCCCGGTCGTCCAGCCCGTGGCGGTCCCGAGCTCGACGACCTCTCGGCGGCCGTCGGCCAGCGCCAGCAGCGCGACGACGTCCTGCGCCGGGGTGCAGGACCGCAGGCTGAACCAGTCGCCGCGGCGCAACGCGCGCCCGTACACGCGCAGGAGGTAGAGCGCGGCCCGCGGCGGCGCGCCGCGGAGGGCCAGCGTGCGCCGCGCCAGCAGTCGCAGCTTGAGGGCGGGGGAGAGAGAGCGCTCGTCCACGCGCGGCAGGATGACGGATACGCTGGCGCCATGGGATTCCTCGACAAGGCCAAGGCGGTGGCCGAGCAGGCGCAGGCCAAGCTCGACGAGGCGCAGCGGGGCTTCAACGAGCAGCAGGCCGCGAAGGCGGCGGCCCCGTCCGACGCGCCCGCGTTCCGCTACGACCAGCACGGCCGCAAGGTGCCCGTGGAGCCGGCGGGCACGGAGGCCGGCGCGCCCGCCGCGACGCAGCCCGTCCCGACGCCGACGACGGACGGATTCGAGCCCGCCGCGAGCACCGCTCCGCCGACGGCTGTCGCGCCATCGCCGGCCGCGGTCGCCCCGCCGCCCGCGGTCGCCCCGCCGCCCGCGGTCGCCCCGCCGCCCGCGGTCGCCCCGCCGCCCGCGGTCGCCCCGCCGCCGGCACCGCCCGCTCCGGCGGCCCCGGCGCACGCCTCCGGCGACCCGCTGGCGCAGGGACGCCCGGCCGTGCGCCCGCAGGACGTCCCGCCGGCCGTCACCGACGGCGACCCGCTCGGCCGCTAGACGGCCGGGGGCCGGTTCCCCGGTCAGGGTTGCGATACTGGGCGCATGGCCGGGCTCGGATCCATCCTCACCGCGATCGTCACCCCCTTCGCCGCCGACGGCAGCGTCGACGAGGACGCCTTCGTCGCCCTCATGGGTCACCTGGCGGACAACGGCTCCGACGGGGTCGTCGTCGCCGGGACCACCGGCGAGGCCGCGACGCTGGACGACGAGGAGCATCTCGCGCTCATCGGCCTCGCGGTCACCGAGCGGCCCCGGCCGGACTTCACGGTCGTCGGCGGCGTCGGCTCCAACGACACCCGGCACGCCATCCACCTCACCGAGCAGGCCTGCGCCCTCGGCGCGGACGCCCTGCTGAGCGTCAACCCGTACTACAACCGCCCCAATCGGGCCGGGATCGTCGCGCACTACCGCGAGGTCTCGCAGGCCGCCGACCGGCCGATCATCCTCTACAACATCCCGCAGCGCACGGGATCGGACATGCCCAACGACCTCCTCGCCGAGCTCGCGCAGCTCGACCACATCGAGGGCGTCAAGCAGGCCAACAACGACAACCTCGCGCTCGTCGACGGCCTCGAGCTGTACGCGGGCAACGACGACGTCCTCGCGCTCACCCTCGACCTCGGCGGCGCCGGCGGCATCCTCGTCGCCAGCCACGTCGTCGGACCCGAGATGCAGCGCATGGTCGCCGAGCCCGCCGAGCGCGCCGCCATCCACGCCTCGCTCGTCGAGGTCTTCGAGGCGCTCAGCGTGGCGCCCGCCGCGGTCTGCACCAAGGCCGCCCTCAACCTTCTCGGTCGCCCCGTCGGCGAGCCGCGCCTGCCCTACGTGGCCGCGAGCGCCGACGAGACCGCCACCATTCGCGCGATGCTCGAGCGTCGCAACCTCCTGGAGACCACATCCACATGAGCAGCACCCCTGTCCTTCGCGTCCTCCCGCTCGGCGGCCTGGGCGAGATCGGCAAGAACATGACCGTCGTCGAGTACGACGACCACATCGTCGTCGTCGACGTCGGCCTGCGGTTCCCGACCGCCGAGATGGTCGGCATCGACCTCGTCCTGCCGGACTTCAACTACCTCCGCGACCGCGTCGACGACATCGAGGCGATCGTCATCACCCACGGCCACGAGGACCACCTCGGCGCGCTCCCCTGGATGCTGCGCGAGCTCGGCGCCGACAACGCCCCGCCGATCTACGGCGGCCCGCTGACGATGGCGATGGCCCGCTCCAAGCTCGACGAGCACAAGCTCGGCAAGCTCGTGGAGTGCCACGACGTCAAGCCCGGGGAGGTCCTCGAGGTCGGCCCGTTCGACCTCGAGCTCGTGCACCTCACGCACTCGATCCCCGACATGCGCGCGGTCGCGCTGACCACCGACCTCGGCACCGTCCTCATCACCGGGGACTACAAGTTCGACCAGACCCCGGTCGACGGCAAGCCCGCCGACGTGCAGCGGCTCGCCGAGCTGGGCAAGCGCGGCGTCCTGCTGCTGTGCGGCGACTCCACCAACGCCGACCGGCCGGGCTTCAGCCCGTCGGAGTCCGTCGCCGGCCCGCACCTCACCGAGGTCTTCTCGCGCTGCGACGGCCGGATCGTCGTCACCTGCTTCGCGTCGAACATCCACCGCGTCCAGCAGGTCGTCGACGCTGCCAAGGCCAACGGCCGCAAGGTCTGCCTCATCGGCCGGTCGATGAAGAAGAACATCAACATCGGGCGGTCGCTCGGGCACATCCACGTGCCCGAGGGGATGCTCGTGCAGCCGCGCGAGATCGACGACTTCCCGGACGAGAAGATCGTCATCGTCTCGACCGGGTCCCAGGGCGAGCCGCTGAGCGCGCTGCGCCGCATGGCCTACCGCGACCACCACCAGATCGAGCTGCACGACGGCGACACCGTCGTCTTCAGCGCCACCCCGATCCCCGGCAACGAGCGCGCCGTCAACGACACGGTCGACCGGCTCTACCAGATCGGCTGCAGCGTCGTGACGACCGCGGACGCCCCGATCCACGCCTCCGGCCACGGCTACCAGGAGGAGATCAAGCTGATGCTCAACCTGACGAAGCCGACCTACGTGATGCCGTTCCACGGCGACCACAAGCGGATCAAGCTCCACGGCGAGCTGGCCCAGGCGGTCGGCGTCCCCGCGGAGAACGTGTTCCGCGGCCGCAACGGCCTGCCGCTGGAGATCGACGAGCAGGGCGCGCGCTTCGGCGAGCCCGAGAAGAGCGGCGTCATCTTCGTCGACGGCGTCGACCTCGGCGAGCCCGCCGACGCCGCGCTGCGCGACCGCCGCATGCTGTCGGCCGACGGCATCTTCGTCGTCGTCGCCACGATCAGCGAGCAGGACGGCACCTCGGTCGCCGACCCGGAGGTCATCTTCCGCGGCGTGCCGTTCAAGGACGAGGCCGACGAGCTCCTCGACGAGCTGCGCGACGTCGTCGACGACTCGCTCGAGAAGGCCGCCAAGGACCAGGTGCGCGAGATCGACCTGCTCCAGCAGCAGCTCCACGACGACCTCGCGGCGTTCGTGTTCCGCAAGCTCCGCCGGCGGCCGATGGTGCTGCCGGTCGTCGTCGAGGTCTAGCCCGCGGGCCGCACCGGGGGCCCGAGGAGCGAGGTCTCCCCGGGCTCCTCGTCCTGCTCGGGCGCCGCCGGATCGACCGGCAGCGCCGGGAGGGTCACGACGAACCGGGTGCCGTGCGGCTCCCGGTCCTCCAGGCGCACGCCGCCGCCGTGCGCCTCGGAGACCGCCCGGACGATCGCCAGCCCCAGGCCCGTCGACCCGCCGCGATCGCCCTCGCCCCGCACGAACCGCTCGAACAGCCGGCCCTGCACCGACGCGGGCACGCCCGGCCCGTCGTCCTGCACGACGAGCACGAGCCGCCCGGACGCGTCCCGCTCCACGATCGCGTCGATCCGCGTGCCGTCGGGCGTGTGCTTGACCGCGTTCTCCATGAGGTTGAGGACCAGGCGGTGCAGCTCGTCGCGGGCGCCCGACACCATCGCGCCCGCCGGGGCGTCGACGGCCAGCTCGTGCTCGCCGGCGACGGGCCCGAGCTCGGCCGCCGCCTCGACGACGACCTGGGAGAGGTCCAGCGGCACGTGCCGGACCTCCCGGCCCGCGTCGGCCCGGGCGAGGAGCAGCAGGTCGGCGACGAGCCGCCGCATCCGCTGCGAGGACCGCAGCGCCGACCGGGCCGCCTCGCCGCGCTCGCCGTCCAGCACCTCGGTGAGCAGCTCGAGGTTCGCCAGCACGCTGGTCAGCGGCGTGCGCAGCTCGTGCGAGGCGTCGGCGACGAACGCGCGCTGGCGCTGCAGCGTCTCCTCGGTCTCCGCGCGACTGGACTCGAGCGCCAGCAGCATCTCGTCGAGCGTGCGGGCGAGCTCGGCGACCTCGTCGGTGGCCTCCGGCACCTGCATGCGGCGGTTCGGGTCGCGGGTGCGCGCGATCTCCCGGGCGGTCTCGGTGAGCCGCCGGACGGGCCGCATCGCGTTCCCCGCGACGAGCAGGCCGGCCATCAGCGCGAACGCCGCGCCGCCCAGCACGCCCGTCAGGAGGAAGAACTTCACCCGGTCGATCGTCGCGTTGACCTCGGCGAGCTTGCGCGCGTACTGCACGAGGATGTAGCCGCCGCCCAGCAGCGGGAACGGGCGCGTCTCGACCCGGTAGCCGGCGACGTCGGTGCCCCCCTCGGGCTGCAGCCCGAAGTCCGGCGTGCGCCGCGGGAACGACTTCACGCGCGTGCCGTCCTGCGTCAGCACGCGGATCACCGCGTTGTCGGCGCTCGCGTAGAACTGCAGGTTCGGGCGCGAGAAGCGGACCGTCCCGGTCCCGAGGTCGTAGGTCGCCTCGATGCTGTTGCGCAGCTGGTCGGCCGCGCGCTCGGTCTGGTCGTCGAAGTCCGCGCGGATCCGCGTCGTCGTCAGATGCCCGATCAGCACCGCGAACGACGTGAGGATCACGAGCGTGAGCACCGCGGAGCCGCCGGCCAGACGCCAGCGGATCGGGATCCGGTCGAGCCAGCCGAGCACGGGCACCTACGCGCGGAGCACGTACCCCGCGCCGCGGATCGTGTGCAGCAGCCGCGGCTCGCCGCCCGCCTCGAGCTTGCGCCGCAGGTTCGAGACGAACACCTCGATGGTGTTCGTCGTCGCGAACGGGTCGTAGCCCCAGACCTCCTCGAGCAGCCGCTGGCGCGGGACGACGATCCGCTCGTTGCGCATCAGGTACTCGAGCAGCTCGAACTCGCGCTGGGTCAGCTCGATCATGCGCTCGCCGCGGGCGACCTCGTGCGTGTCCGGGTTGAGCGTCAGGTCCCCGGCGACCAGGGACGCGGAGCCACGCGGCGGGCGGCGGCGCAGCAGCGCCCGGATGCGCGCCAGCAGCTCCTGCCGCTCGAACGGCTTGACGAGGTAGTCGTCGGCGCCCGAGTCGAGGCCCTCGACGCGCGACTCGACCGCGTCCCGCGCGGTGAGGATCAGGATCGGCACGTCATCGGCGCCGCGCAGCCGCTTGGCGACCTCGATGCCGTCGAGCTTCGGCAGGCCGAGGTCGAGGATCACGACGTCCGGGACGTAGGCGCTCGCCGCGTCCAGGGCCGCCTCGCCGTCGGCCGCCGTGCGCACCTCGTACCCCTCCATGCGCAGCGAGCGCTGGAGGACCTGGGCGATCTCCTCGTCGTCCTCGACGACGAGCACACGGGCCGGGCGGTCGGTCTCGGTCACCTCCCCATGGTAGATGGCCGGTCCTCGGAAACCCCGCGCTTTACGAGGATTTAGGCGCTCGAGGCGCTCGCCGACGGCACGTCGCGGGCAGGGGACCCACCGCGCACGTCGAACCCACGACGCACGACCCATGGCCGCCACGAAGAATCCCAAGTCCCGCGCCGCGGGCGCGCGCACGTCCGCCGGCGCACGCTCCTCGGCGAAGTCCGGCGCCGCCGCGCGCCCGCGCGCCAAGAGCGGCGCGGCGAAGCCCCGCGCGCGTCGCGCGGGCGGCCGCGCGCCGCGCGCGCCGATGCTCGAGCAGCACCACGTCGACCTGATCGGGCTCGCGCTCGTGGCCGCCGGGGTGTTCCTCGCCTTCCCGCTGTACCTGGAGTGGTACGGCGGCGCGGCGGGGGAGGCCGTCGTCGACGGGATCGAGCGGCTGGTCGGCCAGGTCTCCTACCTCGCGCCGGTCGCCGTCGCCGCCACCGGCATCGTGCTCGTGCTGCGCCCGGTGCTGCCGAGCGGCATGCGCCCGTTCAAGGCCGGGGCCGCCTGCCTGCTCCTGGCCACGACGCTGATGCTCGCGGCGGGCACGCTCGGGCTCGGCCCCGACGGCCCGAACGGCGACGTCTGGAACGCCGCGATCTACAGCGAGCGCGGCGGCATCCTCGGATCCGTGCTGTTCTGGGGCGCCTCCAGCGCGTTCTCCTCGATCGGCGCGCACATCATCGCGCTGTTCCTGCTGCTGGCCGGGATCCTGCTGCTCACGGGCGCCTCGGTCGCGGGCGTCGTGCAGGCCACCGCCAGCGGCGTCGCGGACACGACCCGCGCGCTGCGCACCACCCCGGCCCCGGCGCCCGCGCGCGACCGGACCTCCACCGGGACGGGCGCCAGCCGGGGCGGCCGCGCCGGGACCGCGCGCACGACCGCCGACCGCGACCGCACGGTCGCCCCGATCGTGCCCCCGGAGCCCGAGGACAGCGAGCCTGCCGTGCGCGACGACCGCACCGGCCAGCTCGACGGCGCGCTGCGCTACCCCGACCTGTGGGGCGACGAGGACGCCCCGATCCGCGTCGAGCCGACCGTGGTCGACGAGCGCCCGCCCGCGCCGCCGGTCGACCTCGACGCCGACGTGGAGCCCGAGCTGCTCGCCGAGCTCGACCCCGACCCCGAGCCCGAGCCCGCGCCGCCCGTGCCCGCCCCGCGCGCGCCCCGCGCGGCCGAGCCGGTCGTCGAGGAGGACGGGGACGAGGACGAGGACGTCGACGAGTTGCCCGTCGGCGAGCAGGCCGCGCTCGCGCTCGAGGACGGCCAGATCGAGTGGCACCGCCCGCGCGCGGCGATGCTCAAGCGCTCCAGCGCCCAGAGCCAGCGCCCCGACCACGCCGGCCAGGCGCAGACCGCTGAGGCGCTGATCGTCGCGCTGCAGCACCTCGGGATCGAGGCGAAGGTCGTCGGCACGGTCTCCGGCCCGCACATCACCCGCTACGAGCTGCGGCTCGCGCCCGGCGTGAAGATGAGCAAGGTCGCCAACCTCAAGGACGACCTCGCGTACGCGCTCGCCGCCACCGAGATCCGGATCCTGGCGCCGATCCCCGGCAAGACCGCGGTCGGCGTCGAGGTCCCCAACAAGCTCCGGCAGGTCGTCACGCTCGGTGACGTCTACGAGGACGCGCCCGACAGCTTCTCGCCGCTGACCGTGTGGCTCGGCAAGGACGTCTCCGGCAAGGCGATCCCCGCCGACCTGGCGAAGATGCCGCACCTGCTCGTGGCCGGCACCACCGGCGCGGGCAAGTCCGCCTGCGTCAACGGGATGCTCTCCTCGATCCTGCTGCGCGCGACCCCGGACGAGGTCCGGCTCGTGCTCGTCGACCCCAAGCAGGTCGAGCTCAACCACTACGAGTCGGTGCCGCACCTGCTGACGCCGGTGATCACGTCGCCGCGCAAGGCGGCCAACGCGCTCCAGAACCTCGTCAAGGAGATGGAGTGGCGCTACGGGATCATGGCGATGGCCAAGACCCGCTCGCTGCCGGAGCTCAACAAGCACCGCCGTCACAACGGCGAGGCGCAGCTCCCGTACATCCTCTGCGTCATCGACGAGCTCGCCGACCTGATGATGGTCGCCCCGGGCGACGTCGAGGACTCGATCATCCGCATCGCGCAGAAGGCGCGCGCGGTCGGCATCCACCTGATCCTTGCGACGCAGAGCCCGCGCGTGGACGTCATCACCGGCATGATCAAGGCCAACGTGCCGTCGCGGATCGCGTTCGCGGTGTCCTCGCAGACCGACTCGCGCGTGATCCTCGACCAGAACGGCGCCGAGTCGCTGCTCGGGCAGGGCGACATGCTCTTCTCGCCGGTCGGCTCGAGCCGCCTGCAGCGCATCCAGGGCGCCTACATCGACGAGGCGCAGATCGAGAAGATCACCGGCTGGTGGGCCCGGCAGGGCGAGCCCGAGATCCGCGAGGACCTGCTCGAGGAGGTCGAGGAGGAGCCCAAGGAGGACGCCGGCGGTGCCGACGACGGGTTCGATCCCGACGAGGACCCGCTGCTCGGCGAGGCGATCCAGCTGGTCGTCGAGATGGGCACCGCGTCGACCTCGATGCTCCAGCGGCGCCTGCGGCTCGGCTACACGCGCGCGGGCCGGCTCATCGACATGCTCGAGCGGCGGGGGGTCATCAGCGGCTACGAGGGCTCCAAGCCCCGTCAGGTCCTCGTCACCGAGGGCGACCTGCCGCGCGTGCTCGCGGCGCTGGCCGAGCGCGGGGACGTCGCGGGGGCGCAGGAGACGCCCAGCGGACCGTCCCCGGCGGGCGGCGGACCCGACGTGGCGGAGATCCCGGACGCCGGCGAGATGCTCGGGGACTGAGCACCGGTAGCCTGCAGGGCCGATGGCGGACATCGGGGCCACCCTGCGAGAGGCGCGCATGCGCGCCCGGATCGACATCTCGGAGATCGAGGCCGAGACGAAGATCCGGGCGAAGTACCTGCGCGCGCTCGAGAACGAGGAGTGGGACCTGCTGCCGGGGCCGACGTTCGTCAAGACGTTCCTGCGCACCTACGCGGACGTCCTGGGCCTCGACTCCAAGCTCCTGGTGGAGGAGTACAAGCTCCGCCACGAGCGCCCGAACCTCACCGAGCTGCGGCCGATCGGGGCGCCGCAGCCCGGCCGCCGGCGCCCGCGCCCGCAGCCGACCGGCGTGCCCCGCGGTTACGTCGTCGGCCTCGTCGTCGTGCTGCTGCTCGGCACGCTGTACCTGCTCGGCCGCGGCGGCGGGGACGACGAGCCCGCGGTCGCCACGACGACGCAGCAGCGCACGACGACCGACGCGACGCGCCCCGCGGCCGACGCGACCCCCGCGCCCAGCGCGACCCCGGCGGCGACGGCGACCGCGACCCCGGCCGCGCGGACCGTCCGGCTGCGTGTGGTCCCGACCGGGCAGGTGTTCGTCTGCCTGACGGCCGCGGGCGGCCGCACGCTGATCGACGGGCAGATCCTCGACACCACGAGCCAGACCCGGACGTTCCGCTCCTCGCGGTTCCGGATCACGCTCGGCAACGCGGCCGCGCGGCTGCGGATCGACGGAAAGGACCGGGACGTGGCCGACAACGCCGAGGGCATCGGGTACGAGATCACGCCGGGCGGGAAGCGCCGCACGCTCTCGCCGGAGAACCGACCGGTCTGCGACGGCTGATGCCCCGCGCCGGCATCGTCGTCACCGGCACCGAGGTGCTGACCGGTCGCGTGGTCGACCGCAACGGCCCGTGGCTGGCCGAGCGCCTGCGCGACCTCGGGGTCGACCTCGCGCACATCGCGGTCGTCGGGGACCGCCCGGGGGACGTGGAGGCCGCCCTGCGGTTCTTCGCCGCCGAGGGCGTCGACGTCGTCTGCACGAGCGGCGGGCTCGGTCCCACCGAGGACGACCTCACCGCCCAGGTCGTCGGGGACTTCCAGGGCCGGCCGCTGGAGCATCAGCCCGCGCTCGAGGAGCGCGTCTGGGCGGTGGTCAGCGGCCTGCTCTCCCGCTGGCCGGGCCTCGACCAGGACGCGCTGCGCCAGTCCGCGCGCAAGCAGGCGATGGTGCCGCGCGGCGCAAACGTCCTCGACCCGGTCGGGACCGCGCCCGGGCTGGTCGTCCCGCCCCCGGACGGGGCCGCCGGCCCGACCGTCGTCGTGCTGCCGGGCCCGCCGCGCGAGCTGCAGCCGATGTGGCGCGACGCCGAGGCCAACCCGCTGTTCCGGGCGGCGATCGCGGGCGCGACGGTCTACGAGCAGCGGATGCTGCGCCTGTTCGGCATCCCGGAGTCGGAGATCGCCGAGACGATGCGGCAGGCGCGCGACGCGGGCGTCGACCTCGACGCGCTGGAGATCACGACGTGCCTGCGCCGCGGCGAGGTCGAGATCGTGACGCGCTACGAGCCGCAGGCCGCGGCGACGTATGCGGCGTTCGACGCGGCGGTCCGGGAACGGCACGCCGACACCCTGTTCTCCGACGACGGGACCTCGGTCGACCAGCAGGTCGCCGAGCTGCTGCGGTCCTCGGGTCGCACGATCGCGACCGCGGAGTCGTGCACCGGCGGGCTGCTGCTCGGCCGGCTGACGGAGCTCGCGGGTTCGTCGGACTACGTGCTCGGCGGGATCGTGGCGTACGCCAACGCGGTGAAGTCCGCGGTCGCCGGGGTGGACCCGGCGCTGATCGAGCGTGTCGGGGCGGTCTCGCAGGAGGTCGCCGAGGCGCTGGCCGACGGGGCGCGGAGCGTCACCGGCGCGGACGTCGGGGTCGGGATCACCGGGGTGGCCGGGCCGGGCGGCGGGACCGAGGAGAAGCCGGTGGGCCTGGTGTGGCTGTCGGTCGCCGTCGGCGACGCGCAGCGGCTGACGCGCAGCATCACGATCCCCGGCTCGCGCGCGGACGTCCGCGATCGCGCGACGACCGTGGGCCTGCATCTCGTGCGTCGCGCCCTCCTCGGCGAGTCCTGACGCGCCAGCTTTCTGCGCGCCCGTGTCCGCAGGATCGGCACGGAATCGATGCGAACACGTGTTTCCATGACACGTCCCGGTCCCTAGCCTCAGTTCCGTCCGAACCGAGGCCCATAGTCCCTCGGGCCCTACTGCGACGAGAGGTTTCACCGAGATGCCCGCAACTGCTGACGAGAAGGCCGCGAAGGCCCGCAATGACGCCCTCCAGGGCGCCCTCACCCAGATCGAGCGGCAGTTCGGCAAGGGCTCCGTCATGCGCATGGGGGACGAGGGCGCGCGCGTCCGCGTCGACGCGATCCCGACCGGCGCGCTGTCGCTGGACCTCGCGCTCGGCATCGGCGGCGTCCCGCGTGGCCGCATCGTCGAGGTGTTCGGTCCGGAGTCCTCCGGCAAGACGACGCTGATGTACCACGTCATCGCGGAGTGCCAGCGGATGGGCGGCGTCTGCGCGTTCATCGACGCCGAGCACGCGATGGACCCGCTGTACGCGCAGCGGATCGGCGTCGACATCGACGAGCTGCTCGTCTCGCAGCCCGACTACGGCGAGCAGGCGCTGGAGATCGCGGACATGCTCGTCCGCTCCGGTGCGGTCGACCTCATCGCGATCGACTCGGTCGCCGCGCTCACGCCGCGCGCCGAGCTCGAGGGCCAGATGGGCGACACGACCGTCGGCCTGCAGGCCCGCATGATGAGCCAGGCGATGCGCAAGCTCGCCGGCAACCTGAACCGGACGAACACGATCATCCTGTTCACCAACCAGATCCGCGAGAAGGTCGGCGTCATGTTCGGCTCGCCCGAGACGCAGCCGGGCGGTCGCGCGCTGAAGTTCTACTCGTCCCAGCGCCTGGACATCCGCCGCATCGAGACCCTCAAGGAGGGCACCGAGGCGGTCGGCAACCGGGTCCGCGTGAAGGTCGTCAAGAACAAGGTCGCGCCGCCGTTCCGCCAGGCGGAGTTCGACATCGAGTTCGGCAAGGGCATCTCGACCTCGGGCTGCATCCTCGACCTCGGCATCGAGAACGACATCGTCCAGAAGTCGGGCTCGTTCTTCTCCTACAACGGCGAGCGGCTCGGACAGGGCCGCAACAACGCCAAGGCGTTCCTCGACGAGCACCGCGAGATCGCGATGGAGATCGAGGCGAAGATCTACACGGCGCTCGGCATCGACCGGGACGGCAGCGGTGCGCCGCTCGACGAGCCGGTCGACGCCGGCCTGGCCGCCGAGGAGTCCGGCGTCCACGAGGGGCTCGAGGCGACCGCGAAGTAGTCCCGGGGCACCCGCGCACGTGACCCCCGAGCAGGAGCAGACCGCCGCTCGCGTGCTGGACCCGGCCGCCCGGTTCCAGCACGCGATCGACCTCGCGTACCGGTACCTCGGGTACCGGGACCGCACGGTGGTGGAGCTGCGCCGCCACCTCGAGTCCAAGCGGGTCGAGCCGCGCACGATCGACGAGGTCGTCGCGGAGCTGCAGGTCCAGGGCTACGTCGACGACGCGCGGTTCGCGGTCCGGTTCGCCGAGGACCGTCGCACGCTCGACGCGTGGGGCGCCGACCGGATCGAGCGCAAGCTCCTGCAGGCCGGCGTCTCGCCGGAGCACATCGCCGCGGCGCTCGCCGCGCAGGACGGGGAGGAGGAGCTCGACGCCGCCGTCGCGCTCCTGCGCCGCCGCTACCGCGACGCCCCCGAGACCGACCGCGAGCGCGAACGCGCGCTCGGCATGCTCGTCCGCAAGGGCTACGCGCTCGAGCTCGCGTACGACGCCGTGCGCGCCTTCGAGCGCGACCGACTCGTCGACTGACGCCGGGCCTGCGGGCGACCGCACAGCCGAGCGGGCGGGGTCGCACGCCGGCGGGCCAGGTTCGCGCGGTCGCGGGCGCGGCGGCGCCCGGCGGGTCGTGCGCCGCAATCAGGGCGGGGCGGGGCGGGGGCGCCATGAACGCGCGGCTTGCGCGGCGGCGAGGTCCTCGAGTGGACGGCTGATCCTTCCCGGAAGCATGAGGCGTCCACGGGCGCGGGGCGTGGCCGCGGCCAGCCCGCCGGATCCATGCCGCGGACGGCCACCATTGCCCGCGGTGGCGAGTGGGCCGCTGATCCTCCCCGGAGGAATGAGGCGTCCACGACGCGGGCGCGGGGCCACGGCCGGTCGCGTACGTCGAGCCGGGCCCGGCCCGGCAGGGTGCGTCGGGCGGCGACCGGGCCCGTCCCGAGCCGCGTCGGGTGCGTGCGCGGGCGCCCGGGCCCGGTCGCAGGCGGCATGCACGCGCGCGCCCGGGCCCGCGCCCCACCGCGCCCGCCGGGCCGCGTCGTGGACCGCTCATCCTTCCCGGAAGGACCAGGTCGGAGACGACACGCGCGTCCGGGCGACGGTTCGTCCAGCGGCGGGAGGCCGGGCGGTAGCATCGGCGGTGCGACGTGCCGGACCGCCGGCGACCCGCCTGACCCACGCACCACCGCAGCACCCGACACCCGCAGGACCAGACACCCGAACCAGCCAGCGGCACCGCCGCCCGACCCCACCGACTCGCCCGGGCCCGAGGCCCGCCCGTCGCCTGAACGCCACACCGGAGACCGGCCCGCGACGTTCCCGCGAGGTCGGGGGGAGGAACGGACATGGAACTCGTCATCGGCGCGATCGTCCTCGCGGCGGGCATCGTGGTCGGCGCATTCGTCGTCGGACGCGGACGCGGGCGCCCCGCCGCCACCGGCACGGAGCCAGCCGCGTCCAGCGCCGCCGTACAGGACACGCTCGTGCGCCGGCTCGACGAGCTCGACGCCCGCGAACGCGCGCTGCGCGAGCGCGAGGCCACCCTCGACACCCGGGAGCGCGACGTGGAGAACCAGCTCGCCGCCGGACGCCGCGAGCTCGAGAACACGCTCGACACGCGCCAGCGCGAGCTCGAGAACGCGCTCGCCGCCCGCCGCCGCGAGCTCGACGACACGGTCGCCGCCCGCCAGCGCGACCTCGACGAGCTCGTCGCCCAGCGCGTCGCGGCCCTCGAGCGCCTGTCCGGGCTCACCGCCGGCCAGGCGCGGCAGGCGCTGCTCAAGGAGGTCGAGGACCAGGCCCGCCACGACCGCGCCCGCCTGCTGCGCCAGATCGAGGACGAGACCAAGCACGAGGCCGAGCGCCGCGTCCGCTCGATCCTCTCGGTCGCGATGCAGCGCCTCGCCGCCTCGCACGCCGCCGAGACGACCGTGTCGGTCGTGCAGCTCCCCGGCGACGAGATGAAGGGCCGCATCATCGGCCGCGAAGGCCGCAACATCCGCGCCCTGGAGAACCTCACCGGCGTCGACTTCATCATCGACGACACGCCCGGGGCGGTCGTGCTGAGCGCCTTCGACGGCGTCCGGCGCGAGGTCGCGCGCCTCACCCTGGAGAAGCTCCTGCAGGACGGCCGGATCCACCCGGCGCGCATCGAGGAGACCTACTACCAGGCCAAGTCCGAGCTCGAGTCCCACATGCAGGAGGCGGGGGAGACCGCGGTCCTCGAAGCCGGCGTGCAGGGCCTCGACGTCGAGCTGACCCGCACGCTCGGCCGCCTGAAGTTCCGCACCAGCTACGGGCAGAACGTCCTCGCGCACTCCGTCGAGTGCGCGCAGCTCGCCGCGCTCATGGCCGACGAGCTCGGCGCCAGCGCCAAGACCGCCCGACGCGCCGCGCTGCTGCACGACATCGGCAAGGCCGTCAGCCACGAGATCGAGGGCCCGCACGCGCTCGTCGGCGGCGACCTCGCCCGCCGGCACGGGGAGCCCGAGGCCGTCGCGCACGCAATGGAGGCCCACCACAACGAGGTCGAGCCCCAGACCGTCGAGGCCGTCATCGTCCAGGCCGCCGACGCCCTCTCCGGCGCCCGTCCCGGCGCGCGCGGCGAATCGCTGGACCAGTACGTCAAGCGCCTGCGCGAGCTCGAGCAGCTCGCCGCCCGCCACGACGGCGTCGACAAGGTCTACGCGATGCAGGCCGGCCGCGAGGTCCGCGTGATCGTCGCCCCCGGCGCCATCACCGACCTCGACGCCACCGACCTCGCCCGCACCATCGCCCGCGAGATCGAGCAGGAGCTCGAGTACCCGGGCCAGATCAAGGTCACGGTGATCCGCGAGTCGCGCGCGGTCGACTACGCCCGCTGACCCCTCGCTACCCTGGGCGGGTGCAGAAGCGGTACCACGTGACCACCTTCGGGTGCCAGATGAACGAGCACGACTCCGAGCGGATGAAGGGCATGCTCGAGACGCTCGGGTACGCGGAGGTCCCTGAGCCCGACCAGGCCGACCTGATCCTGTTCAACACCTGCTCGATCCGCGAGTCCGCCGACTCGCGCTTCATCGCGCACCTCGGGCACGCCAAGCGCCACAAGCGCAACAACCCCGACGTCCTCATCGGCGTCGGCGGCTGCTGGGCGCAGTCCGTCAAGGACGAGGTCTTCCAGCGCTTCCCGTTCGTCGACGTGGCGTTCGGTCCCGGCCAGATCCACAAGCTCGCCGAGTTCCTCACCAGCGACTCGCTCACCGCCCAGGGCTTCTTCGAGTTCGAGGACTTCCCCGCGCAGCTGCCGACCAAGCGCGCCCGCGACCTCCACGCGTGGCTGCAGATCAGCGTCGGCTGCAACATGAAGTGCTCGTACTGCATCGTGCCGAGCACCCGCGGCCGCGAGTCCTCCCGGCCCTTCGACGGGCTCGTGGAGGAGGTCACGCGCCTCGCCGCCGACGGCGTGCGCGAGGTCACGCTGCTCGGGCAGAACGTCAACGCCTACGGTCGCGACCTGCGGCCGCAGCGGCGCACGTTCGCGGAGCTCCTGCACGCCGTCGACGCCGTCGACGGGATCGAGCGCATCCGCTACACCAGCCCGCACCCGCAGGACATGAAGGAGGACGTGGTGCTCGCCCACCGCGACCTCGCCGGTGTCTGCCCGCACATGCACCTGCCGCTGCAGTCGGGCTCCAGCCGGATCCTCAAGGCGATGCGGCGCACCTACTCGCGCGAGCGCTACCTCGACCGCGTCGCGCTGATCCGCGAGCACGTCCCCGACACGTCGCTGACCACCGACATCATCGTCGGCTTCCCGGGGGAGACCGAGGAGGACTTCCAGCAGACGCTCGAGGTCTGCGAGGAGGTCGGCTACGACAGCGCGTTCACGTTCGTGTTCTCGCCGCGGCGCGGGACCGAGGCGGCCGAGATGACCGAGGGCCTCGTTCCGCACCCGGTGAAGATCGAGCGGATGGAACGGCTCGTCGAGGTCGTGCAGCGTCGCGCCACCGAACGCGCGCAGCGGTTCGTCGGCCGGACCCTCGACGTGCTCGTGGAGGGCCCGTCGCGCAACGACCCCACGAAGCTCCGCGGCCGCTCCCCGCACAACAAGGTCGTGAACTTCACCGGGGTGGCCACGCCCGGCGACATCGTGCCCGTGCACATCACCGCGGCGACCAGCCAGACGCTCGCGGGCGAGGCCTCGCTGCTCGCGACCGCCTCGGCGCGCTGAGCATGGCCGAGCTGCTGCTCGCCAGCTGCGCCGAGTTCCCGCGCCTGGACCCCGACAGCACGCCGCTGCTGCCGCTGCTGCACGATCGCGGCGTCGCCTGCCGCGTCGCGGCCTGGGACGACCCGCAGGTCGACTGGGCGGACGCCGACGCGGTCCTCGTCCGCTCGACCTGGGACTACGTCGACCGCCGCGACGCGTTCGTCGCCTGGGCGGACCGCCTCGAGGACGCCGGGGTGCGGCTGTGGCCCGGCGCCGACCTCGTCACGTGGAACACCGAGAAGTCCTACCTGCGCGGCCTCGAGGCCGGCGGGATCCGCACGCTCCCGACCGTCTGGGCGGGCCCGCAGGACGACCCCGTCGCGGCCGTCGCCGCGGTGCGCGACCGCGGCTGGGACGACGTCGTCGCCAAGCCCGTCGTCGGGGCGGGCGCATCGGGCCTGCGCCGCTTCACCGGGGTGCGCGACAGCCAGAGCGAGACGCTCGCGCTCATCGAGCACGTCCGGGAGCTCGCCCGCAGCACCGGAGGCGCGATGCTGCAGCCGTACCTGCCCGCGGTCGCCGGGGCGGGGGAGACGTCCGTCTTCTTCTGCGAGGGCGCCCTGACCCACGCGGTGCGCAAGACCGCGGCCGAGGGCGACTTCCGCGTCCAGGTCGAGCACGGCGGCACCGCGACCCGGGTCGAGCCGGGCCGCGACGAGCTCGACCTCGCGACGCTCGCCGTCGCCGCCGTCGCCGCACGCGAGGGCACCGCACCGCTGATCGCGCGCGTCGACCTCGTCCCCGACCTCGACGGCCGCCCGGGCGTCATCGAGGTCGAGCTGATCGAGCCGTGCCTGTTCCTCGGCGTGGCGCCCGACGCGGCCGCGACGATCGCCGACGCGATCGCGCGCCGCCTCGGCGTGCGCTGACGGCCGCGCCCGCGCACTCAGGCCGCCGCGACCTGCGGCGCCGCGGTCCCCGCCTCCTCGCCCGGAGCCGGCGGGGCGGGCTCCGGCGCGACGAGCGCCGCGGGCGGGGCGGGCCGCGCGGGCGCCGACAGCACCCGGACGTCGTCGGCGACGATCTCGGTCCGCGGGAAGATCCGCCCGTCGACCCCGTCGGTCCCGGCGATCCACTCCAGCCGTCCCTCGACGAGCACGGGCGCGCCCTCCTGCAGCTCCGCCACGCAGCGCTGCGCGAGCGCGCCCCAGACGAGCACGTCGAACTCGTTGCGCCGCCCGACCCAGATCGGCTCCTCCTCCGGGTCCTTCGGCTTGACCTTCTGGACCGTCATCACGAGCAGGCGCAGGCGGCAGCGACCGTCCAGCGGCCGCGGGTCGGCGAGCAGCTCGCCCTCGAGCAGCACGCGGTTGATGTTCTTCGTGGCCATGGGACCTCCGTCGGTGGTGGGTGTCCCACCACTAGGTCCCGGGAGCGGGGATTCGCCCCCCGGGTCAGCGCTTGTCGACCTGCCCGGCGGTCATCTCGCCCGCGATCTTCGACGCGCCCGCCAGCTCGCTGACGCGCGCCGCGGTCGCCGGGGCGATCCCCGCGACGAGCGTCCCGACGCGCATCCCCAGCGGGGCGACGTCGATCTCGCCGCGGTTGCGGACGATCGCGGTGACGACCGCGTCGGCGACCTCCTCCGGGCTGGACGTGCCGACGCCCCGCGGCAGCTCGACGCCCGCGTCGACGAACATGCCCGCGTCGCGGATGAACCCGGGGAAGACCACGGAGACCCCGATGTTCTTCGCGGCCATCTCGTGCCGCAGCCCCTGCCCGAAGCCACGCAGGCCGAACTTCGTCGCGTTGTACATCGACGAGTACGGGGAGCCGGTCTTGCCCGCGAGCGAGGAGATGAACACGAAGTGCCCGCCGCCGCGCGCCGCCAGCCGCTCCGTGTAGTGGCGGGTCATGAGGATCGGCACGCGGAGGTTCACGTCGAGCACGCGGTCGATCTCCTGCGGCGAGAACGAGGTGATCTCCCCGGTCCCCGGCAGCCCCGCGTTGGCGACGACGACGTCGACGTCCCCGGCCTCCTCCACGAGGCGCTCGGCGGCCGCGGGATCGGCGAGGTCGGCCGCGATCGCCCGCCCCCCGATCTCCTGCGCGAGCGGCTCGAGCACGTCGGTGCGGCGGCCCGTCAGCACGAGCGTGCCGCCCTCCCGGTGGAGGCGGCGCGCGATCGCATGGCCGATGCCGCCGGTCGCGCCGGTCAGCAGGACGGTCTTCCCGTGGAGGTTCACGGCGCCGATTCTGCCACGGCGGAATACTGCGTCCCGTGTCCCGGGAGCTGCTGGCGATCTTCGGTCCCACCGGGGTGGGGAAGACCGGGCTCGCGCTCGCGCTCGCCCGTCGCCTGCGGGACCGCGGCGAGCGGCCCGTCGCCGTCTCCGCCGACGCCCTGCAGCTGTACGCGGGCCTGCCGATCCTCACCGGGGCCGCCGACGCCGCCGAGCAGCAGCAGCTGGAGCACCGGCTCGTCGGCGTGCTCCCGGTCACCGAGACCTGCAGCGCTGCCCGCTACGCGCGACTCGCGCACGCCGAGATCGACGCGATCCTCGCCGACGGCGGCACCCCGATCGTCGTGGGCGGCACCGGCCTGTACCTGCGCGCCGCGCTCGCCGACCTCGACCTCGCGCCCGCCCCGCCGCCCGGCCTGCGCGAGCGGCTGCTGGACCGCGTCGCCCGTGAGGGTCTCCCCGCACTGCACGCCGAGCTGACCCGCGTGGCGCCCGAGCGCGCCGCGGCCGTGGACCCGCGGGACACCACGCGCGTCGTGCGGAGCCTCGAGCTGCACGCGATGGGCGCGCTGCCGCAGCGCACCGGGGAGAGCGAGCTCTGGACCGCGCGCACGCGGCACCCGACACGGCTCGTGGCGCTCGTGATGGAGCGCGAGGCGCTCTACGCGCAGATCGACGCGCGCGTCGACGCGATGGTCGCCGCCGGGGCCGCGCGGGAGGTCCGGGACGCCGACGCGGCCGGGGCGTCCGCCACCGCGCGCCGCGCGATCGGCTTCGACGCGCTGCTCGACGGGGACGTGGACCGGATGAAGGCCCAGACCCGCCGCTACGCCAAGCGCCAGCTCACCTGGCTGCGCAAGCTGCCCGGCACCGAGGTCGTCGACGTGACCGGCCGCGCCGCCGCGGACGTGGCCGCGCAGCTGCTCCCGTAGGGTCCGGGCATGCGCTTCGAGAAGTGGCAGGCCCTCGGCAACGACTACCTCATCGTCGAGGCGACCGACCTGCCGTGGCCGCTCACGCCGGAGCGCGTGCGGCGCCTGTGCGACCGGCACGTCGGGCTCGGCTCGGACGGCATCCTCGAGCTCTCCGCGCCGGACGAGCCCGGGTTCGTCGCCCGGCTGCGGATCTTCAACCCCGACGGCTCGGAGGCCGAGCTCTCCGGCAACGGGGCGCGCGAGGCGATCATGTACCTGCGCCGCCGCGGGTGGACGACCGCCGACCGGTTCTCGATCCAGACCGTCGCCGGCGAGATCCGCCCGACGATCACCGGCGAGACGACGTGCACGGTCGACATGGGCCGCGCGCACCTCACCTCCAAGGACTACCCGGACGGCCCTGCCGACGGCAGCGGCGAGGTGGCGGGCTTCGCCTTCCAGCACGTGTCGATCGGCAACCCGCAGTGCGCGATCCGCGTCGGGTCGGTCGCCGAGCTCGAGGCGCTCGACCTCCCCGCGATCGGTCCCGGGATCCAGCACGCGCCGATCTTCCCCAACCGCACGAACGTCTCGTGGTTCTGCGAGCTCGAGCCGGGCGTGATCCGGGCGCGGATCTACGAGCGCGGCGTCGGCGAGACGATGTCCTCGGGCACCGGGGCCAGCGGCGCCGCGGTCGCCTACGTGCTCCAGGGCGGCGACGAGGAGGTCACCGTGCACCTCGACGGCGGCGAGCTCACGGTCACCGTCTCCGAGGCGCTGCACGTCGACCTCGCCGGCTGGGCCGTCCCCGTCTACACCGGGGAGCTGAGCGGCGACCTGCTCGCCGAGCTCGCCGCGGGCTGAGCGGCCGACCGCCCGCGCGGTCAGACGACCTCGAGCCGTCCGCCACCCTCGGGGAACATCAGCGGCACCTCCGGGCGCGCACCGCGGATCGCGGCGAGGACCTCGCCGGGCTCGGCGTCGACGAGGTGCAGCGGGAAGCTCATGGCGTTCTTCGAGCGTCGCAGCATCCGGTGCAGGACGGGGTCGGCCACCCGCGCGCGGTCGACGAGGACCTCGAGACGATGGTGGAAATGGACCCGGTGGACCAGCACGCTCTCGACCGCGTCCCACGGCACCGTCGGCCACGCCCCGACCGTGAGCCCGCGGGGATCGATCGCGATCGCCACGGGGCTGCGCAGCTGCGGCACCAGCTTCCACACGATGAAGGCCCCGAGCGCCGCCAGTGGCACGCCGAAGACGCTGCCGCCGAAGTTCGCGACGGGCACGAGCGCCACCCCGAGCGCGGTCAGCAGCAGGAAGCCGACGAGCTGGTGGATCTGGCGGTCGCGGCGCCACGCGAAGCTGCTCGTCGACGCGGCCCCGAGGCGGAGCTCGTGGACGATCTCCTGGCCGAGCTCGCGCTCCTCGACGTCGGTGCGGGCGGCCGCCCGGCGCGCGACCACCCGATCGGCGACCGACCACATCACCAGGCCACCCGCCAGCGGCACGAGATCCTGGGCGCCGTCGGACCCGAGACGCAGCCCGAGCAGCGCCTGGTTGACCGCGATGACCCACGTCGCCAGGCCGAGCACCGGCACGGTGCGGATGGCGACGAGGCGCCGGTATCCGACACGGCCCTCGAGCCCGACCGCGTCCACCGCAGGACGCCCGCGCTGCCACCGGTCCAGCAGCAGCCCGAGCGCCACCACGCCGAGCGTCACGCCGCCACTGCCCTCCGCGCTCGCGCCCGCCGCGTCGGCCAGGAGCCCCGCGGCGGTCGCCAGCAGCCCGATCCCGACGCAGACGACCACGTCGAGCGCGGTTCCGGAGCGGTTGTCGGCGGATCGCATCACGGCCGGGTGTTCCCCGCGCGGGACCCTCGTACGCCTGCGCGCTGAGCTAGCCTGCCGGGTCGATGAGCACTGACACGCAGCAGAGCGCCTGGGGCGTCGGCCTCGCGACCCTGACGACCGACGGGCGCGTCCTGGACACCCTCTTCACGCGCTTCCACCTCGACGCCGGGTCCGCCGACGCGCAGGCCGCGATCACGACCGCCAAGCACGAGGGCACCGGCACCAAGCCGCTGAACTTCGCGCAGGCGACGACGCTCGGTGGCGGCGGCCTGGCGGGCAGCATGGGGGAGGACGCGATCCGCGGCGTACGGGTCGTCCCGGTCCTCACCGTGCTCCCGGACCTCGCCGCCGCACCCGCCGACGCCTACGACGCGTACCTGCGGCTGCACCTGCTCTCCGGCCGCCTCGTCGTCCCGCACGGCCTCAGCCTCGACGGCCAGTTCGGGCTGCTGACGAACGTCGCGTGGACGACGCTCGGCCCGGTCGATCCGGCCGAGGTCGGCGCGGCGCGCCTGCGCGCCCGCGCGATGGGCGCCACCCTCACGGTCACGAGCATCGACAAGTTCCCGCGCATGACCGACTACGTGGTGCCGTCCGGCGTGCGGATCGCGGACGCCGACCGCGTGCGGCTCGGCGCGCACCTGGCCGAGGGCACGACCGTCATGCACGAGGGCTTCGTGAACTTCAACGCCGGGACGCTCGGCTCCTCGATGGTGGAGGGGCGCATCAGCGCCGGGGTCGTCGTCGGCGACGGCTCGGACATCGGCGGCGGCGCCTCGATCATGGGCACGCTGTCGGGCGGCGGCTCGACCGTCATCTCGATCGGGCAGCGCTGCCTGCTGGGCGCCAACTCGGGGCTGGGGATCAGCCTCGGCGACGAGTGCGTCGTGGAGGCGGGCACCTACGTGACCGGTGGCGCGCGCGTCACGACCCCGGACGGCGAGGTCGTCAAGGCGAAGGACCTCAGCGGCCGCGACGGCCTGCTGTTCCGTCGCAACAGCGAGTCGGGCGCGCTCGAGGTGCTGCCGCGCAGCGGCTCCTGGGGCGGCCTCAACGAGGCCCTGCACGCGAACTAGACGGGTCGGCCGCCGCGGCGCAGCAGGCGCTCGGCGGCCTCCGTGCACCGCTCGAGCGTGGGGACGAGCGCCACGCGCACGTACCCCTCGCCGGCGGGCCCGAAGTACGCGCCCGGCGTGACGACCAGGCCCGTCTCGTCCAGCAGCTCGGTCGCGAAGTCCTCCGAGCCCGTGACCCCCTGCGGCAGGGCCAGCCAGCGGAAGAACGTCGCCGGGCCGCCCGCGTCGCGCAGCCCGACGGCCTCGAGGCCCGGGGCGAGCACCGCGAGCTTGGCGCGGTACAGCGCGCGCACCGCGACGACGTGCTCCTCGTCGCCCCACGCGGCGACCGCCGCGCGCTGGACGAACTCCTGCGGCGCGACGCCGACGTTCGGCCGGTAGCGGCGCAGCGCCGCGATCAGGCGGGCGTCCCCGGCCGCGAACCCGGACCGGTAGCCCGGCATCGAGGACCGCTTGGAGAGCGTGTTGCAGACCAGCACGTTCTCGAGCGAGTCGAGCTGCAGGGCGCTGGCGGGCGGATCGCCGGTGAACCACAGCTCGCTGTACGCCTCGTCGCTGGCGAGCACGAAGCCGTGCTCGCGCGCGAGCGCCGCGGCGCGCTCGTAGAAGGCGAGCGGCGCGACGGCGGCGGTCGGGTTGTTCGGGTAGTTCAGCCACAGGATCGCGAGCCGTGACAGCTGCTCGGCGGTCAGCGCGTCCAGGTCGGGGAGGAAGTCACGCTCCGCGGTCAGCGGCAGCTCGAGGACCTCGCAGCCCGCGAACGCCGCCCCGCGCTCGGCGACCGGGTAGCCCGGGGAGGTCATCGCGACGAGGTCGCGGCCACCGCCCGCGCAGACCTCCGCGAGCGAGAAGACGAGCTCCTTGGAGCCGAGCGTCGGGACGATCTCGGTACCCGGGTCGACCGTGGCGCCGTAGCGCCGGTCGATCCACGCGGCGATCGCGTCGCGCAGCTCCGGCAGGCCGACGGCCAGCGGGTAGCCCGCGACGGGGTGGGCGCGGACCGCGTCGCAGAGCGCCTCGCGCAGGAACGCCGGGGTCTCCTCCCGCGGCTCGCCGACCCCGAGGTCGATGACGTCGACGCCCCGCGCGACCGCGGCGGCGCGCGCCTCGCCCAGGCGGACGAACGGATAGGTGCCCAGGCCCGTGAGGACCGGGTTCAGCGGCAGCGACGCGCTCACGGCCCGAACAGGAGCGCGTCGAGCGTCCGGTAGCAGCGCACGAGCGCCGCGACGGTCACGAGCTCGTCGCGGCGGTGCGCGTAGGACGGGTCACCGGGCCCGAAGTTCACGGCGTCCAGGCCGTGCAGCGCGAACTCCGCCACCGGGGTCCACGCCTGCTTGGGGTGGATCTCCAGGCCGCCGACCGCCACCAGGCGCTCGAGCAGCGGGTTGGCGTCCACCGCCACCACGGGCGCGGACGGGGCGTTGGAGAGGATCTCGAGCGTCTCGTCCTCGCCGCTGCACCAGGAGCGCAGCAGCGCGTCCGCGTCGGCGGCGCTGCGCCCGGGCGCGTAGCGCATGTTCACGTGCGCGTCGACGCGATCAGGGATGACGTTGTCGGCGATGCCGCCGGCGATCCGGACGACCGAGGCGACCTCGGTGAAGACGAGGCCGCCGAAGTCGTGGCGGATCGGGTCGACCGCGTCGAGGCGCACGATCCCGCGGGCCGCGCGCGTCATCGCGCTGTCGGCCTGCCAGGGCCGGGCGGAGTGGCCGCTGCGCCCGTGGAAGGTCCAGGTGGCGTTGACGTTGCCCAGGCAGCCGGCGTGGATCTGGTTGTCCGTCGGCTCCATCATCAGCACGAGGTCCGCCTCGGCGAGGCCCGGCTCGCGCTCCAGCAGCGGCGTCAGCGCGCTCTCGCTGACGGGGAGCTCCTCGCGACCGAAGAACAGCAGCCGCACCCGGGCGCGCGCGGCCGCGGCGCGCGCCGGGTCGGCGGCGAGGTCGCGGCCGAGCTCGATCATCACCGCGAGCGCGCCGAGCATGTCGCTCGCGCCGAGCCCGTGGACGGCGGTGGCGTCGCGCCGGCCGGGCCGGTTGTCCTGCGCGGGAACGGTGTCGAGATGCCCGCCGAGCAGCAGCAGCGGCCCGTCCGCCGGGCCGGGCGGCTCGCCGATCACGCAGGTGTCCTGCGCGTCGCGGGCCGGGACGTCGCCCTCCTGGAGGACCGCGAGGACGTGGGCGGCGAGCGCGGCCTCGTCCCGGGACTCCGAGGGGATGTCGATGAGCTCGAGCAGCCGGGCGGCGAGGCGCTCGCCGAGCTCGGCGTCGGACGAACCGTGGAGCACGACGCCACTCTATCGTTGGGGGTCGATGCGGTACTGCGGGATCGACGTGTCCGCCAAGCCCGGCAACCAGCAGCTCGTCACCCTGCACGAGCGGCGCGCCACCGACCGGACCGTCGAGCTCGTCACGACGTTCTACGCCCCGGGGGACGTCGACGCGGTCGTCCGCACCGTGCTGGGCTTCGGCCGCGGCGAGGTCGTCGTGGCGATCGACGCGCCCGTCGGGCCGCGCCTGGACCTGCTCGCCGCCGGCGAGCCGCTGCGCGAGCAGCTCGCCCTACCGACCGGTCGGTACGAGCGCTCCCGCGTCTGCGACGCGCTCCTGTTCCAGCGCAAGCTGCCGCTGTACCCGGTGCCCGCCGTCGGCCAGGCGCTCGCGCAGTGGGAGACGTGGATGACGCAGGGATTCGCCCTGTTCGACGCGCTCACCGACCTCGGGATCTACCGGCCGCCCGCGCACGGACGGGTGATGGCGCCCGTCGGCGACGGCGCCGTGCAGCACGGCCGCGTGGTCGAGACCTACCCCGACGCGGTGTTCTGCGCCCTGCTCGGGCACCGCCCGTCGCCCAAGCGCACGCCCTGGGGGCTGCAGCAGCGCATCGCGGCGCTGAAGCTCCGCGGCGTCGTCGACGCCGACGGCGGCCTGTGGCACCGCACGCTGGACGAGCTCGACGCCTGCGCGGCCGCGTACGCGGCGTACACGCTGGCGACCGGTGCGGGCTCGTGGGTCGGGGACCCGCGGGAGGGCGTGATCCTGCTGCCGGTCCCGGAGCTCGCCGACAGCTACGAGAAGCTGCCGCCGCCCGAGCGCGCCGCGCTCGCCTGAGCGTGAGCGTGCCTCACCGCTCGACGACGACCGTCGTCGCCTTCACCACGGCGGACGCGGTCACGCCGGGCTCGAGGCCCAGGTCGTCCGCCGCCTCCCGCGACATCAGCGACACGATCCGGTAGGGGCCGCACGCCAGGTCCACCTGGGCCATCACGCCGTCGCGCTGCACGGAGATGACGACCCCGGTGAGGCGGTTGCGGGCGCTGGTGCGTCCCGCGGCGCCGGAGCGCTCCTTCAGCAGCCGGGCGAGCTCGGCGGAGGGGAGGACCCGCCGCCCGCCTGGGCCTCGCTCGAAGCGGACGCGACCCGCCTTCTCCCAGCGGCGCAGCGTGTCGATGCTGACCCCCAACGCCGTGGCGGCGGTGCCGATCGGGACGTGCTCGTCGAGGCTCATCGCTGGGACCTTCCGGTGGGGACGTGGGGCAGGAGGCGACCGTTCTCGAGGACGCGGACCTCGGCGCCGAGCGCGGCGGCGTCCCGATGGTCGTGCGTGACCACGATGGTCGGGACCGCCGCGAGCTCGAGCGCGCGCAGCACGGCGGTGTGCGCATCGTCGCGGCTGCGGTCGTCCAGGCCGGTGAACGGCTCGTCCAGCAGCAGCGCCGGGGGCGCGGCCGCCAGGGCCCGCGCGAGCGCGACCCGGCGCCGCTCGCCGCCGCTCATCGCGGCGGGGCGCACGTCGGCGAGCGCCGCGACCCCGAGCTGCGCGAGCAGCTCGCGGGCGGCTTCGCGCCGCGCGCCGCGCCGGACCTCGCGCAGGCCGTAGGCGACGTTGCGCCAGGCGCTGAGATGCGGGAAGAGCGCGTCCTCCTGGTGCAGCAGTGCGCACCGCCGTGCATCCGGTGGGCGTGCGGTGCCCCGCTCGCTGTCCAGCCAGACGTCGTCGCCGCAGCGCACCCGCCCGCTGTCGGGACGGGCGAGCCCGGCGATCACGCGCAGCACGGTCGTCTTGCCGGCACCGGAGCGGCCGACGAGCGCCAGCGGCTGCTCAGCGGTCGCGTCGAGCTGCACGTCGAGCTCGTGCGTGCGCAGCGCCATCCGCAGCTCAACCCGCAGCACGGCGGACCTCCGTCCCGGCCGGCGTGAGGAGCTTCGTCGCCAGGAGGATCGCGGCGCTCGCCGCGACCAGGACCGCGGAGAGCGCGAGCGCCCCGGTGAAGTCGGTGGCGAAGCGCTCGTAGATCGCCAGCGACGTCGTCTGCGTCTCTCCGCGGAACGAGCCCGCGAACATCAAGGTCGCCCCGAACTCACCGAGCGCCCGCCCCCAGGCGAGCGCGGCGCCTGCGGCCAACCCGCCCCGGGCGACCGGGATCCCGACCGCGAGGAAGGTCCGCGCCTCTCCCGCCCCCAACGTCCGCGAGGCCTCGAGCAGGCGTGGCTCGACGGCTTCGAAGGCGACGATCGCCTGGCGCACGTAGAACGGGCTCGCGACGAAGGTCAGTGCGACGACGACGCCGGCCTTCTGCAGGACGAGCTCGATGCCGGCGTCGCCGAGCGGGCCGCCGACGATGCCGCTCGGGCCCAGCGAGGCGAGCAGCGCCACGCCTGCGACGGCGGGTGGCACCACGAGTGGGAGCTCGACGACGGTCAGCAGCGCCGAGCGCCCGCGGAACCGACGCGTGGCGAGCATCCACGCGGCCGGTGTCCCGACGAGGAGGATCAGGGTGAGCGCGATCACGGACGTCTCCAGCGAGAGCCAGAGGGCGTCGCGGGCGGCGGGGTCGTCGAGCGCGCCGACGAGGTCGGCGGGAGGGACGTCGACGAAGATCGCCACGAGCGGGAGGCCGAGGAACGCGAGCAGCAGCGCCAGGGCGGCGCCTGCGACGAGCGCGAAGCCGGGGCCGCGTCGCAGGACGCTCACGTCGGGGGCAGGAAGCCGGAGCGGCGCAGCGCGGCGGCGCCGCGACCGGTCAGCAGCCCGTCCACGAAGCGCTGTGCGGCAGCGCGATCCCGGGCCTCGCGCACGACCGCCACCTCGTACACGACGTCGGGCTGGAGCGACGCCGGAAGCGTGATCGCGCGCAGCCGGCCGCCGGCCGCGCGCACGTCCGTGGCGTAGACGAACCCGGCGTCGACCGCGCCCTCGGCGATCTTCCCAACCACACCGCCCACGTCGGGCTCCTCGCTGCGGACCGCGGCGAGGACCGCGCGCTCGGTGGCGTCCGGGAGCCGGCCCAGGACGGTGCGCGTGTAGTCGCCGACGGGCACGTCTGCCGCCCCGATCGCGAGCGAGCGCCCGCGGGCGGTCAGGTCGTCGATCCCCCGGATCCCTCGCTCGTCCGCGGCGACCGCCAGCACGAGCCGGTTGCGCGCGAACGCCACGGGGCGCTCGACGAGTCCCTCGGCGAACAGCGCCCGGGGAAGCTTGGCGTTGGCAGCCGCGAACACGTCGGGCCGGACGCCGGAGCGGATCTGCCCGGCGAGCTGGTCCGATCCGGCGAAGCTCAGGCGGGCGTCGACGTCGTCGAGGCCGTCGGCGTAGTCGGTGAAGGCGGTCTTCAGCGACGTGGCGGCCGAGACCCGGATCTCGGGCGTGCCGTCGCCGTCGGCTCCGCAGCCGGCCACGGCCAAGGCCACGGCGGTGACCATCGCGACAACCAAGCCGGTTCTGCGTAGGCGATGCATAGGTGGACCGATCCTATCCCGCAGCGCCCGCGCGGTGTGCGACCCTTGGTGGAGATGGAACGCAGTCGCCACGGCCGGACGCAGCAGACCCAGAAGGCGGGGGGTGGGGCGGTCGCGGGCCAGCGGGCCAAGCAGCGCGCCTACTGCATCGCCGCGCTCGAGTCCGGGGACGACCTCTCCGAGCTGCGCGAGCTGCTGCGCACCGCCGGGGTCGCGGTCGTCGGGCAGACCGTCCAGCACCGCGAGGCGCCGCACCCCAACACCTATCTCGGGCCCGGCAAGCTCGAGGAGGTCAAGGCGCTCGCCAAGGCCGCGGACGCGAACGTGATCGTCTGCGACGACGAGCTCACCGCGCGGCAGGAGCGCAACCTCGAGGAGGCGATCGGCATCCCGATCGTCGACCGCACCGCGACGATCCTCGACATCTTCGCCTCGCACGCGAACTCGGCGGAGGGCAAGCTCCAGGTCGAGCTCGCGCAGCTGCAGTACAACATGGCGCGCATGCGGGGTCTCTGGACCCATCTGGAGCGCCTCGGCGGCGTGTCCAGCGGCGGGTTCGCGACCCGTGGCCCGGGCGAGTCCCAGATCGAGACCGACCGTCGGCTCGCCCGCACGCGCATGGCGGCGCTCAAGCGCCGGCTCGAGGAGGTCAAGGGCTCGCGTGCGACGATGCGCGCCGAGCGCGACCGCGCGCACCTGCCGCAGGTCGCCCTGGCCGGCTACACCAACGCGGGCAAGTCGACGCTGCTGAACCGGCTGACCGGGGCGGAGGTCGGCGTCCGCGACCGCCTCTTCCACACCCTCGACCCGACGACCCGCACGACGAAGCTCGGCGGTCGCCCGTACCTCTTCACCGACACCGTCGGGTTCATCCGCAAGCTGCCCCACCAGCTCGTCCAGGCGTTCGGCGCGACGCTCGAGGAGACCGTGCTGGCCGACCTGATCCTCCACGTCGTCGACGGGTCCGTCGAGGAGGAGGAGATGCTCGTCATGCTCGGGGCGGTCGAGGACGTGCTCGAGGAGATCGGGGCCGGGGAGCGCCCGCGCCTGCTCGTGCTGAACAAGGCGGACGCGATGAGCCCCGAGCGGCGCACGGAGCTCGCGCACACCCACCCGGACGCGGTGCTCGTCAGCGCCCGGACCGGCGAGGGCATCGAGGCGCTGACCGAGCGCGTCGCCGAGGAGTTCGAGCGCCGCCTGCGCGACGTCGAGCTGCTGCTGCCCTACAGCGAGGGCGCGCGCCTGGCGGAGCTGCACGAGATCGCCGGGGACCTCGAGCGCGAGGACACCGCCGAGGGCGTGCGCGTCCACGTCCGTCTGCCGGTGACGGTCGCCGAGCGCTACGGCCGCTGGGCCGTGGCGCCGTCCGCATGAGCGACGGCGAGCTGCGGGTCCGCCGGCTCGACCCGCGCGCGCAGCTGCCCTCGCGCGCCCACGACGGGGACGCCGGCTACGACCTGCGGGCGCTCGACGCCGGCACGCTCGCGCCCGGCGAGCGGATGCTCGTGCGGACCGGGATCGCGATCGCGCTGCCTCGCGGCCACGCGGGGCTCGTGCTGCCGCGCAGCGGAACCGCGGTACGCCACGGGATCGCCCTGGTGAACGCGCCCGGCCTCGTCGACGAGGGCTACCGCGGCGAGCTGCAGGTGCTGCTGCTGAACACCGACCGCGTCGCCGCCTGGTCGTGGGAGGCGGGGGACCGGATCGCGCAGCTCGTCGTCACGCGTCCGGCCCTGCCGGAGGTCGTCGAGACCACGGAGCTCGACGACACCGCCCGCGGGGCGGGCGGGTTCGGCTCAAGCGGCCTGCGCTGAGGCGGGCGAACCGCTACGCGGCGGGGACCGCCGTGACGATCACGTTGTCGCGGTAGTGGCCGCTCTGCTGGTCGAACGGGCCGCCGCAGGTGACGAGCACGAGCCGCTTGGGACCGCCGCGGGTGAAGATGCCGGTCGGCAGCGCCTCCTTGCGGACGGTCCGCACACCGGTGACGCGGTAGGTCCGCTCGCGGCGGTCCTCGGTGCGGACCACGATGCGGGTGCCGCGCCGCGCGCTACGCAGCGGGTAGAAGGCGCCCGCCCCGCGCTTGGCGCTGTCCACGTGCCCGGCGATGAGGGTCGTGCCGGTCGCGTCACCGGGGGTCGCCCCGTCCCGCCACCAGCCGACCTTCGAGATGTCCTTCGGCACCGCGAGCGCGCCGCTGCCGGTGTCGATCGTCACCGGGCGCACCGCGGTGTCGACGCCGAGCGTGCGGATCGTGATGTGCGTGGGCTTGGGGAGGCTCTGCGCCGCCTTCCCGGTGACGAGGCGACCGGAGCTCGCGACGCGCGGGTCCCCGCGGCCGGTGAGGATCAGCGGTGCGACGAGCGAGGTCTCGGCCTCCTCGCCGCAGCGGCCCTGCTCGGCGCTCATCAGCGGCGACGACGCGATCTTCTCGCGGTAGCTGTAGAAGCCGGCCTTCGTCACCTTCACCTTCTCGGAGGTGAACGACCCGTCACCGGGGACGTCGACGGTCCCCTTCCAGAACGGGGTGCCCTCGCAGCTGATCTCGCCGCGGGTCTCGAACGGCCCGAACAGCTCGAGCGTGATCTTCGCGGGCGTCTGGCCGAGCCCGGTGACCTTCAGCGTGTCGAAGATCGACGCGCCCGGCTTGACGACCGCGTTCGAGACGGTGGTCACGACCTCGGGCTTGGCCTTCGTGAGCGTCGTCTCGGCCGCCTCGCCGCAGGCGGTCAGGACGCCCTCGTAGGCCTCGGAGGCGACGATCGACTCGCGGTAGGTGTAGAGCCCGGCCCGCGGCAGCGTGACCGGGGCGGTCGTGTAGGTGCCGTCACCGGCGGCGGCGAACTGGCTCGTGTGGATCGGCGTGCCCGTGCACGTCATGTCCTCGCGCCGCTCGTACGGGCCCCAGAGCTCGACGTTGACGGTCGCGGCGAGCGCGCCGAGGCCGGTGATGACGACCTGGTCGGTGACCTGCGCGCCGGGCGCGGTCTCCTGCGCGCTGATCTGCGTGCGGATCGCGGGCCGGCCGCGCACGATCGTCGTCTCGGACACCTCGGCGCACGGGTGGTCGGCGGCGCGGGTGAACTCGGTGGCCGGGATCGTCTCGCGGTAGGTGTAGTAGCCGGGCTGGGTGAGCGTCACCGGGTCGGTGACGTACTCGCCGTCGGCGGCGGCCGGGAAGCTGCCCGTCCACACCGCGGGGCCGTCGCAGGTGATCTTGTCGCGGGACGGGAAGGGCCCGTAGAGCGCCGCGTTGACCGTGACGGCCTCACCGGCGAGGCCCTCGACGACGACCGTGTCGGTCACCGCCGCGCCGGGGTCGACGGCGGGCGCGGAGACCTGCGTGCGGACCCGCGGCTGGGTCTCGACCTTCACGGACTCCTCGGGCAGCGCGCACGGGGTCGTGAGCCCCTGCACGTCGGGCGTCGAGGGCACGGTCAGCTGGTAGCCGTACCAGCCCGGTCGGGTCAGCGTGGTGGGCGGGGTGGTGGAGTCCCCGTTGCCGGCCTCGTAGGTGTGCGTGGCGACGGGCGGGCCGTCGCAGCTGATCTCCGACTGCCTGCGGGCCGGGCCGTAGAGGCGCACCTCGACCTGCTGGCGCCACGAGGCGGGCGCGCCGGAGATCTTCACGGTGTCACGGCTCTGCTCGCCGACGAGCATCGTCGTCGGGGCGGCAGCCGTCGTGACCGCGACCTTCGCGGGGGCGACGCGCGCGGTGACCACGTCCGCCACGGTCGCGGACCGGGCGGCGATGAGCCGCTGGCCGCTGCGCTGCGCGGCACCGCGCGTGGGCACGTAGAGCGCGGGGGTGGGGGCGGCGAGCTCCTCGGTGGTCGCGCGGATCTCGAGCTCGTCGGTCGCCTTGGCCGGCGTGAATGCGACGCGGACGTCGCCGCGGCTGCCGGTGTCGACCGTGGCGGGCAGGCCGTCGACGCCACGGGTGGCGAGCCGGACGGTGACGCCCGGGACCGGGACCCCGGTGCCGGAGAGCACGCGGACGCGGAGCTTCGTGGCCTTGCCGACGGTCAGGCCGCCGGTGGGGAGCTCCGCCTTGACCGTGTACGGGCCGGCGTAGCGGCGTGCGTCGCGCGCGATCCGCTGCACCTGCCGCTCGACGGCGGGGCCGGCCGCGGCCGGCGAGGCCTCGCCGGGAGCGCCGTCGCCCATCTGCGCGTGGACGTAGAGCATGACCGCCGCCTGGTCGACGACGCTCTGCGTGCGCCCGTAGGCCCAGGTGGCGTACGCGAGGCGGCGCAGCGTCCCGCCGGTGACCGCGTCGCCCTCCCGGTTCTTCAGCCCGGCGGTCGAGCGCTTCTCGTAGCCGAACGCGGCCGACGGGTACCAGAACCGCAGGTCGATGCACCAGGTCGCGCCCTTGACGCCCGGGATGGCGCCGCGGTAGTCGCCGAACCACCGCAGGCCGTAGCGGTAGGTGTCGTACTTGCCGACCCCGAGCGTGTCGCAGACGTTGCGTCCGGCGCGGGAGCAGGGGTCGTTCTGGTTGGGCGGCTCGGCCGCGCTGACCGTGGCCGGAACCGTGGCCAGGATCGCGCCGAGGAGCGCCAGGAGGGGGAGCAGGCGTCCGTGCATCACGCCGGGGGTTGTACACCCTTGTACAGACGGCACGCCGCGCCGGGCGAAAACCCCTGCTCAGACGGCGGTGCCTACGTCGGGTGACGTAGGCACCACCGCGACGGCTACTGCAGGTAGCCGGCCTCGGTCAGGTACGCCTTGGCGACCGCCTCGGGCTTCTCCTTGTCGAGGTCCACGCGGGAGTTGAGCTCCTGCATGACCTCGGCGGTCAGGCCCTCCTGGACCTGCGTGATGACCTTCTCGAAGTCCGGCCCGGCGGCCTCCAGCGTCTCGTCCCGGACCACGAACGTCACGTTGTAGGGCGGGAAGAGGTTCTTGTCGTCCTCGAGCACGAGGAGGTCCTGCGCGGCGATCTGGCCGTCGGTCGTGAAGAGGATCGACGCGTCCGCCTGGCCCTTGGTGAGCACCTCGTGGCGCAGCGCGAGGTCGACCGGCAGGTACTTCTTGAACTTCGCTCCGTAGGTGCGCTCGAGCCCCAGGAGGCAGTCGGTGCGCTGGCGGCACTCGGGCGAGCCCGACATCGTCAGCTCCCCGCTCTTGGCGGCCAGCTGGCTGATCGTGGTGATGCCGAGCTCCTCGGCGCGCTTCTTCGTCATCCCGACCTCGTTGGCGTCGGTGAAGGGCGTCGGCGCCAGCGCGGTCAGGCCGTCCTCGGCGAAGCCCTTCTTCGTCTCCTCGTAGGCGGCCTGCTCGTCCTTGGGGATGTCGTCGGTCTTGACGTCGAAGAACGACGTGAGCGCCGTGCCGGTGTACTCGGGGTACGCGTCGACCTCGCCGCTCTTGACCGACTTGAACGCGATCTGCTCGGAGCCGAGGTTCAGCTCCTTCTTGACCTTGTAGCCCGCGGCCTGGAGCGCCTGCGCGTAGATCTCGCCGAGGATGAACTGCTCGGTGAAGTTCTTCGAGCCGACCGTGATCTCGGGCGTCGAGGCGTTCGCCGGGTTGGAGACGATCGCCTTCGCGGCGGTCGCGCTCTCGGTCGAGGTGGTCCCGCTGGAGGCGGGGGTGGAGCCGTCGTCCTCGTCGTCGCCGCACGCCGAGAACGCCAGGACGGCGACGAGGGCGAGCAGCGCCGCGAGGAGGCGACGCGTGGTGGACGTGTTCATGGGGTGACCGACACCTTCCTGCTGCTGGATGGACGGACCTGCGGCGCGCGGCGATCCGGACTGCGGATGCCGCGCGGGGTGACGCGACGCTGGAGCATCGCGAAGAGGAGCTCGGCGAGGACGGCGAGGACGGCGACCACGATGGCCGCGCCGAGCCGGCCGGCGTCGCCGTAGACCGAGGCGTTGATGATCGGGTCGCCGAGCGTCACGACGCCGGCCAGCGGCGCGATCGTGGCGGTCGCGACGACGTTGATCGCCGAGTTGCGGATGCCGCCGAACATCGTCGGGACGGCGAGGGGCAGCTCGACGCGACGCAGCACCTGCAGCTCGGTGAGGCCCATGCCGCGCGCGGCGTCGACGACGTCGGGCGAGACCTGCCGCACGCCGACGTAGGTGTTGCCGAGGATCGGCGGGATCGCGAGCAGCACGAGCGCGAGCGTGACGTTCGTGAAGCCGACGCCGACGTAGGCGACGAAGAACGCGATCAGCGCGAGGCTCGGGACCGCGCGGCCCGCGTTGGCGATGAACTGCGCGAGGAACGCGCCGCGCCCCGTGTGCCCGATGACGAGGCCGAGCGGGACCGCGACGAGCACCGCCAGCAGCATCGAGACGGCGCTGAGCTCGAGGTGCTTGCCGAGGAGGTCCAGCAGCTGGCTGCCGCCGATCTCCACGCCGCCGGTCTGGGACTCGCGGCTGCGGAAGATGAACTCGATCGCGTCGGCGAAGTCGTTCATGCGGGCACCGCCCGCCGCCAGCGGGTGAGCAGCCGCTCGATCCCGACGAAGAGCGCGTCGAACAGCGCCGCGAGCAGCAGGCACAGGCCGCCCGCCACGACGATGTTGCTCTTGAACGTGAGGTCGGCGTAGATCGCGCCGCCCAGGCCGCCGGCGCCGGCGAAGAAGGCGAGCGCGGCGAGGCCCACCGAGGTCGTGGCGGCGACGCGCAGCCCGGCGACGATCTCCGGGACGGCGAGCGGCAGCTCGACCTTCCACAGCACCTGCCGGTCGGTCATCCCCATCCCGGCGGCGGCGTCGCGCGCCTCGTCGGGCACGTTGTCGAGCCCGAGCATGATGTTGCGGAAGATGATCAGCAGCGTGAACGCGGTGAGCGCGATCACGGCGGTGGTGATGCCGCGTCCCGTGACCGGGAGCAGCACGAGGAAGAACGCGAGGCTGGGGATCGTGTAGAGCACCCCGGTCACCGCGGTGATCGGTGCGACGAGCGCGCGGCGGCGGTGCGCCAGCAGCGCGAGCCCGAACGCGATCGCGAAGCCGAACAGCACGGCGAGCGCCACGAGCAGGGCGTGCCGCACCGCCGGGTCGACGTAGCTGTCCCAGTTGTCGGCGATCCAGTCCGGGCAGAAGCCGTTGCGGGACTCGCACGTGCCCTGCGAGCGGTCGCGCAGCTGGACCTGCGCGAGCGGGATCGCGAGGGTCACTCGGCGAGCTCCGCCGGGCTGGGGACGGTCGCCGGGGATCCGGCGGCGAGCGCGTGGGAGATGACCTCGACGCTGAGCACGCCGGTGACGCCGCCCTGCGCGTCGACGACGGGGCCGTACTGCGTCTCGTGGGCCAGCAGGTCCGACAGGGCGTCGCGCAGGACGTCGTCCATGTCGAGCACCGGGGTGGCGCGCGAGCGCGGCTCGGCCGCGACGGTGTCGCCCGCGAGCGCGGCGTCGCGCAGCCAGCCGAGCGGGCGGCCGTCCTCGTCGACGAGCAGCGGGTAGGGGAGGTCGGAGTCCTCGATCAGCGCGCGCGCCTCGGCGACCGGCTGCCCGACGCGCACGATCGGGGCGCGCCACAGGTCGATGTCGCGGACGCGCTGGAGGGCGAGGCGCTTGAGCGCGCGGTCGGCGCCGACGAAGTCCTCGACGAACGGGCTGGCGGGCGCCATCAGCAGGTCGGCGGGCGTGGCGAACTGGGCGAGATGCCCGCCCTTCTGCAGGACGGCGACGCGATCGCCCATCTTGATCGCCTCGTCGATGTCGTGGGTCACGAACACGATCGTCTTGCCGATCTCGCCCTGCAGCCGCAGGAACTCGTTCTGCAGCCGCTCGCGGTTGATCGGGTCGATCGCGCCGAACGGCTCGTCCATGAGCATCAGCGGCGGGTCGGCCGCGAGCGCGCGCGCGACGCCGACCCGCTGGCGCTGGCCGCCGGAGAGCTGCGCGGGGTAGCGGTCGCGCATCTCCGCGGGGTCGAGCCCGATGAGCTCGAGCAGCTCCTCGACGCGGGCCGCGATGCGCGCGCGGTCCCAGCCCAGGAGCTTCGGGACGGTCGCGATGTTCTCGCCGACCGTCTGGTGCGGGAACAGGCCGATCTGCTGGATCGCGTACCCGATCTCGCGGCGCAGCTGGGCGGGCTCGCGGTCGAGGATCGAGCGGCCGTCGAGGAGGATGTCGCCGCCGGTCGGCTCGATCATCCGGTTGACGAGCCGCATCGCGGTCGTCTTGCCGCAGCCGGACGGGCCCACGAGCACGCAGATCTCGCCCGCGGGCACCTCGAGGCTGAGGTCCTCGATCGCCGCCTCGGCCGCCCCGGGGTAGCGCTTGCTGACGTTGCGGAGTTCGAGGGTCGCGGCAGGCACGAATCCAACCCTACCCACCGGTCCGGTGGTGATTCCTGCGCGAGACGTCGCTTAGACGCCCGCGGCGCGGCGCGCGGAGGCGTGCGCGGCGTCCTCGAGCGTGTCGTCGAGGGCCGCCAGCGGCTCCTCGATGCCCAGGGCGCGGGCGACGAGCCAGTCGGCGAACCACACGTTCTTGGGCAGGAGCGGACCGTGCAGGTAGGTGCCGACGACCGCGTGCCCGTGGAGGATCCCCTCGTGCCCGCTCGTGCCGGTGTTGCCGTGACCCTTGAGGACGCGGCCGAGCGGGGTGGCCGCCGGCCCGAGGTGCGTGCGGCCCCCGTGGTTCTCGAACCCGGCGAGCACGCGGCGGCCGCCGATCCCGCCGGCGGGGGGCAGGTCGACCTCGATCGCGACGTTCCCGATGAGCCGCTCGCCGTCGTGGCGGACGGTGTGCAGGTCGACGAGCCCGACGCCGGGGATCTCCTCCTCGCCGAGCTCGTAGGAGCGCCCGAGCAGCTGGTAGCCGCCGCAGACCGCAAGGATCGCGCCGCCGCGCGCGGCGTGGGCGTGGACCGCGTCGCGCTTGTGCGTGGCGAGGTCCTCGGCGACGAGCTGCTGGTCGCGGTCCTGCCCGCCGCCCAGGTAGAGGAGGTCGTGGCCGTCGGGGTCGATCTCGTCGCCGTGCCCGGCGCCGGTGAGCGTGAAGCCGATCCCCCGCCAGGCGCAGCGCTGCTGCAGCAGCAGCAGGTTGCCGCGGTCGGCGTAGATGTTCATGAGGTCGGGGAAGAGCGCGCAGACGCGCAGGGTCCGGTCAGCCACGGAGCACCACCACGGTGGAGCCGACGTACTCGTCGGTCTGGGGGATCGCGCGGTGCGGCAGCGGCTCGTAGCCGTGCTCGCGGGCCTCGGCGGCCAGCTCGTCGGGCGTGACGCGGTGCAGCACGACGGTGTTCGCGACGACGGCGCGGCGGCCGGCCCCGTCGACGGTCTCGCGGATGCGGTCGATCGCGAGGCGGTCGCCGAGGTCGCGCACGCGGACCGGCCGGCTGGCGTAGACGACGCCGCCGAGCTCGCGCATGTCCGGCAGCGGCGGCTCGGTGTGCTCCTCGTCGTAGGCGTCCATGGCGTCGGCGAGCGCGATCGCGACCGTGCCGCCAGGGGCGAGCACGGCGCGCGTGCTGGCGAGGAACCCGGCGCGCGCGGCCCGGCCGGGCAGCAGCTGCAGCGTCTGCATCGGCACCAGCACGAGGTGGAACGGCGGGCGGTCGGGCAGCGCGTAGGCGCTCGCGTCCGCCGCGACCGTCGGGATGCCGCCGCGGCGCTCGCGCAGGGCGGCGAGGAGCACCGGGTCGAGGTCCAGGGCGGTGACGTCGACGCCGTGGCGGGCGAGGTCGACGCTCACGCGGCCGGTGCCCGCCCCGACGTCCAGCACCGGGCCGCGGGCGGCGCTCGCCAGCTCGCGCCACAGCGGCAGGTCGATGTCGTAGCCGCCGCACTCCAGGTCGTGCCAGAGCACGACGAGCGCGTCGCCGGTGAGCGGGGTGGCGGCGGTCATCCGAAGCTGCTCCCGGCGACGCCGCGGCGCACGAGCTCCTCGCGCAGCGCGAGCATCGCCGTGTAGGTGGGGAGGGCGAAGAGGCGGCCCTCGCCGCCGTCCAGGGCCGCGTCGAGGCCGGCGGCGAGCCCGTCGACGACCGTGATGCGATCCGTCGGGACCCCGGCGTACTTCAGCCGCAGCGCCATCTCGGGTGCGCGAGTGCCCGAGCAGGTGGCGCGCCGCACGCGCGGGGCGAGGACCTCGAAGTCGGCGTCCCAGATCCAGCTGACGTCGCGGCCGTCGGCGGTGTTGTCGTTGAGCACGGCGAAGAGGTCGTGCTCGCCGTCCTCGAGCGCGAGCGTGTGGAGGACCTCGTTGGCGCCCGCGGGGTTCTTCACGAGCATGAGCGTGGTCTCGCGGCCCGCGATCGTGACGGTCTCGGCGCGGCCGAACGCGGCGCCGACGGCCTCCAGCCCGGCGACGACGTCGGCGAGCGGCGCGCCCAGCGCGCCGGCGAGCGCGGCGGCGGCGAGCGCGTTGTAGACGTTGTAGAGGCCGGGGAGCGGCAGCGCGACGGACGCCTCGCCCTCGGGGGTGACGAGCCGGAAGCTCGCGCCGCGCACGCCGCGCAGCACGACGTCGTGCGCGGTGACGGTGGGCGCCGGCCGGGCGGCCCCGCAGCGCTCGCAGCGGTAGTGGCCGAGGTGTCCGAGGAAGACGACGTCGTAGACGTACGCGGCGCCGCAGGTGCGGCAGTGGGTGGAGTCCGAGGCGTGCTGCAGCGTGTCGCGGGCCACCGCGGTGTCCTGCACGCCGAAGTACGTGACGCCGTCGGCGCGGGGCCGCCCGAGGTCGGCGACGAGCGGGTCGTCGGCGTTGAGGACGAGCGTCGTGTCGGGGACGGTGGTGACGAGCGTCGCCCAGCGGTCGGCGATGGTGTCGAGCTCGCCGTAGCGGTCGAGCTGGTCGCGGAACAGGTTGGCGAGCAGCAGCGCGCGCGGGCGCAGCTGCGGGACGACCCGGTCGAGCCAGAACTCGTCGACCTCGAACAGGCCGGTGTCGCCGTCGAGGCCGCCGCGGGTGGCCGCGCCCATGAGGGTCGCCGCGATGCCCCCGGCCATGTTCGCCCCGGCGCGGTTGTGGACGAGCCGGGCGCCGCCGTGCTCGAGGATCGACGCGACCATCGCGGCCGTGGTGGTCTTGCCGTTGGTGGCGGAGATGACGGCGCTGCCGTGCGGCAGGCGGGCGGCGAGACGGCCGATCGCGTCGGGCTGCAGCCGCATCAGGACCTTGCCCGGCAGGCTCGTGCCGCCGCCCCGGCCGGCGCGGCGCGACACGGCCCCGGCGGCGCGGGCCACCGCGATCTTCGCGTCGAGTGCGCGGCCGGCCATCAGCGCGGACTCTCGGGCAGGAGGACCTTCAGCGCGGCGGGGACGGCGCGCACGACCACGGGCAGCTCGCCGATCGGGTCGCCGTCGGCGTAGACGGTGAAGGGCCGGTCGGCGCTGATCCGGATCTCGCGGCCGCGGACGACGTCGACGCTCGGCTCGTCGACGTGGGTGCCCTTGAAGACCTTCGGCAGCGAGGCGGCGAAGCGGCGCTTGGGGATGTCCGCGGTGGTGACGACGTCGAGCAGGCCGTCGCGCAGGCTCGCCCCGGGCGCGAGGAACATCCCGCCACCGTAGGCGCTGGCGTTCGCGGCGGCGACGCTCCAGCCGCTGAACGTGCGGGTGGCACCGTCGACCTCGATCGTGAAGCGGGCGGGCTTCCAGGCGGCGAGGGCGCGCAGGGCGCCGTACACGTAGACGAGGTTGCCGAGCCGTGCCGGGGCCTCGTTGGCGATGCGGTTGGCGTCGGAGTCGAACCCCAGCGAGGCGATGCCGATGAACGTGCGGCCGTCGACGTCGCCGACGTCGAGGTCGCGCTCGACGCCGTGGGCGAGGACGTCGCAGGCGGCGACCGGGTCCTGCGGGATGCCGCTGGAGCGGCAGAAGTCGTTGCCGCGGCCGCCGGGGACGACGCCGAGCACCGCGCCGTCGACGCCGCGCAGCGCCCCGGCGAGCGCGCCGACGAGCCCGTCGCCGCTGAGCGCGACCGCGACCTCGCCGGCCTGCGCGGCCGCACGGGCGAGCTCGGCGCCGTGCTCGAGGCTGCGCGTCGGCTCGCTGCGGAAGGGCACGCCGAGTTCGCGCAGCCGCGCCTCAACACGGGGCAGCGCCTTGAGTGCGCGGCCGCCTCCGGAGGACGGGTTGACGATGAGCGCGACGCGGCGGTCCACGGACGGCATCTTGGCGGATCAGCCGCCGAGCACGAGGTCCGCGAGCGTCGCGGCGACCGCGACGGGCGGCGGGTCGGCGGCGGCCGCCTGCGCGGCGGTCGTGACGCCGGAGAGCACGATCGCCCCGTCGATCCCGGCCGCGCGCGCGCCGTCGAGGTCGCTGTCGAGGCGGTCCCCGACCATCAGCGCGCGCCCGGGGCCGAGCCGGTCCAGGGCGGTGCGGAAGATGCCGGGGTCGGGCTTGCCGACCATCTCGGCCGTGACCTCGGCCGCGTACTCGAGGAACGCGGCGACCGCCCCGGTGCCGGGCCACGGGCCGTCGGGGGTGGGGAAGGTGCGGTCGCGGCCGCCGCTGAGCAGGTCGGCGCCCTCGAGCAGCGCCTGCGTGGCGCCCTTGAGCTCCTCGAAGGCGAGGTCCTTCGTGCCGGTGGCGACGACGACGTCGGCGACCGCCGCCTCCTCGGTGCCGTTGACGATCCGCGCGCCCGCGTCCTGGACGTGGCGCCAGATGGCGGGCGGGCCGATGACGTAGGCGGTCCGCCATTGCGGCCGGTCGGCGACGAGGAACTGCACGGCGGTCCCGACGGTGACGATCTCCTCGACCGACGCGCGGATCCCGGAGCGCCACAGCGAGCGCACGAGGTCCTCCGGCGTGTGCTCGGTCGCGTTGGTGACGAACGCGATCCGCTTGCCGGCGGCGCGGAGGGCGTCGATCGCCTCGGGGGCGCGCGGGGTCGGCTCGCGGCCGATCCGCACGCAGCCGTCGAGATCGAGCAGCACGTGGTCGTAGCCGCGCAGGAGGGGGAGAGGCTCACGGTCGGGGACGGTATCCTCGGCGGCCGTGCGCCGACTCCTGATCGCCCTGCTCATCGTGCCGACCCTGGCCCTCGCGGCCTGCGGGGACGACGGCACCGTCGAGGAGGGCGACGCGGGCACGACCAGCACGGCGGCGCAGACGACGGCGACCGCGGACGCCACCGCGACGCCGGAGGCGGAGGCCGCCTCGGCGCTGCCCGAGGGCTGCACCGACGTCGACGCGCCGCAGCCCAAGGGCGAGCAGTCGCTCGACGCGCCGAAGGACCGGCTCGACGCCGGGAAGACGTACACGGTGACGTTCACGACGAACTGCGGCGCGTTCGACGTGCGGCTCGACGTGCGCGGCGCGCCGAAGACGAGCGCCTCGATCGCCGCGCTGGTGAAGGACGGCTTCTACGACGGCCTGACCTTCCACCGGATCGTGCCGGGCTTCGTCATCCAGGGCGGCGATCCGCTCGGCGACGGCCAGGGCGGCCCGGGCTACAGCGTCGTGGAGGCGCCGAAGTCCTCGGCGCGGTACACGAAGGGCGTGGTGGCGATGGCCAAGACGCAGATCGAGGACCCGGGCACGTCGGGCAGCCAGTTCTTCGTGGTCAGCGGTGACGACGCCGGGCTGCCGCCGGACTACGCGGTGCTCGGCAAGGTCACCAAGGGCCTGGGCGTCGTGACGCGGATCGAGAGCGTCCCGGTCGGTCCGGGCGACGTGCCGCTGGCGCCGGTCGTGATCTCGAAGGCGACCCTGAAGGTCTCCTAGCCGCCCTCCGCGGGCGGCGCTGCGCGACGGGCCTCAGAAGAGGCTGTCGGCGGGCTGCTGCGGCGGCGGGTCCAGGCAGTCCGGTGCGTCGTGCCGGGCGTCGTTGACGGCGAAGCCGACCGGGCGCGCCGCCGTCTGCGGCGCCGGGAGCGGGGCGAGCAGCTCGTGCAGCACCGGCGCCGGGGTGCCGTGGTCCAGCCAGGTGCGCTCGGCCTCCCGGGAGGGCAGGATCACGGGCATGCGGTCGTGGATGTCGGCGATCCGCGGATTGGCGGTGGTGGTGATGATCGTGCAGCTGCGCAGCGGCTCGAGCTCGGGATCGGCGCCCGCGGGACGCCAGGTCGCCCACAGGCCGGCGAACGCGAACGGCTCGCCGTCGGCGCGGGTGATGTGGAACGGCTGCTTGCGGGACCCGGCGTCGGAGGGGTCGGGTGGCCGCCACTCGTAGAACCCGTCGGCGAGGATCAGGCAGCGTCGCTGCGCGAAGCCGTCGCGGAAGGCGGGCTTGTCGGCGACGCTCTCGGCCCGCGCGTTGATCATCCGGGCGCCGATCTTCGGGTCCTTGGCCCAGAACGGGACGAGCCCCCAGCGCAGCACGGAGCTGCGCGGGGTGCCCTCGCGGTCGGTGGTCACGGCGACGACGTCGTCGGTCGGCGCCACGTTGAAGCGCCGACGGATCTCGATGTCGCTCGCGACCGCGAAGCGCTCCCACAGGAGCGCCGGGTTGGTCGCGGCGAGCGTGTAGCGCCCGCACACGGTCGGCGGGGCGCTACCCGTTGCCGGCGGCCCGGGCCGCCAGCGCCTTCTTCTGCCGCTTGCGGCCGAAGAACGTCAGCCCGCCGAGGATCAGGGCGATGATCACGAGGCCGAGGAAGAACGCCCCGGCGGTCGAGATGCCGCCGAACGCGAGGCCGACGAGCTTGGCGAGCAGGAAGCCGATCGTCAGCAGCACGACGACGAGCAGGATCAGCAGGAAGATCCCGCGGATCCGGGCGCTGCGCGGGGCGCCGGGGGGCGGGGCGAGCAGGCCGGCGATGCGCAGCAGGAAGAGCTGGCGGCTGGACGGCGCCTGCTGGCCGAGCTTCTCCATCGCGGCCTTGAGGTCGTCGGGGCGGCGCTCGGCCATCGCGATCGACGCGTCGGCCATCCGGCGCAGCTGCATGCGCTCCTGGGGGCGCGCGGCGGCGACGGCCTTGCGGAAGTACTCGCGGGCGGCGACCGGGTCGTAGCGCTCGGCGGCGCGGGCGCCGAGGATCGCGAGCGCGGCGGAGCGGTACTTCTGCTCGCGCAGCAGCTCGTCGTCCGTCTTGGACTCGAGCGCCTGCATCTGGGCGATGGGGCTCTTCTGCTCCATGCGGACCTGTCGCTGCTTGGCCATGGACCGCAATCTACACTTGCGCGCCCATGACGCTCCCGCGCTCCGTCCTCGCCCTGCTCGCCGCGCTGCTGACGCTGGCGGTGGCCGTCCCGGCCGCGTCCGGGCAGTCCAACCCGTTCACGCCGCCGGCGCCGCTGGTGGCGCCCGAGGAGGTGACGCCCGTGCCCGCCCCGGTCCCGGAGGACGACGACGGGCTCGAGACGTGGCAGCAGGCGCTGATCTTCCTGGGCGGCTTCGCGCTCCTGGCGGGGATCGCGGTGGCGATCGTGGTCGACGCGCGGCGTCGTCGTCCGGTCACCGAGGAGGAGCTGCGGCCGAGCCGGGCGGCGCAGGGGGATGCCGAGCACCGGCGCGCGGAGCACCGCAAGCGCAAGGGCAAGCAGAAGACGCAGCGCGCGGCACGGAAGAAGAACCGGCCGAAGCGGAAGTAGGTGCGCAGTCAACGGTTGAAGTCCTCAACTGTTTCTGCCATGATGCGGGGCCACGATGCCCCGACCCTTCCCCGAGCCCAAAGGTCCCCCCGCCGTCGATCGATACGGGGCGCCCGTGCGGCCGGATCGCGGGGAGCTGCGCCGGATCGCCGCGCTGTTCCGCCCGTACCGCGCGCGGCTGGCCACGGTCCTCGGGCTGATCACCGTCTCCGCGGGCCTGGGGATGGTCTCGCCGTTCCTGCTGCGCGAGATCCTCGACCAGGCGATCCCCGAGGCGGACACGACGCTGCTCACCTGGCTCGTGGTCGGCATGGTCGTCATCGCGATCGTCACCGGGGCGCTGGGCGTCGCGCAGACCTGGCTGTCCAACGTCGTCGGCCAGCGGGTCATGCACGACCTCCGCGCCGCGGTCTACCGGCACCTGCAGCGGCTGTCGCTGGCGTTCTTCACCCGGACCCGCACCGGCGAGGTGCAGTCGCGCATCGCCAACGACATCGGCGGCGTGCAGAACGTCGTAACGAACACGGCGACCTCGCTGGTGTCGAACGTGACCACGGTGCTCGCGGTCACCGTCGCGATGATCCTGCTCGACTGGCGCCTGGCCGCGTTCAGCTTCGTGCTCCTGCCGTTCTTCGTCTGGCTGACCCGCCGCGTCGGCCAGGAGCGCAAGCGGATCACCGCGGTGCGCCAGGGCCGGATGGCGGACATGAGCTCGCTCGTGGAGGAGTCGCTGAGCGTCAGCGGCATCCTGCTCGGCAAGACGATGGGCCGCGGCCCCGAGCTGGCGCAGCGCTTCGAGCGCGAGTCCGCCGAGCTCGCCGACCTCGAGGTCCGCGCCCGGATGGCTGGCCGCTGGCGCATGGCCAGCGTGCAGATGAGCTTCGCGATCATGCCGGCGCTCGTCTACTGGTTCGCCGGGCAGTCGCTGGCGTCCGGCTCGGCGACGATCTCGATCGGCACGCTCGTCGCGTTCACGCAGTTGCAGACGCGGCTGTTCTTTCCGATCCAGTCGCTGCTGTCCGTCGCCGTGGACGTCCAGAGCTCCCTGGCCCTCTTCCACCGCATCTTCGAGTACCTCGACCTGCGGGTCGACATCGAGGAGGCCGACGAGCCGGTCGACCTCGGGGCCGACGGGCGGCGCGTCACCGGCCACGTCACGTTCGAAGACGTGCGGTTCGCCTACGACGAGGACGCCGCACCCACGATCGACGGCGTCAGCATCGACGTGCCGGCAGGCACGACGCTCGCGATCGTGGGGGAGACCGGCTCCGGCAAGACGACGCTCGGCTACCTGGTGGCGCGGCTCTACGACGCCGAGGCCGGGCGCGTGACGATCGACGGCGTCGACGTGCGCGACCTGAGCTTCGCGTCGCTGGCCCGCACGGTCGGGATCGTCTCGCAGGAGACGTACCTGTTCCACGCGTCGATCGCCGACAACCTCCGCTTCGCGAACCCGGACGCCACCGACGAGGACCTGCGCGAGGCCGCGGCCGCCGCGCGGATCCTCGAGCTGATCGACTCGCTGCCCGACGGCTTCGACACCGTCGTGGGCGAGCGCGGCTACCGGTTCTCCGGGGGCGAGAAGCAGCGCATCGCGATCGCCCGCACGATCCTGCGCAACCCGCCCGTGCTCGTGCTCGACGAGGCCACCAGCGCGCTGGACAGCCAGACCGAGCGGCTCGTGCAGGAGGCGCTCGACCGGCTGGCCGAGGGTCGCACGACCATCGCGATCGCGCATAGGCTCTCGACCGTGCGCGACGCCGACCAGATCGCCGTGCTCGACCGGGGACGCCTGGCCGAGCTCGGGACCCACGAGGAGCTGCTCGCCACGGGCGGCCGCTACGCCGCGCTCGCCGCCCGTGCCGGGACGGCCGACGGCGCGGTGGTCGCGTGATCGGCCTGCGCGCGCTGCGCGTCGCCGGCACCACCGCCCCCTGGACCGCGCTCGGGTTCTCCGTCCGCCCCGAGCCGCTCGTGCCGGGACTCGACATCGGGACGACCTCGCTGGACCTCGAGCCCGCGGCCGCGGGCATCATCGGCTGGACGCTCGTCGGGGAGGGCCCGGCGCAGCTCGACGGGCTCCGCACGACCTGGATCGACGATCCCGGCCCGCTGCGCGCCACGCTGCACCCCAACGGCGCGACCCGCCTGGACCACGTCGTCGTCATGACCCCCTCGCTGCAGCGCACCACCGGCGCGCTCGGCGACGCGGGGCTCGAGCTGCGCCGCACGCGCGACGCCGGCACGCCGGACCGGCCGCTGCAGCAGGGCTTCTACCGGCTCGGGGAGGTCATCCTCGAGGTCGTCGGCGACGTGCCGCCCGAGGGGCCCGCGCGGTTCTGGGGCCTGGTCGCCGTGGTGCCCGACGTGGACGCCCTCGCGGGACAGCTCGGCCCGCGGCTGGTCGGCACGCCGAAGGACGCCGTGCAGCCCGGGCGGCGCATCCTGACGGTGCGCCGGGAGGCCGGCCTGCCGGTGCCGTTCGCCTTCCTCACGCCCGACCCGCGGCGCGGCTGACCGGCGCGTCGCAGGGCCGTGTGCGGTCCCTGCCGGTGCAAGAGATCCTGCAAAACGGGCGATTCGCCGCTGCTAGGTTCGCCGCGGCGCCGGGCTTGCCGCGGCGCCGACCGCCGCATGATCCCCGCCGCCGCCAGCCATCGGTCCGCCCGTCGCGGACACGCCCTCGCCCTGCTGCTCGCCGTCCTCGCCGCGTCCGCGGTGGGGTCGCCGGCCGTGCAGGCCAAGCCCCTGGAGAAGGGGGACCGCGGGGATCGGGTGGAGAAGCTGCAGCAGATGCTCGGGCTGCCTGCCGACGGCGTCTTCGGACCCGGCACCCTGCGGGCGGTCAAGCGCTTCCAGCGCCGTCACCGCATCACCGCCGACGGGATCGTCGGCGCGGGCACGTGGCGGATGCTGCGCCGCGCCCGTGACGCCCGTCGCTCCCGCAGCCGCGCCCGGGCCCGCGCGAGCGCCGGCGCCGGACAGGGCGTGTCGCGCAGCCGCAGCCGGGCCACGCGGATCCTGCAGCGGCGCCTGGGCATCACCGCCGACGGGGTCTTCGGGCCCGGGACCGAGCGGGCGGTCAAGCGGTTCCAGCGCCGGCGCGGGCTGACCGCGGACGGGGTCGTCGGTCCGGGCACCTGGCACGCGCTCGGCGTCCGGGGGCGTCCGGTCCTCAAGCGCAGCCGCCGCGGCCGCGCGGCGGGCCGTCCCGGGGTGCCGGTCGCCGTCCTGCGCGCGATCGCGGCCGCGAACCGCATCGCCCGCTACCCGTACCGCTACGGCGGCGGGCACCGCAGCTTCACCGACAGCGCCTACGACTGCTCGGGCTCGGTCTCCTACGTGCTGCGCGGCGCGGGCCGCCTGCGGGCGCCGCTGGACTCGAGCGCGCTGATGTCCTACGGCTCGCCCGGGCCGGGGCGCTACATCACGATCTACGCGAACCCGGGACACACGTTCATGGTGATCCGCGGCCGCCGCTACGACACGACCGGGCGCTGGCAGACCGGGTCGCGCTGGCAGCCGGAGATGCGTCCCACGGGCGGCTACGTCGTCCGACACCCCCCGGGCCTGTAGCCGATGGCCGCGGCGAAGCGCCCTGTGCAGGGCATTTCGTCGCGATTTCGGCCGTGAACCAGTACGTTTGTCCCGGTCCCCGGGGGTTGGGGGCGACTCACACGAAGGGGCAACCATGAAGGACGCAACGGGCGGTAGGGCGCTCGACGGCGCGATCAGCGTCGTGGTGACGGACGACCACAAAGTGGTGCGTGAGGGGCTGCGCAGCTTCCTCGGCGCGGTCGGGGGATTCGACGTCGTCGGCGAGGCGTCGGACGGGGACGAGGCGGTGTCGCTGGTCGACGCGCTCGCCGCGGCCGGCAACGCGCCGCACGTGGTTCTGATGGACCTGCTGATGAGCCCGGGGGACGGGATCACCGCGACGCGGGCGATCAAGGAGCGTCACCGGGACATCGACGTGATCGCGATGACGTCGTTCGTCGACGAGTCGAAGGTCGTGGAGGCGCTCGACGCGGGCGCCACCGGGTACCTGCTGAAGGACGCGGAGGCCGACGAGGTCGCGGAGGCGATCCGGGCGGCGCGGCGCGGCGAGATCCACATCGATCCGGCGATGGCGAAGGTCCTGATGGGCAAGCTCCGCGAGCCGGAGGCGCCGAAGCCGCTGGACCAGCTCACCGACCGAGAGCGCGAGGTCCTCGCGCTCGTCGCGCGGGGCTTCGCGAACAAGCAGATCGCTGCGGACCTGGACATCAGCGAGCGGACGGCGCGCACGCACGTGAGCAACATCCTCGCGAAGCTCGACCTGCACTCGCGCACGCAGGCGGCGCTGTTCGCGGTGCGGGCCGGGTTGGTCGAGGTCTAGGCGCTTGGCCGGCGCGACACCTGAAGCTCCCGGTGTCGCGCGGTCCGGGACCACCGCGGGCCGGCGGGCGGCGATCGACCGCGTCGAGGCGCTCGGCTTCAGCCTGACCGCGCTGCACGCGGCGCTGCTGGTCGTCGGTAGCGCCGTGCCGGGCTGGGGCTGGGTGCTGGTGGCGGCGCTGGTCGCCGTCACGGCGCCGTCGCTGGCGGGGGCGTGGATCGTCGACTGGCCGCTGCGCGTCGTGCTGCTGCTGGCGTGCTCGACGCTCGTCGTGCTGGCGGGCGACGAGGACGCGCAGGCGGCATGGACGTGGATGACGCTCGCGGTCGCGGTACCCGCGTTCCACGGCCGCCCGCCGCTGGCGAGCCTCTACGTGGCGCTGATCACGGCGACGACCACGACGGTCCTGGCGGCGGCGTCCGCGCCGTGGTCCGTGGCCGCGCCCGCCGCGGCCGCGGTCCTGCTCGTCGGGGCGCTGGCGACCGGTCTGGCCGACGGCCTGCGCGCCGCGGAGGGGGCGTCCGCGGTCCTGCAGTCGCGTGAGCGCCGGTTCGGTGCGCTGCTGCGCGACGCGGCCGAGGTGATCGTGCTGGTGGGCCCGGACCGCGAGGTGCAGTTCGTCAGCCCGGCGCTCGGCCGGGTGCTCGGCCACGCGGACACGACGGGCATGGGGGACGACTGGCTGGGGCTCGTGCATCCCGACGACCGTGCGACGGTGCTGCAGCTCGCCCGGCGCGTCCGGGCGATGCCGGGCACGCCGGTGAGCGCGGAGCTGCGCGCGCGGCACGCCGACGGCCGGCACGTCTGGATCCACCTGCGGGTCGTCGACCTGACCGCGAACCCGGACGTGGGCGGGATCGTCCTCTCGTTCCACGACATCAGCGACCAGAAGGACGCCGCCAGCGAGGAGCGGCTGCGGATCTCCCGCGACCTGCACGACTCGGTCTCGCAGGCGCTGTTCTCGATGACGCTGCAGTCCCGTGCCGCGCAGCTGCAACTGGAGCGCGCCGGGCTCGACCCGCAGTCCCCTGCGCGCCGGACGGTGACCGACGTCGCGGATCTCGCGCGCGGCGCCCTGGCCGAGATCCGGGCGTTGATCTTCGAGCTGCGCCCGCGCGCCCTGGTGGAGGAGGGGTTCGTCAGCGCGGTGCGCAAGCACGCCGCCGCGGTGGGCTCCCGCCATCGCGTGGCGGTGGTCGTCGAGGCGCCCGCCGAGCGGATCCCGGTGGGGGAGGCGGTGGAGGAGCACCTCTTCCGCGTCATCCAGGAGGCGGTGGGCAACGCGGCCCGTCATGCGCACGCGGAGCGGATCACGGTCGACATCGCGACGGCGGGCGAGCCGCCGTGGGTCACGGTGACGGTGCAGGACGACGGGCGCGGGTTCGACCCAGCCGCCCGCTTCGACGGGCACTTCGGGCTGGAGACGATGCGCGAGCGGGTCGCCGTGCTGGGCGGTCAGCTGCGGATCGACAGCGCGCCAGGTGCGGGCACGACGGTCGCGGTGGCGATCCCGGCGGAGACGGGCGGCGCGCTCGTCACCCCGGCCCGCGGCAGCGCCTGAGCGGCGCCGCGGCGCCGTGGGATCAGGCGTCCAGGACGCCGCGCGCGACGGCGAACGCGGCCCCGGAGAGCTCGAGCTCGGGGTGGTCGAGCGCCCACTGCAGCGCCTGGCGGGCGACGTCGCGCGGGTCGCGCGCGCTCCAGAACGCGGGCGGACCGCCGGCCGGGTCGGGCTCGCGCACCCCGCCGAGCCGGACGACCTCGCCGAGCAGCGCCATCGCCTCCTGCTCCTCGTCCAGGCGTCGCGCCATGAGCTCCTCGACGTTGAGGGCGGACACGCGCACGCCCTCCGGGCCGAGGTCCTCGACGAGCACGAGCGGCAGGTGCACGGGCGCGAGCCCGATCAGGTCCCGGCTGGCGGCGACCGCGTCGGTGCGTCCGCCGAGACGGTTGAGCAGCGCGACGAGCGCGGTGGTCGAGGCGACGCTCACCGGTCGCTCCCGGGCGTGCGGCATCCCGCACCGGGACGGGTCGCATCGGGCATGGACGGGACGGGCGCGGCGCTCACCGCACCGAGTCTAGGCGCAGCGGGCCGCCCCTCGGGGCTCCCGGGCGCCCCGGCGCGCCTGGCGCACCGGGGCCGTGGGACTCAGGTCCGCCGGCGGGGGGCCTTGGCCGAGCGCGCGGGCTTGACGGTCACGCGACCGCTCGCGGCCCGCCGGCCGGCGAGGCTCGCCGTGACCGTGACGGGCAGCTTGTGGAAGCGGCCCAGCAGCTGCCGCGAGCGCTTGCTGAGCTTCAGCGTCACCACGGTGCTGCGGCCGGGCTGCAGCGTCCGGGTCGCGCGGGCGACGGTGACCGTGACGGTGCGGACCTTCGGGCGGGCGCGCAGACCGATCACCGTGTCGCCGCGGCGACGCTCACGCGTGGTGGCCTTCAGCGCCACCTTGCAGGTCCGTCCCGCTGCCGCGCTGCACCGCAGGGTCACGCGGACGGTCTTCGGGGTGGTGGAGAGCCGCACGAGTCCGAGCCGGGTCGGGACGACCACGGGCGCAGGCGTGGGCGTGGGCCCGCCGTCGTTGGCGGGCGGCCCCACCGGGGTGACGGGCGTGGGCGTGAGCGTCGTGAAGGTCCGGACCGGTCCGCGGAAGGTGTCGGCGGGGTCGGACCCGGAGGCGGGCCGCTCGATCCGGACCTGCGCGTAGTGGACGGTCCCGGGCGCGAGGCCGGTCAGCGTCGCGAAGAGGGCGGGCGAGACGACCGACCCGGCTGCGACCGTGGCGGACTCACCGACCGGGGAGAGCGCATCCGGGCTGGTGCCGACGTAGAGCCGGGCGGTCCCGGCGCGTTCGTCGGTGGCGCTGCCGGTGAGCGTCGCGCCGGAGGTCGTGACGGCCGTCGCGGCGACGTCGGCGTCCTGCAGCCGTTCGACGGCGCCGAGATCGCAGGCAGTGCCCTGCGGGCGCATGGCGCCGCGTCGGTCGAGGCCTCCGCAGGCCGGGTCCGTCTCCGGCACCACGTCGAGGGCGGGGCTCCCCGGCGCGGGGCGCAGCAGCGGCACCGGGTCGGCGGTCGCCGGGATCAGGGGATCGGTGGAGATCGGCGCCCCGCACGACGCCGGGAAGCTCAGGCTCGGACCGTCGAGGCCGACGGGGACGGGGCCATCGCAGTTCGCGGCGCCGTTGGAGGAGGCGAGGACCGCGCGGAGCGTGGCGCTGCCGCCGGCGGGAACGTGGATGCCGGAGCCGACGGTCGTGGAGCCGGGCCGGTGGTTGTACGCCACGGTCGTGCCGTCGAGCGTCAGGGTGCCGGCCGCGTACGCGCCGTCGCCCAGGCCGGCGGGCCGCGCGGGAACCTGGCCGGCCGCCGGGACGACGTCGACCCCGCGGTTCTCGGTGATGGTGCTGTCGCTGACCGCCATCGTGCCGCCGGGCTGCGGCGCCAGGCCGCCGCCGTGCCCCGCCGGACCGTCGTCGCCGCGCGCGCCGCCGGCGCCGGCGGCGCCGCCCTGCTGGGTGGAGTTGCGGGTGATGTCGGTCCGGGCGACGGTCGTGGTCGTGCCGCCCGCGGTGGCGATGCCGCCACCCATCCCGCCCGCGCCGCCGTTGCCGCCGTCGATCGTCGCGGTCGTGTCGGCGGTCGAGCCGGCGCCCCCTGCGCCGGCACGGTTGGTCGCGATCGTGCTGTCGGTCACGGTGGTCGTCCCGGTTCCCGCCGCGTCGTAGAGCCCACCGCCGGAGCCGCCGGCACCCCCGTCACGGGTGTTGGTGTCCATCTGGCAGCGACCGCCGGAGCCGCCGCCGCCCGCGGTGTTGCCGCGCAGGATGGAGGTCTCGATCGTGGTCATGGCGCCGGGCGCGGCGAAGATCCCACCGCCGTCCCCGCCCGCCCCACCGGTCCCCGACGAGAGATCCGAGGCCTGGCTGCCACCGCCACGTCCGGCCTGGTTGCCCTCGATCGTCGTGCCGTTGCGGGTGACGAGGGTCCCGAGGTTGGCGACGCCACCGCCGTCCCCGCCCTCGCCGCTCAGACCTCCCGTCCCGGCAATGTCGCGCAGGCCGCTGGCGCCGTCGCCGGCGTTGTTGCCGCTGACGATGGCCGCGTCGAGGGTGAGCGATCCGGTGTTGTAGATGCCGCCGCCGTCACCACCGCGGCCGCCGAGCGAGCCGCCGGTCGGACCGTAGACGGGGTCACCGGGCGCGGACGCCAGCCGGTAGCCGTCGCCACCGGTGCCGGCGCGACCGCCTTCGACGCGCGTGTCGGCGAGCGTGAGCGTCCCCGCGTTGCGGATCACGCCGCCGTTGCCGCCGGCCTGCCCGGTGGGCGCCTGGGCGGTGCCGGCGGCGCCGCGGGGCAGGACGCCGTTGACGAGCCGCAGGGACTCCACGCGGACCGTGCCGCCCTGGACGTCGAGCACGCGACCGCCGCCGTTGGCGTCGATCGTCGTGGTGCCGGCCGCTGCGCCGCGGATCGTCACCTCGCCGGCGGTGACGACGAGGTCGCTGGTGCCGCCGCCGGTCGCGGCCGCGAGAGCGTAGGTGCCGGCCGAGACGACGACGGTGTTCGCGCCGGGGGTGGCGCCCGGGCAGTCGGCCGCGGCGGACGCGGGGGCCTGCGCTGCGGCGATCGCCTCGCGCAGCGAGCAGCCCGCGGTGGCCGGATCGTCGTCGGCGTGGTCGACGGTGATGGTGCCGGCGAGGGCGCTGGAGGGCGCGAGGGCGCCCGCGAGCAGGCAGGCGGCGAGAAGCGCCCGGGGGCGCGGGGTCTGGACCATGGCCGGATGTTCTACTGCGAAGTGCGACGGCGCGTCGCGTGACCGAAGTCAGACGCGGGCCGCCCGCGGCGCGTGCCCGTCTACGCGGGCACGGCGGCGGAGTCGGCCGCGGGCGGCATCTGCGGGGCGGGGGGCCGACGCAGGAAGACGGCGACGGCGATCGCCAGGACGGTGAGGCCGACGCCGTAGGTCAGCGCGCGCTGGATGCCCTCCGACAGCGCGTCGGGGTTGGCGGTCCCGGCGTCGGAGACGGCGGTCGCCCGGCGGGTCATCACGGTGATGAAGATCGCGGTGCCCGCGGCACCGGCGACCTGCTGCATGGTGCTGACGATCGCGCTGCCGTGCGAGTAGAGCTGCGGCGGGACGGCGCCGAGCGCGGTGGTCAGCAGGGGGGTGAACATCATCGCCAGGCCGGCGCTGAGCACGACGTGGGCGAGCACGACGACGGCGAGCGAGGAGCCCTCGTCCAGGGTGGTCATGATCAGCAGCGAGGCGCTGACGACGACGGCGGCGGGGATGACGAGCGGCCGCGGGCCGACACGGTCGTACAGGCGTCCGACGACGGGGGAGAGGAGGCCCATGACCAGGCCGCCGGGCAGGAGCAGCAGGCCGGTCGTGAGCGTGGAGACCTCCTGCACGTCCTGGAGGTACATCGGCAGCAAGATGATGGCGCCGAACAGCGCCATCATGCTCACGGCCATCAGCGCGGTCGCGACCGAGAAGATCGGGTTGGTGAAGCAGCGGATGTCCAGCAGCGCCCGCTCGCGCAGCGCCAGCTGCCGCATCCCGAAGCCGAGCAGGCCGACGACGCCGACGGTGATCGGGATCCACGGGGCCAGCAGCGTCTCGCCCTGCGCCTGCTCGCCGATGCTCGAGAGCCCGTAGACGATCCCGCTGAAGCCCAGTGCGGACAGGCCGACCGACACGGCGTCGATGCGCATGACGCGCGGCTCGGTGACGTTCTCCACCCAGCGCGCGCCGAGGGCGAGCGACAGGAGCGAGATGGGCAGGACGATCCAGAACATCCAGCGCCAGTCCAGGCCGCTGAGGACGAGGCCGGAGATCGTCGGGCCGATCGCGGGGGCGACGGAGATGACGATCGAGACCGTGCCCATCATCGCGCCGCGCCGGGCCTCCGGCACGAGGTTGAGGATCGTGGTCATCAGCAGCGGCATCATCAGCGCGGTGCCGATCGCCTGGATGATCCGTCCGACCAGCAGGACGACGAATCCGGGGGCGAGGGCGGCGACCAGGGTGCCGGTGCTGAAGGCGATCATCGAGCCGAGGAACACCGTGCGCACGTGGAACCGCTGCAGGAGGAAGCCGGTGACCGGGATGACGACGGCCATGGTCAGGAGGAACGCGGTCGTCAGCCACTGCGCCGTGGTGGCGGGGATGTCGAGGTCGTCCATGAGCCGCGGGAGCGCGACGCTCATGATCGTCTCGTTGAGGATCACGACGAACGTCGAGGCGACGAGCAGCGCGATGAGGCGCTTGTGCCCGGCGGGCAGCTCGGGGGCGTCGGTGGGGGCTGTGGCGGCGGAGGGACTCATAACGCTGCGCGCCATGATGGCACACTGTGCCAAGTAGGCAGGGGCTGCGGTACGATCCCCGGGATGGCCGCCGTCGACTCCCTCGACCTCCGCGAGCGTCGGCGCCTGCAGACGACGCGGGAGATCAGCGACGCGGCGCTGGGTCTGTTCGAGTCGGTCGGCGTCGACGGCACGCGCATCGAGGACATCGCGCGCGAGGCCGGCATCTCGCCCCGCACGTTCTTCCGCTACTTCCCGACGAAGGAGCGCGCGGCGTTCTGCTCGGATCCGGAGGTCGAGCAGCTCGTCGACGGGATGGCGGCGACGCTGGACCCGGGCACGCCGCTGCTGCCACAGGTCGAGGCGATCTACGCGGCCGCGATGGCCGCCTACGACAACGGGCGCAGCCCGGGGGGACGGCGGGTCCTGCGGATGTGGCGGCTGGTCGATCGCGAGCCGACGCTCCGCGCCGCGGGCGTGGCCTACGAGGAGGAGCGGGCGCGGGCGCTCGCCGCCCGGCTGCGCGAGGCGCTGGGGACGGACGAGCGCGACCTGCGGCCCGAGCTCGTCGTCGAGGTGGTCGGCGCGAGCGCGCGGGTCGCGTTCCGCCGCTGGGCGGTCCTGCACGAGGCCGGCCGCGAGGCGGACCTCGTCACGCTCTACGAGGAGGCACGGGACCTGCTGCGCTCCCTCCCGGGAACTCCACCAGGCGCATAACATGAACGTTGTGTATGTTCATGTTGTTGCGCGGTGATCAGCGCCGCGCCCGACCCAGGGGAGACCTCGCCATGAGCACCACCCGCCTCGCCCTCGGCGCGACCCGCGCCCTCGTCGGCCTTGCCGCCTGGACCGCCCCGGACCAGACCGTGACCGTCTTCGGCATCGACCGCGAGCGCCACGACCGCTTCGTCAGCCGACTCTTCGGCGCCCGGGACTTCGCGCTCGGCGCGTCGGTCCTGGCGGCCGATCCGCAGCACCTACGTGCCGCCACGACCGTCGGGGTCCTCGTGGACTCCGTCGACGCGATCGCGGGCTTCGACGAGTACCGCCGCGGCACGCTCTCCACGCGCGCGTTCGTGCTCGGGCCGTGCGGTGCCGTCCTGCTGGCGGTCCTCGGAGTCCTCGTCCTGCGCGAGGAGTCCGCGGGTACCGTGGCCGGGTGACCGCGCCGCTGCCGTACCGCCATCTCCTCAAGCGCGAGCCGACGCAGGCGCGCAGCCGTGCCCGTGTCGAGGCGATCCTCGACGCGGCCGCGGGCCTGCTCGCCGACGGCGACCGCGAGGCGGTGACGGTTCGTGACATCGCTGCGGGCGCGGGCGTGCCGACCGGGACCCTCTACCAGTTCTTCGAGGACAAGCCGGCCGTGCTGCAGGCCCTGGCCGTGCGGTACGTGCACCGCACGCCCGACGTGCTCGGCGCGGCGCTCGCGCGCCCGGACCGCGACTGGCGCACCGTGCTGCCGGCGGTGGTCGACGGCTTCGCCGAGCTGCTGCGCCGCGAGCCGGCGATGCGCGTGCTGTGGCTCCACAGCACCCTGGACGCGGCCACCGTCAGCCTCGCCGACGCCGCCGACGACCAGCTCGCCCGCGATCTGGCGCGACACCTGCGTCAGATCGCGCAGGCGCCGGACGCCGAGCCGGAGACCGCGCCGGGCTGGCGGGTGCTGATCAGCGTCGTGTCGAGCCTGCTGCGCGGCGCCTTCCTGCTGGACCCGGCCGGTGACGAGGCGACCCTGCGCGAGGCGCGACGGGTCGCCACCGTGTACGCGGGCACGCTCCTGGGCCTGGTCGCCCAGCCCTGAGCGGGCTCCCGCTAGGAGACGCCGCCCCGATCGGCCGGCGGGCGGGCGACGCGATAGCGCTCGTAGATCACCTGGTCGAACGTCCGGACCTCGACGAGGGTGAGCGGCACCCGGCGGTCCACCGCGGGCAGCAGCGGGGTCCCGCCGCCCAGCACCGCGGGACCGCGGAACAGGCGCAGCTCGTCGACGAGCCCCTGGGCGAACGCCTGCCCGGCGAGATCCGCACCGCCGATCTCGACGTCGCCACCGGTCTCCCGCGTCAGGCGGGCGAGCTCCTCCTCGAGCGTCCCGGCCGCCAACCGCGTGTTCGTGCCCTGCACGGCATCCAGCGTGCGGCTGAACACGACCTTCGGGAGCGCCGCCCACGTGTCGGCGAACGCCGCGTCCGCCGCGGTCCGCCGCATCGCGGGATCGGTCTCCCAGACCAGCATCGTCTCGTAGAGCCGCCGACCCAGGAGCATCGCCCCGAGCTCACCGACCCGTTCGAGATGGAAGGCGAACAGCTCGTCGCTCGGGACGGACCAGTCGATCGCGCCGTCGCGGTCGCTGATGAAGCCGTCGACGGACACGCCCATGGAGACGAGCAACATCAGACGGACCTGCGCGGACGCGGTGCAGCAGAACGGGACATCATGCGGAAGGGCTCCTTCGGTCGGTGAGGCGGTCGAGAGTCAGGACCGCCGAACCCGCAGGATCTCATCGGCCGGCGCGCCAGCTCCCAGTACTCGCGACGGGGGTTAGGTGTCGGCGTGAAAACTGACCTGCCGCTCGCATCGCGCCCCTGACGGCAGGTTCGCGTCCAGAGCCCTCGCCGCGCGTGCTGGACTAGGTGGACTAGCAGAAGTATCCTGGGGCGATGAAGCCGGTGAAGATGCATGAAGCGAAGACCAACTTCTCGAGACTGATCGCGCTTGTGGAGTCGGGTGAGGAGGTCGTGGTGCAGCGCGGTGACCTTCCCGTGGCACGCATCGTTCCGTACTCCGAAGCGACGGAGCGCCGCGCTGGCGCTTTGAAAGGCCAGATCACGATTGGGTCGGACTTCAAGGAGATCCCCGAGGGGTTCGAGGACGACCTAACGTGAGCGCCTGGCTCGTCGATACTCACGCGCTGTTGTGGTTCCTGGCCGACGACTCGAACCTCTCGGCCGCCGCGAAGACCACGATGGAATCAGGGGCCGAGGTGCTGTTGGTGAGCACGGCATCCTTGTGGGAGATTGCGATCAAGTCGGCGCTCGGGAAGGTCGTTGTCCCGGACGACCTGCCGGGCATTGTGCGAGCCGAGGGCTTCCAGTCGCTCGCGGTCACTCCCGCGCACGTCTGGGCAGTTCGAGACCTCCCGGTCGGGCCGCACAAGGACCCGTTTGACCGGCTTCTCGTTGCGCAAGCGCGCACGGAAGGTCTGTCGATCATCAGTAGTGACGAGCGGTTCGACCAGTACCCCGTCACGCGTCACTGGTGATCTCGGCGGAGGCGGCCCGACTCGGCTGTGGCGCCACACGGGCACTGGTTTCCGTCGAGGCGTTACATAACATCGATTATCGAGCGTAAACTCTGCCTCGCAGCCGGTGTCGGCGCGGACGCCCTGCAGCGGCCGACACGGACCCCCACCGCGACGACGGTCACTCGATCAGCCCGAAGCCGAGCTCCGCGTCGGGGTTGTTGACCGGCGCCGGACCGGTGAACGTGATCGGCTTGCCCTTCGTCTGGAAGAAGACGGGCTTCGAGAAGCGCGCCCGTCCGTCCACGCCCGTGCAGCCGACGACCGCGTTCTGCTCACGCGGCACGTCCGTGAAGACGGCGGTGCGCTCGTCGATGTCCACGGACTGGCTCGTGGTGCGCCCGTCCTTCAGCTTCAGCAGGGCCGACACGCGCACGAGATCGTCGTCCTCGCGCTTCCAGGTCAGGCGGATCGTCGAGCCGCGCCGACGGACCCGGCAGGTCTCCATCGGATCGACCTCGCTGACGCGCCCCAGGCGGAACCGCGTCACCGGGACCTCGTACTGCGGGACGCCGTCTGCGTCGTCGACGAGCGCCACGACCGTGTGCAGCCCGGTCGTCGGGAGTGGCGTGAACGTCCGGGTGCTCTTGGCCAGCGTGCTGGTCCCCAGCTCCTGCTGCTGATCACCGACGCGCTCGACGTACCGCAGCCGGCGCCCCTCGCCCTTCTCGACCGCGAACGTCAGCTTCGCGTCCCCGTCGCTGCCGAGCCGGACGCGGCCGTCGACCTCGGGCTCCGGAGCGGGCTCGGCCTCGCCGATGCTCGCGAGCGAGTCGGAGCCGGGAAGCAGCTCGACGTTCCATGTGCCGGCCTGCGGCTTGAACAGCGTGACGACGGTCGCCCGGTTGGCCGGGTCCTTGGAGAGCATGAACCGGCCGTCGAGGACCCCGCCGTCCGGCGCCTCGGGCGTCTCCACCCGCTGACCGCCGGGGCCGACGAGCGCGATGCGCGGCGGCGCGGTCGCGCCGACGAACTCGAAGGTCTTCGCGTCGAGCCCGGCCACAACGGTGAGCGGCGTCGGCCCCGCCTGGGCGGCGCGGGCGCGTGCCGGCCGGCGCTTGGCCGGGCGCATCCCGCACGCCCGCGACATCACGCGGACCTCCCCCGTCTCCCACATGTACGCCGACCCGGCCTGGAAGCCGACCGGGCCGACACAGGAGACGAGCGCCTTGTCGCTGATCCGGACGTGGACCGCCATCGGGACGCCGAAGACCGTCACCTTGCCGGTGCCGGCCCCGAAGAACGCCTTCGGGGTGACGTACCCGCGGACCTCGAGATCCAGGGACGGGAGGAAGCCCAGCCGCAGGACCTGCGGCGGAAAGCCGAAGCCGCCGCTGAACGAGGTCGATTCGGGCGTGATCGCCAGACGGCCCTGCGCGATCGTGAACAGGCCGAGCTTCAGGACGGCCGGCCCGAACGTCAGCTCGCTCGGGATCGGCCCGTCACCCTGGCGGTACCCGGCGGTCACCGAGGCGTCGAGGCTCGCGACCTCCAGCCGCGCCCCGACCGGCCGGAAGAAGATCGACGGCCCGAACGTCACACCGGCGGAGCCCGTGAGCGAGAACGGGTCGACGGTGGCGCCGATCCCGAGCCGCTGGAGGAAGATCGGCAACGGCGCGGCGAACGGGATCGGCTTGTTGAGCCCGTCGAGCTGCACCGCGGCGCCCTTCAGGCCCCAGTTCGCGAACTCCCACGTCCCGGTGACGGTCGGTGAGCGGTCCAGGACGGCCTGTGCGGTGCCCGGCGCCCGGACGGCCACCTCGGCCCGGACGGTGGCGCTGAGGTCGGTCGAGGCCGTGATCGACGCGTCACGCAGCTCGAGCGTTCCCATCGAGATGCGCGCGAAGCGCGTCGTCGGGCCGCTGAACCCCACCTTGCCCTTGAGGTCCACGCCGCCGGCGTTCGTCGCGAGGATCGTGACCTCGGTGCCGAGCTCGAGGCCCGTCGGGAGCTTCGCGCCGAACACCTTCTCGGGCAGCGGCGGCGTGACGCCGACCGTGAGCGACACCCGGCCGGTGCCGTAGGCGCCGTCATGGGTGAACTCGAACGCGGGTCGCACGTTCGTGAGCAGCATGCTCTTGAAGAACCCGACCTTCCCGCCGGGCGCCGGCGCCTGCACGAGGTCCTTCGTGTTCACCGGCGGCATCGGCAGCTCGACGGTCCGGCCCGACGTCAGCGGGATCCCGTTCAGGCGCCGGCTGAACGGCAGCTCCATGCGGACGCCCCGATCGGTGGAGATCACCGGGAACCTGTTGTTCGCGTCGACCGGATAGTCGCCGGGGATCGCCCGCAGGAAGATGCGCACCGGTCCCGTCGAGCTCAGCGTGTCGCCCTGCTGGTTCAGCACGATTCGTCCCGACTGCGGGACGAGCTCGAGGCCGTTGAGCCGCACGAGCGTCGGGGACTCGTAGCTCGCCTTCTCCGGGTCGAAGATGAAGCAGTCCGAGAACGCCTCGATCGGGCCGAGCTGGACGCTCTTGGTCTTGTCCCACTCCTCGCAGGTGGTCTTGCGCGCCGGGCCGCTGCTGCGGTCGCAGCGGCGGTAGAAGAGCGCGGACTGCTCGGGCGTGCCGTACGAGTTGGCGTGGTTGCTGCAGTAGCCGCTGGGTTCGAAGTCCGACGCGTTGCCCTGGTAGGGCCGGAAGCCGGAGGCCCGCGCCCGGACGCTGCGGCTCCTGGCCCGGGCGGGCTGGCGGTCCAGGAAGCTGAAGGTCACGGGCTTGCCCTCGACCGGCGCGCAGCCCTCGGCCGACGCCTTCAGGGCGAGCTTGACGCTCAGCGGCTCGGTCAGGCCGGCGAGCCGCTTGCGGGCGCTGGCCTTCAGCGGCAGGGTCAGGGTCTCCTCCCCGTCGCCGGTCGAGATCATCGAGCCGCTCGCGAGCGTCCCGAGGCCCTTGGCGGTCACCTCTCCCGAGATCCGCCAGCCGATCCCGGCGACGTCCATGTCGACCTCGAGCTCCCGGTCGCCGACCGCGAAGTCGGTGCGGTACGCGCCGGGCACCCAGAGGCTGACGCCCGACGGGCAGGCGGGAGCCGGCGGACGCGACGTCGGTCCGGGGCCCGGAGTCGGGTCGGCGCCCGGGCCGGGCGTGGGCTGCGGGGTCGGCGCGGGCGGCGTCGGGAGCGCGCTGCGCTCCGCGGTCTGCCAGTCCGGCTGGAAGTCGCCGGCGATCGGCTTGTTCGTGAGGTTCGTGACGCCGGTGCCGTCGGCGTTCATCGCGTAGATCTCGTAGTCGCCGTCCCGATCGGACGAGAACAGGATCTTCCTGCCGTCCGGCGACCACGACGGCTCGAAGTCGGTGTCGGACGCGTTGCTGGTGATGTCGACCGGGTTCGTGCCGTCGGCGTTCATCACGAAGACGTCGTAGTCGGGGCCGTTGCGCTCGCTGGTGAACGCGAGCTTCGTGCCGTCCGGGGACCAGGCCGGGTGGATGTCGTAGCCGGCCGTGAGGGTGAGGTGGTGGAGCTCTCCCCCGTTCGGGTCCATCGTCCAGATGTCGTAGTTCCCGGCGACGAGGCGGTCGGAGATGAACGCGATCCGGGAGCCGTCGGGCGACCAGGTGGGGTTCTCGTTGGATCCCGGGCTGTCCGTCAGCTGCCGCAGATCGGTCCCGTCGGCGGCGATCGTGTAGATCTGGTTGCTGCCCGTGCGGTTGGAGTAGAAGACGATGCGGGACCCGTCGGGCGACCAGCTGGGCGAGAACTCCGCGGAAGCGGGCAGGTTGGTCACGTTCACGGGCGCCGAGCCGTCCGCCGCGACGGTGTAGATCTCGCGGTTCCCGTCCCGCGTCGTCTGGAACGCGAGCCTCGTCCCGTCCGGCGACCATCGGGGCGAGAAGTCGTCGGCGGTGTTGGTCGTCAGCCGCGTCTGCCCCGTGCCGTCCGCGTTCATCGTGTACAGCTCGCGACCGCTGTGGTCCCGGTTCGAGGTGAACGCGATCTTCCCGTTGGTCCCCGGGACCACCCGGGCGTGCGAAGCGGCCGGGGACGCCGGGGCGTCGCCCACGCCGAGCGCGGCGAGGAGCAGGGCGGCGAGGGCTGGACCGGCACTCGGGAGAAGGCGCACCCGCGCACTATAGGCCCACCTTCCGGACGATCGCGAACCGTCGTCCGGCACACGGCCTGGCCCGACCGCGCGCCGGGAAGCTCCGACCCGTCGCAACCTGCCCGGCGCCCTACGATCATCGGCCGGTGCGACATCGACCTCTCCCCTCCCCGCCGCTCTCCGGCCAGGTGCTCCTCGTCAGCGGGGCCGCCGGCGGGATCGGCGCGGCGACCGCCCGCGCGCTCGCGGCGCGCGGGGTCCTGCTCGCGCTGACCGACCGCGACGAGGCCGCCGTCCGCGCGCTCGCCGCCGGGCTTCCCGGCGCGAGCGCCCACGTGCTCGACGTGACCGACCGGTCGGCCTGCATCGACGTCGTCGCCGCCGTGACCGCCGCGCACGGACGGCTCGACGCGGTCTGGGCCAACGCCGGGATCTCCGTGTACGGGCCACTGGACCTCGTCGACGCCGACACGTGGGACGCCGTGCTGGACGTCAACCTCCGCGGCGCGGCGAACCTCGTCCGCGCCGCGCTGCCCGCCGTGATGCAGGCGCGCGGGTACGTCGCGCTCACCTGCTCGGTCGCCTCGTTCGTCCACCAGCCCGGGCACACCGCCTACGCCGCGTCCAAGGCGGGCCTCGAGGCGCTCGGCGACAGCCTGCGCAGCGAGCTGACCGGCACCGGGGTCCGGGTCGGCACCTTCCACCCGGGCTGGATCGCCACCTCGCTCGTGGCCGAGAAGGAGGACCACCAGCCCGCCTTCCGGCGGTTCCGCGAGGCCGTCCGCCCGCCGTTCAACACGATCCACCCCGTCGACGCGATCGTGCCCGAGATCGTCGGCGCGTTCGAGCACCGCCGCGCGCGGCTCGTGTTCCCGCGCGTGCACTGGCTCGCCCACGCGCTGCGGCCCGTCGCGCACACGCGCGCGCTCAGCGCGGGCGTGCGCGCCGCCGCCCCGGAGATCCGGCGGCTGTACGCCGAGCAGCTCCAGGCCCGGCAGCGCTGAACGGGCACCGTCACCCGGCGCTCGCCGAGGTCACCGATCCCGCATCCTCGGTGGTCCGATCGAGCTTGCCCGAAGTACCGCAGGTCCTCTCCTGAGAAGGCCCGGCCGTCCTCGGCGGCCGCCGCGCGCGGCTTGCTCACCAGGGCGTCCGACGACCCGTATGCGCCACTTCGGCCCGGCGAGCACGGTGCCCGCCCTGCGCCTGCGACGGGCGGGCCGCCCTGCGCCTGCCGGAGATCCCGCTGCGGCCTGCCGACGACACCACCGCGGCGGCCGGGCAGATCTGACGCGGCGGCGCGGCGGGCGGGCGACTCGCCCGCCCGCCGCCCGCTCGCGGCTACCGGCGCTTCGCCGCCGGACGGCGGAGCTTCAGCGTGCGGGTCACGCTGGTCCTCCCGATGGTCGCGGTCGCCGTCACGGCGGTCGTCCGCCCGGCGCGCACGAGCTTGCGGCCCTGCGCGTTCAGCGTCAGGCGGACGCTGACCGTGCCGCCGGCCGCCGCCCGGAACGCGGCCCGGGCGACCGTCACCCGCACGGTCCGCCGCTTGCCCTTCACCCGCTGCGTGGCGCGGACGGTCAGCGTGACGGTGCCGGCGCACACCGTCGTGCCCGTGCACCGCAGCGCCACCGCCGCGCGGTTGCGCGCGTCGAGGCGCAGCGTCGACGGTCCGCCGAACGCGAACGCCGTCCGCGGCGGGGTCGTCGTGCCGCCGCCCGGCGTCGTGCCGCCGCCACCGGCCGGGGGCGACCCGGTGCCGGTGCCCGTGCCGGACCCGGGATCGGTCGGCGGGGTCGGCGGCGCGGGCGGCGCCGGCGGGACCCGCGCCGGCACCGTGAACAGCTCGCGGCCCGGGATGTCCTGGGTGGCGACGAGGACCACGCGGTCACCCGCCTGCGCGAAGCCGCGCGGGGTCGAGGACTCGCTCCCCGGACGGATGTCCGTCGGGGTGGTGCTCGCGGGCGTGCCGTCGCTGGTCCACAGCTCCTCGCCGACCGCGGCCGTGCGGGCGCCGAAGTGCAGGCGGTCACGGATGACCCGCAGGCCGGTCACGCCACCGTCGGTCGTGCCCGGGGCGGTGTCCGCCAGCAGCGAGGTGCCCGCCGCGGTCCCGTCGGTGACCCAGGGCTCGATGCCCGCCGTCGGGGTGCGGATCAGGAACACGAGCCGGTCCCCGACGACCGTCAGGGAGCCCGGGAAGGTCCCGGCGGTGGGCGTCGGGATGTCGGTGACGCGGACGGTCCCGGCGGCGGTCCCGTCGCTCTTGAAGATCTCCCAGCCCTCCGGCCCCCCGTCGTTGGCGGCGAAGAACACCGTCGAGCCGACGGCGACGAGCTCGTAGGGACTGGACCCGCCCACCCCGGGGCGGATGTCCTTGACGCGCACGGTGCCCGCCGCGGTGCCGTCGCTCTTCCAGAGCTCGGTGTCGCGCCCGTCGAGGCCGTCACCGGCGGAGGCGAAGAAGAGCGTCGACCCGACCGCCACCATCTCCCCGCTCCCGGCCGCCACGGGACCCGCGTCGGTCGGGCGCTGGATGGGCCTGATCTTGACCGGCTCGCTCGCGCCCCTCGGCAGCTTCCAGAACGCCGCGGCGTCGGTCTGGTCGGAGCCGAAGAGGTACAGCGCGTCGCCCATGACCGTCAGCGAGATGGGAAAGAACCCGAAGGTCGCCGGTGCCGCGGGCGGCACGCTCTTCACGATCGAGACCCCCGTGCCGTCGCTGGCGCGCAGATCGACCTGCGAGCCGCTGGGCACGGCCGGGACGACCACGCCGAAGTAGAGCTTGCCGTCGAAGGCGACGGACGACGTGATGCTCGGGCTCTGCGCGCCCGGAACCTGGTCGGCGACCAGGCGGGTGCCGTCGGTCGTGCCGTCGGTCACCCACAGCTCCGTCCCCGTCGCGCCGTCGTTGGCCGTGAAGAACAGCTTCGACCCGACCGCCCGCAGCGGCCGCGGGTCGCTCCCGGTGGCTCCGGGCCGGATGTCCCGCAGGAGCCTCGTGCCGTCGCCGGTGCCGTCGGTCACGTGCAGCTCCGGGCCGAGGCCGCCCGTGTCGGCGACGAAGTACGCCTTGTCGCCCGCCGTGGTCAGGAACGGGTCGACGCCGTCGCGGAAGGTCGAGGGCGTCCGCTGGTTGAGGTCGCGCACGAGCCGGGTGCCCGCCGTCGTCCCGTCGGAGACCCACGGCTCCCCGCCCGTCGACGGCGTGCTGGTGCGGAAGTAGACGCGATCGCCGAAGCTCACCGCGGCCCGCGGCGCCCCCGACGGGTCGAGCTGGCGGGTCCCCGCCGCGGTCCCGTCGCTGAACCACAGGCCACCGGAGGCCGTCGGACCCTCGGCCGCGAAGACGACCCCGTTGGGCACCGCCAGCAGCGCGCGACCCTGACCGAAGTCGGGGGTCGGGTTGTAGGCCACCGAGGTGACGGTCGTCGTGCCGCCGGACGTGCCGTTGGAGACGTAGAGGCGCACGCCGGTGCCGTCGTTGGCGAGGAAGAACAGCTTGTCGCCCACGACGACGAGGCTTTCCGGGTTGGACGCCCCGACGTCCGGGTTGATGTCCTTCACGAGCGTCGTGCCGGCCGCGGTGCCGTCGGAGGTCCACAGCTCCCGCTCGGTCGTCTCGTCCCCGGCGTGGAAGTACAGCTTGCCCTGGAGCACCACCGGGAACCGGGGGTCACCGCCGTCGGGACCCTGGCGGATCTCCTTGACCAGCGCGACGGTCGGCGTCGCCGTGGCGAGCCCGTCCACCTTCCAGAGCTCGTTGTTGTTGGGCGCGTCGCTGGCGTTCAGGTACAGGACGCCGTTCAGCACCACGGGACTGCTCGGGTCGCTGGAGCCGGGTCCCGGGTTGATGTCGGTCAGCCGCTCGGTGCCCGGGGCGGTGCCGTCGGTACGCCACAGCTCCCGGCCGTTGATGCCGTCGTCGGCGGTGAAGTACACCTTCGAGCCGATGCGCATGAGGTCCTGCGGCCCGGAGCCGTCGGGGCCGGTGCGGACCGGCAGTGGCGTCGTGCCGGACGCCGTGCCGTCGCTGATCCACAGCTCGCGGCCCTCGTTCGGCGCCTCGGCCGCGAACACGAACGTCGAGCCGTCACCGAGCGCCGTGAACTGGTCGGGGTTGCTGTCGCCGGACGCGAGGTCCTTCAGCTGGAAGGTCCCGGTGGCCGTGCCGTCGGTGCGCCACAGCTCGCGGCCGCCCGTGCCCTCGTTGGCGGCGAAGTAGACGACGTCCCCGGACGGCGTGGTCACCGTGCCGAACGACGTCGGGTCCGCGGCCGCGGTCCCCGTGCCGATCGCCTTCACGAGCGTCGTGCCCGCGGCGCTGCCGTCGGTGATCCAGATGCCCCGGTCCCCGCCCGGGATCCCGGCGGTGAAGACGTGACGCGTGCCGAGCTTCGCGAACCCCGACGGGTCCGACGACCCCGGGGGCGTGAGCCGGAAGTCCTTCAGCAGCGTGGGCGGCCCCTCCAGCGTGACCGCAGCGGATGGCGCGGGCGCGGCGAGACCGAGCGCGACGAGTGGCGCGAGCGCGCGGACGGCGAGACGACGCGTCGGCGACGCGCCGCGACGAAGAGACGACATGGAACCCCCTGGTTGGAACCGACCACACCGACCGCACCCCTGCGGGCCGGTGCACCACCGTGAATTCCATCACACCGGAATGCGCGGCGTGCCATCGACGCCCCGGCCACCGGTGCCGGGCGCGTCGGCGCTCGCGGCCACCCGCTCAGGCCGGGGGCGGCGTCCAGCCGGCGCGCAGCCGGTCGGCGTAGGCGGCGAGCCCACGCGCGGCCGGGGTCTCCTCCCCCAGCGTCCACGCGTGCGCGGCGAGCGCGGCCGCGAGCTCGTCGGGACCGTCGCCGAGGTCCAGCCGGGCGCGGATCAGGTCCTGCAGTGCCCGGCCCGGGTTGGCGGCGGCGATCGCCGCGTCCAGCGCCTCGTCGAGATCGTCCATCGCGGTCCCATCATCGCGCAGACGCGGCTAGGGTCGGCGCCATGACCGCCCGGCCCGCCCGTCGTCTCGTCGTCCTCGCCCTCCCCGCCGCGCTCGCGTGCGGCGCGACCCCGGGGCCCGCGGTCGCGGCGGCGCCCACCGGGACGACCGTGGTGACGCAGGCGCGCTCGGGCGACGTCGTCACGATCGCGCGCGGACGGACCCTCGAGCTGCGGCTCACCGCCTGCCTGGCGAGCTGCGGCTTCCGCTACGAGACCGAGCGGCGCCCCGACCCGTCGGTGCTGCGGTTCCGCTCCTCCCGCGTCGAGACCCCCGAGCAGCCGCAGGACGGTCCGCCGGTCGTCGGTGGGTCCAGCACCAAGGTCGTGCGCTATCGCGCGACCGGCCGGGGGACGACACGGCTGGCCCTGCGACTCGTCGGCCCCGAGGGGACCGTCGACCAGCGCTTCCGGCTGACCGTCCGCGTGCGCTGAGCGCCGCTTCCGGGCCCGTCCCGGGAGCGGTCACCCCCACCTTGACGCTACGAGTTGACACGGTGGAAAGTCGAGCTGTAGCGTCTGCCGCGGAGAGGCCCCGCACCGCGCGGGCACGGACCAGCGAGAGAGGGAGACGATGGGCACCATCACGTTCGTCGAGTACGACGGCACCACGCACGAGATCGAGCTCGTGGACGGGTCGTCGCTCATGCAGCTCGCGACGAGCAACGGCGTCCCCGGCATCGACGGCGACTGCGGCGGCGAGGCCTCGTGCGGCACCTGCCACGTCATCGTCGACGAGGCGTGGGCCGCGAGGACCGGCACCCGCTCGGAGGAGGAGAGCCAGATGATCGAGATGTCCCCCGAGTGCGCGCCGAACTCGCGCCTCGCGTGCCAGATCACGGCGACCCCGGACCTCGACGGTCTGACGGTCCGCCTCCCCGAGTTCCAGATGTAGCGCAACGGCACCCCGACCGAGGCAGGCGAACGCAGACATGACCCCCATCGACACCGTGCTCGACCAGGCGCTGACCCGCGTCACCGACAAGGTGCAGGCGACCATCCCCGTCGACCGGCAGGTGCGCGCGGCGCACCTCGTGAAGAAGGCGAAGCGCTTCGCGGGTCTCGAGACCCCGCTCGTCTTCACCGAGGAGCCGATCCCCGACCCCGCCGACGTGCCGCTGACCGAGATCGACCTCAGCAACCCGTTCATGAACCGGCAGGGGAAGTGGTACCCGTACTTCGCGCGGCTGCGCGACGAGGCGCCGGTCCACTACCTGGCCGACAGCCCGTTCGGCCCGTTCTGGTCGATCACGCGGTACGCGGACATCCAGGCCGTCGACTCCAACCCGAAGGTCTTCTCCGCCGAGCCGTACATCGTGCTCGGGCAGCCGCCGCTGGAGATCGAGATGTTCATCGCGATGGACCCGCCCAAGCACGACGTGCAGCGCAAGGCCGTCCAGGGCGTCGTCGCGCCGCGCAACCTCAAGGAGATGGAGGGCCTCATCCGCGAGCGGGTGCAGGAGGTCCTCGACTCCCTGCCGACCGACGAGCCGTTCGACTGGGTCGACCGTGTCTCGATCGAGATCACCGGCCGCATGCTCGCGACGCTCCTGGACTTCCCCTACGAGCAGCGCCGCAAGCTCACCTACTGGTCGGACACCATCAGCGGGACCGCGGAGGGCACCGGCGGCACCACGCACCAGGACGAGATGTTCGCCGCCGGCGAGGAGCTCGCCCGCAGCTTCGTCGCGCTCTGGCACGACAAGGCGGCGCGCCGGGCCGCGGGCGAGCCCGACGGCTTCGACCTCATCACGCTGATGCAGACCTCCGAGGACACGAAGGACCTGATCAAGAAGCCGATGGAGTTCCTCGGCAACCTCACGCTCCTGATCGTCGGCGGCAACGACACCACGCGCAACTCGATGACCGGCGGCGTCCTCGCGCTCAGCCAGAACCCCGACCAGTTCGAGAAGCTGAAGGCCGACCCGTCGGTGATCCCGAACATGGTCTCGGAGATCATCCGCTGGCAGACCCCGCTGGCCTACATGCGTCGCGTCGCCAAGGAGGACGTCCACTTCGGCGGGCAGTTCATCCGCAAGGGCGACCAGGTGATCATGTGGTACGCGTCGGGCAACCGCGATGAGCGCAAGTTCGAGAACCCCGACGCCTTCCTCATCGACCGCCCGAACGCGCGCAACCACATGTCGTTCGGCTTCGGCGTGCACCGCTGCATGGGCAACCGCCTGGCCGAGATGCAGCTGCGGATCCTCTGGGAGGAGCTGCTCGCGCGGTTCGACCGCATCGACGTCGTCGGCGAGCCCGAGTACGTGCAGTCGAACTTCGTCAAGGGCTACTCGAAGATGATGGTGCAGCTGACCGCCCGGAGCGCGCCGCAGGAGAGCGCCGAGCCCGCCGAGGAGCCGGCCGCCGCCTGAGCGGCGCCGTCGACGGAGGGCAGCAACGATGGGCGCGGAGCGGATCGTCGTCGTCGGCGCAGGCCACGCCAGCGCGCAGCTGTGCGCGAGCCTGCGCCAGGACGGCTGGGCCGGCGAGATCCTGCTCGTCGGCGACGAGCCCTCCCTCCCCTATCAGCGACCGCCGCTGTCGAAGACGTACCTGGCCGGGGCCACGTCCCTCGACGAGCTGCTGATCCGCCCGGCGGACTTCTACGACAAGCAGCAGGTCACGTTCCGGCAGGGCCGCGTCACCGCGATCGACCGTGCGGCCCGCACGGTCGCGCTCGACGACGGCGGGACGCTCGCCTACGACCGGCTCGTGCTGTGTCTCGGCGCGCGGCCGCGCCGGCTGACGATCCCCGGCAGCGACCTCGCCGGGGTCCACCAGCTGCGGGACGCCGCGGACATCGAGGCAATCCGCGGGAGCCTCGCCGACACGCGGCGCGCGGTGATCGTCGGCGCCGGCTACATCGGCCTGGAGGCGGCCGCGTCGCTGCGCAAGCTCGGCGTCGACGTGACCGTGCTGGAGGTCGCCGACCGGGTCCTGCAGCGCGTCACCGCACCGGAGGTCTCCGCGTTCTACGAGCGCGTGCACCGCGAGGAGCAGGTCGACGTGCGCGTCGGAACCGCGGTGCAGGCGCTCGAGGGCGACGGCCGCGTGCGCGGCGTGCGGCTCTCCGACGGCTCCACGCTCGACGCCCAGCTCGTCATCGTCGGCATCGGCGTGGTGCCGAACGTCGAGCTCGCCCGGGACGCCGGACTCGCCGTCGACGACGGCATCGCCGTCGACGCGCACGGTCGCACCGAGGATCCGGCCGTCTTCGCGGCCGGGGACTGCGCGAGCGGCTTCCACGCCCGCTACGACCGGCGCCTGCGCCTGGAGAGCGTGCCGAGCGCCGTCGAGCAGGCGAAGCTCGTGTCGGGCGCGATCTGCGGCATCGAGAAGCCCGGCGGGGCCCTCCCCTGGTTCTGGTCGGACCAGTACGACCTGAAGCTCCAGATCGCGGGCCTCAGCACCGGCTACGACGAGGTCGTGCTGCGCGGCGATCCTGCCGAGGGCCGGTCGTTCGCCTGCTTCTACTACCGCCGCGGTGCGCTGATCGCCGCCGACTGCGTGAACCGGCCGCAGGAGTTCATGTTCAGCAAGCGCGCGATCGGGCAGGGCCTCTCGCCGCAGCCCGCCGAGCTCGCCGACCCGGACACCGCGCTGGCCGCCCTGCTGCGCGCCCCGGCCGCCGGCGCCGGCTGAGCGCCGCCGCAATCTGACACCCCGTCTTGTCACTGCGACAAGCCGGGCAGTACGCTCTACCGATGGCCGTTCTCTCCCGTCGCGCGCAGGTCGCCGGAGCGCGTCGCGCGACCGAGGACGCGCTCCTCGAGGCGACCCTCAGCCTGCTCGCCGAGGGTCTGCCCTTCGCCGAGCTGTCGATCGACCAGATCGTCAAGCGCGCCGGCCTGTCGCGGCCGACGTTCTACTCGTACTTCCGCGACAAGCGGGCGCTGGTCCTGCGGCTCGGCGTCGAGTTCGAGGAGGACCTCGCGAAGGTCGCGGTGCCGTGGCTGGAGTCCGCCGACGGGGACGTGCGCGACACGCTCGAGGGCGTGCTCGCCGTCTTCCAGAAGCACGCGACGACGCTCAGCGCCGTGGTCGAGGCCGCGACCTACGACGCCGACGTCGCCGAGTTCTGGGGCGCCTTCCACGCCCGATTCCGCCCCGGCGGCGAGGCGCGCGTGCGTGCAGGCAACCCGGACCTCGACGAGGAGTCGGTCCGCGCCCGCGCGTACACGCTGATCTACATGACCGAGAGCTCGATCACGACGCAGGTGCTGCGCCCAGCGGTCGACGCCGACGCGCTCATCACCCAGCTCGCGTTCATGTGGGACGCGGCGACCGGCGGCTGAGCCGCACCGCGCGCCGGCGGGACCCCGGGCGACCGGAGCCCCGCCGCACCGCCGGGCTAGATGAAGCGGCGGGTGACCCGGAAGCCGAGCGTGATCGTGCCCGGGGCCACGAGCGCCGAGCCCTGGAACTCCGCGCGCAGCTGGTAGCGGCCCGACGACCGCGCCGTGAAGCGCTTGGTCAGCACGCCGTTCTTCGCCGTGACGGTGCCGATCGTGCGGTACTTCCCGGACTTGCGCAGTCGCAGCCGGACCTTGCCGTTGACGTTCTCCCGGAACTTCAGCCGGATCCGGTAGCTCGGACCGCGGTTGTCGATGTAGCGGGTCGAGTCGAGGTCGAACGGGCCCTTCACGTCGACGAACTGCGGCGCCGTCCACGGCGTGTACGCCGGCGTGGAGCCGCCCTTGGCGCGGGTCGTGAACGTGTAGCGGCCGGGTGCCGGGAACGTCACCTGGGCGGCCCCGTTGAGCGAGAACAGCGAGTCGGTCGGCGTGGCGCCCGAGATCCCGACCGTCGGGTCGAAGACGCCGAAGTTCTTGTAGAGGATCTCCTGGCGGGCGTTGACGGTCACGCCGGTCGGGAACGAGTAGGTCTTGCGCGCGAACGAGCCGGGGTCGCGCGTCAGCAGCGGCGTCGTCGGCGTCTGGATCGCGGCCGCCGCGTTGATCGTGAACTGGCCGGTGGCGCCGCCCGTCGTGGGCGTCGCGCACGCGTTGTCGCTGTAGAGCGTCGTCGTCATCGTGTACGTGCCGTTGCCGACGTACTGGACGAGCCGGGCGATCGGCCCGAACTGGAGCTTCAGGCACGCGTTGTCGACCGCGACCGGCGCCCCGTTCGGCCCGACCACCGTGTACTTGTAGTACTTGGGCAGGTCCTCGCTGGCCGCGACGATCGTCACCCGCGGCTCGACGTTGGTGATCGCGAGGCCCGGTGTGATGTTCGTGTAGACGCTGCCGTCGTTCTGCACCTGCTGGGTGACGGTCGCGGAGGCGGCGGCGGGGACGGCGAGGGTCAGGATGCCGGCGGCGAGCGCCGCGCGGCGGATGGGGGAACAGGTGGGCACCTGAGCTCCTTCTCACGTGGTTTGGTCGGCACGCTACAACCCCGTTTTGCGCAGCGAGTCGCGGTCGCCGACGGATGCTGACGCGCCATCTGCGCGGGGGCTGGCTCAGCCCGTGTGGGTGCCGGCCGCGTCGGCGGCCAGCGCGAACAGCTCGCCCATCGCCTCCGCGGGCGACTCGTCCTCCCCGGGGACCCAGCGGCCCTCGGCGACCGCCTCGCGCGCGGCGCGCACCCGGTCCTCGAGCGCCCCCGGCGCGGGCGGGGCCGCGCACCGCATCGCCGTCCACACGAGCTGCTCGGCGACCGTGCGTCGCGTCCCGGCGGACACGCCGTCGGCGGCCAGCACGCCGCCCAGCACGGCCGCGGCGGCGGTCAGCTGGACCGCGCCCGCGTCGGCGTGGAGCGCGAGCGCGGCGACGAGCGGGTCGGGCCAGCCGTCGTGGGTGGCGGCGTCGACCTGCTCCATCGCGGCGGCGGCGAACGAGACGTCCATCGCAGGCGGATACGGGCGCGGCCCGGACGGGGATCGGCGGGCCGTCCACGCGGGGCGGGTCGGTGACCGGGGCGGCCAGGCCGGGGTAGGGTCGCGCCATGGCTCCCGTCTACGCCCTGAACCTCTTCGACCTCGCTCCCAACGACGACTACAAGGCGTACTCGCGGCGCTCCGTCGACGCGGTCGGCAAGCACGGCGGGCGGGTCGTCGCGCTGGGCCGGCTCTCCGAGGACACCGCCAGCAGTGGCGACGTGCCGCCCCGTCAGGCGATGGTGCTCGTGGAGTGGCCGAGCGCCGCGGCGTTCGAGGCGTTCAAGGCCGACCCCGACCACGAGGACCTGCACCCGCTGCGCGAGGGTGGGACCGAGCACTACCTCTGGTGGGCCTACGACAAGCTCGAGGACCTGCGCCCGCTGCTCAACGACCGCTGAGCTGAGGCTCCCGGCGGGCCCGTCGCGACGACACCGACGGCCGTCGATGCGCCAGGTGACGAACCGGTCGGGAGACCGGTGTGTCGTCCGGGTCGTCGCGCCACCGCCTGGCCGTACAGATCGTCCGGACAGGTCGTCCCGCAGGGCGGAAGCGTCGACCACGACGACAGTTTTCGCGCCCTCCCCGCATCCCCGGGCACCCGTGAGGACCGCGAGCGCGTCCTCGGCCCGCCCCCGGGCGCAGGGCCGTCGGCGGGCGTCGTCCGTCCACCACCGCGCAACGTCCGGGCGATCCGCCCTCCGGGACGCGCCGTACCCGGGCCATTCCGTCCCGCCGTTCCCGAGGAGAGCACATGCCGGCCCTGCTGTTCGGCTCCATCAGCACCGTCGCGGACACGTCCGAGATCCAGCGCGAGGCGTTCAACGCGGCCTTCCGCGAGCACGGCCTCGACTGGCACTGGGACCGCGACGCCTACCGCGAGCTGCTCGCCTCCAGCGGCGGTGAGCAGCGCATCGCCGACCAGGCCCGGGCCAGCGGCGAGACCGTCGACGCCGCCGCCGTCCACGCCACGAAGACCGCCCGCTTCCAGCAGCTGCTCGCCGAGGCGCAGCTGCGACCGCGGGCCGGCGTCACCGAGACCATCCGCGACGCCAAGGCCAGCGGCTTCGGCGTGGCGTTCGTGACCACCACGTCGGCCGCCAACGTCGCCGCCGTCCTCGCCGCCGTGCAGGACGACCTGCCCGCCTCCTGGTTCGACGTCGTCCTGGACCTCTCGCACGTCGAGCACCCCAAGCCCGACGGCGACGCCTACCGGCACGCGCTGCGCGCCCTCGGCGAGCCCGTCGAGCAGTGCCTCGCGATCGAGGACAACGTCGGCGGCGTCGCCGCCGCGGCCGACGCCGGCGTGCGCTGCGCCGCGTTCCCCAACGCCAACACGGCCGGACACGACTTCACCGCCGCGACCGCCGTCGTGGACCACCTCGCCTTCGACGACCTGCGGGCCCTCCTCCCCGCCTGACCCCACCCTCCCTCTCCCCCTCGAGAAAGAGCCCCCCACCATGAGCAGCAGCACGCCGCAGGCGACCTTCACCGCGACCGACCGCGCCTTCCACGTCGAGGGCTACGAGCGGATCGACTTCAGCCTCCTCTACGTCGACGGGGTCTTCTCCGCCGAGAACCCCGAGCTGGCCGACACCTACCGGTCCTTCGGCCGCTGCCTGATGGTCATCGACGAGAAGGTCCTCGGGCTCTACCGCGACCAGATCGACGCGTACTTCGCCCACCACGACATCGCGCTGACGCTCGTCCCGGTCGGCATCCGCGAGACCGAGAAGTCGCTGCGGACGCTCGAGCGGATCGTCGACGCCTTCGGCGAGTTCGGGCTGCTGCGCAAGGAGCCGGTGCTCGTCGTCGGCGGCGGCCTCACGACCGACGTGGCCGGCCTGGCCTGCGCCACGTACCGGCGCGGCACGAACTACATCCGCATCCCCACGACGCTCATCGGCCTCGTCGACGCGAGCGTGGCGATCAAGGTCGCGGTCAACCACGGGCACTACAAGAACCGGCTCGGCGCCTACCACGCCTCGCAGCAGGTGCTGCTCGACTTCTCGTTCCTCGCGACGCTGCCGGAGGACCAGATCCGCAACGGCATGGCGGAGCTCGTCAAGATCGCCGTCGTCTCGCACGAGCCATTGTTCCGGATGCTCGAAGAGCACGGCGAGGCGCTGCTCGAGTCGCACTTCGGGTTCGTCGGCGGGACGCCGGAGCTGCGCGAGATCGGCCACCGCGTCACCTACGACGCGATCCACGCGATGCTCGAGCTCGAGGTCCCGAACCTCCACGAGCTCGACCTCGACCGCGTCATCGCCTACGGGCACACCTGGAGCCCGACGCTCGAGCTCGCGCCGCAGGAGCCGATGTTCCACGGCCACGCGGTGACGATCGACATGGCCTACTCGGCCACCGTCGCGCAGCAGCTCGGGCACATCACGGTCGAGGACCGCGACCGCGTGCTGGCGCTCATGAGCGGCCTCGGCCTCGCGATCGACAGCCCGTACCTGACGCCAGATCTCATCGCCCGCGGCACCGAGTCGATCACCCAGACCCGCGACGGTCTCCTGCGCGCCGCGCTCCCGAGCCCGATCGGCACGACGTTCTTCCTCAACGACGTCACCCACGAGGAGCTCACCCGCATGCTGCACGTGCACCGCGAGCTCTGCGCGGCGCTCCCGCGCGAGGGCGACGGCGTCGAGATGTGGACCTCGGCGCCCGCCGGCGAGCCACGGTAGGGCCCCGACGATGACCGGCCGGACCGACGCCGCGACCGCACCGCGCCCCGTCACGCCGGGCGGGATCCTCGCCGCCCGGCTCGCGGAGGTCTGCGAGCGGGTCGCGGCATCGGGCGGGCAGGACGACGCGCTGCTCGCCGAGCTGCGGGAGCTCCGCGACCTGGCCGCCGGCCTGGACCCGTACGTGGAGGCGGTGACCACCCCGGAGTCCCCCGCCCTCGCCGCGCTCGCCCGGCGCACCCGTGAGCACGACTGGGACGCCCTCGACGGCCCGCTGGAGCAGGAGATGCTCTCCGGGCACGTCGAGGGGCAGTTCCTCAAGACGCTCGTGCACGCGACCCGCGCCCGCTCGATCCTCGAGGTCGGGCTCTTCACCGGGTACTCGGCGCTCGCGATGGCCGAGGCGCTGCCGGAGGACGGGCGGCTCGTGGCGCTCGAGCTCGACTCGGGCGTCGCGGCGCTGGCCCAGGAGTGCTTCGCGGCCTCCCCCGCCGGCGCGCGGATCGAGGTCCGGGTCGGACCGGCCGCGGACGGCCTGGCGGACCTCGTCCGGGCCGGCGAGCGGTTCGACCTCGTGTTCGTCGACGCCGACAAGGGCGGCTACCGCGCCTACCTCGACGCGCTGCTCGACGGTGACCTGCTCGCCGAGAACGCACTGGTCTGCGTCGACAACACGCTCATGCAGGGCGAGCCGTGGACCCGCGATGGCGCGGACGCCTCGCCCAACGGCGCGGCGATCGCCGCGTTCAACGCCGCGGTCGCCGCCGATCCGCGCGTCGAGCAGGTGCTCGTGCCGCTGCGCGACGGCGTCACGCTGATCCGCCGGGTGGCGTGAGCGGCACGCTGCGCACCGACGCGCGCACCGCGGCGACCCTCGGGCTGCTGACCCTCGCCCTGCCGCTGAACGCCGCGCTGACCGGCGCGGCGCTCGCCCGCGGCGCGATCCGCCGGGCCCGCGGCGTCCCCGCACCACCACGGGCGACACCGGCCGCCCGGCCGCGCACGGTGCTGCTCAGCGGCGGGAAGATGACGAAGGCGCTGCAGCTGGCCCGTTCCTTCCACGCCGCCGGGCACCGCGTCGTGCTGGTCGAGGCCCCGAAGTACCGCTGGAGCGGCCACCGCTTCTCCGCCGCGGTCGACGTCTTCCGCACCGTCCCGCCCCCGGAGGACCCCGGCTACGTCGACGCGCTCGTGCGGATCGTGCGCGAGGAGGGCGTCGACGTGTACGTGCCCGTCTGCAGCCCGGTGTCGAGCCTGCACGACGCGCGCGCCCGGGCCGCCCTGGACGGGCTCTGCGAGGTCGTCCACGGCGACGAGGAGACGATCGCCGGCCTCGACGACAAGGCGTCGTTCACCGAGCTCGCCGCGTCGCTCGGCCTGCCGGTCCCCGAGGCGCACCGCATCACCGATCCCGCGCAGGTCCTCGACGTGCCGGCCCCGCAGGACGGCGGCCACTACGTCCTGAAGAGCATCCCCTACGACCCGGTCCACCGGCTCGACCTGACGCCGCTGCCGCGCCCCAGCCGGCAGGAGACGCGCGCGTTCGTCGCCGACCTCCCGATCTCCCCGGAGCAGCCCTGGGTGCTGCAGCGGTTCGTCGACGGCCAGGAGTACTGCACCCACACGACCGTGCGGGACGGTCGCGTGCGCGTGCACCTGTGCTGCGAGTCCTCCGCCTTCCAGCTCAACTACGAGATGGTCGACGTGCCCGAGATCGACGCGTGGGTCCGCGAGCTCGTCGGGCGGCTGCGGCTCACCGGGCAGTACTCGTTCGACTTCCTGCGCTCGCGCACCGACGGTCGCGTGTACGCGATCGAGTGCAACCCGCGCACGCACTCGGCGATCACGATGCTGCACGACCACCCCGACGTGGCGCGCGCCTACCTGGAGGACGACGACCTGCCGCCGGTCCGGCCGCTGCCCGGCAGCCGCCCGACCTACTGGCTGTACTGGGAGCTGTGGCGGCTGCTGTCCCGGCCGCGGACAGCGCCCGAGCGCCTGCGCACCCTGTGGCGCGGCACCGACGCGATCTTCGACTGGGACGACCCGCTGCCGTTCCTGCTCGTGCACCACCTGCAGATCCCGTCGCTGCTGCTGGGAAACCTCCGCGCGCACCGGCCGTGGGTGCGGATCGACTTCAACATCGGCAAGCTCGTCGAGCCCGCCGGGGACTGACCCGGTGCCCGTGCGCGTCCTGCATCTCGTCGGCTCGGCGCAGAGCCCGTTCCTGGAGGAGCTCTCGCACCTCTACGCGCGCGACGCCCTCGAGGTCCTCGACGTCCCCGGCTACGAGCACCACGTCGCCGCGGTCGCCCCGGACGGGTCGTGGCGGTTCCCCGGCGCGACGCTCGACCCCGACGCGCTCGCCGCCGCCCCGGCGCTTCCCGTCGCCCGCGCGCTCGCGCGGATCGCGGAGCTGGCGCCCGACGTCGCCGTCCCGCAGATGTTCTGCCGCAGCGGCATGACCGACCACCGCGCGCTGCTGCGCGTGCTCGGCGTGCCGGTGCTCGGCAACCCGCCGGAGGCGATGGCGCTGACCGCCGACAAGGCCCGCGCGAAGGCGGTCGTCGCCGCCGCCGGCGTGCGCGTCCCCGCCGGGGTCGCGCTGCGCGCCGGCGATCCGCTGGACGGGCTGCCGGAGCTGCCGGTGGTGGTGAAGCCCGCGGCGGCCGACAACTCGCACGGCGTCGCGCTCGTCCGTCACCGCGACGAGCTGGCCGGGGCGGTGGCCGCCGCCTTCGCGCACGACGACGAGGTGCTCGTCGAGGCGTACGTCCCGCTCGGCCGCGAGGTCCGCTGCGGCACGCTCGTGCGCGACGGCGAGCTCGTGGTCCTGCCGGTCGAGGAGTACGCGCTGGACGAGATCCGCACGGCGGACGACAAGCTCGGACGGCGGGACGACGGCGACCTGGCGCTCATGGCGAAGACCGAGGACCGGGCGTGGATCGTCGCCGCCGACGACCCGGTCCTCCCGGCGGTGCACGAGGCGGCCCGCCGCTGCCACCGGGCGCTCGGCTGCCGCCACTACGGGCTCTTCGACCTGCGGATCGACCCGGCGGGCGAGCCGTGGTTCCTGGAGGCCGGGCTGTACTGCTCGTTCGCGCGCAGCAGCGTGCTCGCCGTCATGGCCCGGGCGGCCGGGATCGACGGACCGCAGCTGTTCGCCACCGTGCTCGCGCAGGCCCGGCGGGACGGCTCGGCCGCCTAGCGGCGCCTCAGCGGGCGCGCCGGACGATGCGGCTGGCCACCGTGCGGCCGCGGACGTCGCGGACGACGACCCGGACCGTGCGGTGGCGCCCGGGAACCCGCAGGCGGACCGTCACGGTGCGGGCGCGGGAGGCCCGGAACGGCCGCGCGGCGAGTCGGCGACCGGCGGTCGTGCGGACCTCGACCCGGCCGCGGCACGCGCGGCGGCAGCGGACCGCCGTCGTGACGCCGGTGGCGGTCCGCCGCGCGGAGCGCAGGCCGACCGTCGGCGGCAGCACCTGGACGGTGGCCGTGTCGCCGAGGACGCTGCCGGGACCGGCGGTGGCGGTGGTCGTGACCGTGGCGGTGTTCGTGACGGTCCGGGACGCGGGCGAGCCGTCGACGGTGCGGACCCCGAGGCACAGGAGGTGCAGCGTGCCGGAGCGCTCGACGCCACCCGGGTTGTCGAGGCGGAAGACGCGGACCTTCGGCTGCGGGTCGTTGCCCAGCGCGTGCAGCCCGTCGTCCAGCCGCCAGCCGGCCACGATGCCCTTCTCGGCGTCCCCGCAGGACACCGTCACGTCGCGGCGGGCGCCGGCCGGCACGGTGACCGGCTGCGTCACGGGCCGCAGCGACAGGGTCGCCGTCCGCCCGTCGACCGCGGTCGTCGTCGGCGACAGGCACCGCACGGCGACCGTGACCGTGGCGCCGGCGGGCGCGACGTCGAGGTGCAGGACGCGCCCGGCGAGGCCGTCAGGCACCGACGCCGCGACCGTCGCGGTGCCGCTCACGACGCGCACCGACGGGGCGATCGCGATCCGCCCGGCGACGCAGGCCACGGGCACCGTCGCGCGACCGGCGGGCAGCGTGCGCGTGACCTCGACCGGCGCCGAGGCCACGAGTGCCCGGCCGCCCGTCGTGCGCTGCGGCAGGCAGACGACCAGGAGCTTGCCCTGCGCCTGCCCGGTGGTGCCATTGCGCACCTCGACCGTGTAGCGGCCGTCGCTGCCGAGCGTCGGACCGAGCACCGCGACGTCCGCCGCAGCGCCCGCGCCCTGGTCGGTCGCGTCGAGGCGGAAGGCGGCGTCGGAGGGGAAGCTGCCCGGGGCGCACCCGAGCGTCGCCGTCGCGGTCGACCCGCCGGCGACGGAGACGTGCTGCTCGGCCTTGGCGACGGTCAGCTCGTCCCCGGCCCCGCCGGTCGGGAGCGCGTCGGCGCGGGCGGTGACGGTCACGGCCCGCGACGCGCCGGGCGTGAGCGTGCCGAGGGCGCAGCGCACCGCGTTCGCCGACCGGGTGCACGGGGTCGAGACGGCGGTGACCGTCAGCCCGTCGGGCACGTCGTCGGCGACGCGCACGTCGGTCGCGTCGGCGGTGCCCGTGTTGCGCACGGTGATCGTGAACGTCACGGTCTCGCCGGCGGGCACCGCGGAGCGGTCGGCGACCTTCGTCGTCGTGAGCACAGCCTCTGCCACGGGCGTCGGGGTGGGCGTCGGGGTCGGCGTGGGCGTCGGGGGTGCGAGCGCGGGGACGCACCCGGCGGTCGGGAACTCGTAGCGGTGCGTCTCGAAGTTCGAGCGGAACGACGCGGCGATGACCTGCCCGTTGTTGTGCCCGACCGCGGACGCGACGACCGCGGCGCGCGGTGCGAGGACCGTGCCGCCGAAGGCCGAGCCCGTCCGCAGGTCGACCGCGGTGGCGTCGGGCAGGTTCCAGATCGTCCGCGCGACGCGGTCGGCGACGGGCGCGTCGTCGGGCTGGCGGAACGTGGCACCGTCGCGGAAGCGGGTCTCCCCCTCGATCGTCACGGACCCCGCGCCGACGACGGTGATCAGCGCGGTCGCACCGGCGGGGACGTCGACGAACGTCGCGCGGATCCCGGTGAGCTGGGCCGGGGTGACGCGGAAGAGGTTCAGCCGCGGGTCGCTGCCGCGCAGCCACAGCACGTTGCCGCCCAGCGCGGTGCCCGTCGTGACGGAGTCGACGACGTCCGCGGTCCCGGTCGCGGCGAGCGCGCCCCAGGCGTCGGATCGCGCGCGCAGGTCGGTGAAGGCGGCGGCGAAGTCGATCGGGTTCGCCGCGAGGTACGAGCCGCCACCGTTGAAGTTGACGTTCCCGGTCCGGGTGCCGATGAACGCGCTGCCGCGCTGGAGGTTGAACGAGCCGCCCGTCCCGGCGACGACGAGCGTCGGGACCGACGGTCCGCCGGTCAGCCGCGTGCCGACGGTCATCCCGCCGGCGGGCAGGTTGCCGCCGTAGGCGATCGATCCCTCCGACTCCGATCCGCGCTGGCCGTCGCCGGCGACGAACTCGGTCCAGCCGGTCGCGGCGCCCAGCGGCGTGGAGCCCGCGAGGCAGTCGGGCGCCACGGCGGAGGCGGGCGCGGAGGCGAGCACGAGGGCGAGCGCGAACGCGCACGTCGTGCCCGTGAGGGCGAGGAGGAGTCGGAGCATGATCTGGACCGCGGCCGCTTGGACGGTCCGCTCGCCGCAGCGTGGCACGCGTTCGGGCGTCGGACGGCAGGACGACGGTATGAATGGCGTGAGAGGCGCGCCGTCGGGGTATGGCGCCCGCGATGCGACGCCCCCTCCCGCTCCTGCTCCTCGCCGCCCTGCTGCTGCTCGCGGCCGGTGGCACCGCCTCACCGGCCAGCGCCGCCTGCACCCAGGGCTCCAAGAGCGACGCCGCCAAGGTGCAGCTCTGGGCCGAGAAGGGCTGCGGCGGCCAGACCATCCAGGTCGGCTTCACCGGGGAGGACGACCGGCCCGACTTCCGCGCGTTCCTCGCGCGCTCGGGCGAGACGAGGAACGTCAACAACGACCGCTCCTCGCTCGGCGTCGCGGGCGGCTGGTGCGCGCGCCTGTTCGACCCGCTCAACTACGGCGACGGGGACACCGGCTCGTTCTGCGCGGTCGGCCGCACCACCTACTTCGACATCGGTGCGCTCAACGACCGCGCGTCGTCGATGCGCGTCTGTCCCGAGACCGACCGCGGCCTCTGCAACCGCGTCCCGAAGAGCAGCACCACCCCGGAGCCGGAGCCGACCCCCACCCCCACGCCGGAGCCGTGCGCCGACCCGACGGTCTGCGAGGTCCCGCCGGACCCGTGCCTCGAGGACCCCACGGTCTGCGAGAGCCCGCCGTGCGCCGACCCCTCCTGCGACCCGGGGACCGACCCCGGAAGCACCGAGGAGCTCGGTCCCAACGACGGGCTGCGCTTCGACCGGCCGGGCCGCGGCTGCCGCGGCGGGTCGAGCTCCGGCGCCCGCGCGCTGCGGACCTGGCTGCGCGAGGAGAGCGGCGTCCCGATCCGCCGGATCGAGCAGATCTACCGCTGCGGCAAGCGGCCGCGCAAGGGGCAGCGCCGTGACCTGCACTCCGAGGGCCGGGCGGTCGACGCCGTCCCGACCTCCGAGGCGGGGGCGCTCGACCTGATCGAGCAGCTGCTCGCCGACGACTACTCCCTGGCCCGCCGCATGGGCGTGCAGGAGATCATCTACGACGGTCGCGTCTGGTCCTCGGCCAACCCGACGCGGCAGCTGCGCCGCTACCGCGGCCGCTCACCGCACCGGCGCAGCGTGCACATCGGCCTGAACAAGAAGGGCGCCGCGATGCGCACGTCGTTCTGGGACGGCCGCTGAGCGGCGGGCGCGTGCGCCACGTCGCCCGCGCCGCAGGTGTCGGACGACCGGGGATCGGGGTAGAGCGGCCCGGATGCGCTCGATCCTCGCCGTCTCCCTCGCCGTCTGCGCCGCGCTGCTGACCGCCGTCGCACCCGCGTCGGCCGGCACGCTCAGCCGCAGCGGCAACGTCTACACCTTCACCGCCGCGCCCGGCGAGACGAACCAGATGAGCGCCTACACGACGTTCTCCCGGGGCCAGTGGGACGTGGTGATCAACGACACCAACCCGATCACGCCCGCCGCGGGCAGCGGCTGCGCGGCCGACGCCTCCCCGTCGGGCCGCTCGATGCGCTGCCAGTTCGGCACGAACCCGAACGTCCACCCGGGCTTCGCGATCGACCTCGGCGACATGGACGACGCCGCCACGCTCACCAGCCCGGGTGACCCGGGCGCGATCGCGGGCGGCCCCGGCAACGACACGCTCGCCTCCTACGGCGGCGCCGACGTCCTCGACGGCGGGCCGGGCGACGACACCTTCTATCCCGAGAACGGGGTCGGGTCGACCGTCGTGCCCCCGACCCGCGGCGCCGACACCCTGATCCCCGGCGACGGCCGCGACGAGCTCGTCTACACGGCGACCGGCCAGCCGCTGACGCTGACCTTCGACGGCAAGCCGGGCGACACCCCCGACGGCGACAACGTCTTCCCCGGCTTCGAGCGCGTCACCGGGACCGAGTTCGACGACACGATCGTCGGCACCGAGGCCGACGACTACGTCGAGGGGGCCGCGGGCAACGACGTGCTCGTCGGCGCCGGCGGCGCCGACAACCTCATCGGCGGGGCCGGGAACGACACGCTCGACGGCGGCGCCGGCCGCAACTCCCTGATCGGCGAGGGCCAGGACGATCGCATCATCGGCGGCCCCGACTCCGACTTCGTCTTCGGCGACGGACCGAACACCCCGGCCGGGCAGGAGGGCAACGACCGCCTCGAGCTGCGCGACGGGGTCGGCGAGACGGCCGACTGCGGGCCCGGCACCGACGTGCTCGTCGCCGACCAGAACGACCGCGACCAGGGCACGACCTGCGAGACGATCGACCGCGCGACCGTGCCGACGCCGCCCCCGGCGGCCACCCCGCTGCCCGGCCCCGGGACGACCCCGACCGCGACCGGCGGGATCGTCCTGCGCTCCACGACGCTGCGCCGGCCCTCCAGCCGCCGGATCCGCGTCGCGCTGCGCTGCACCGCCGTCACGACGTGCGTGGGGCGGCTGACGGTCCGCACGCGCGGCACCCGCCCGCGGACGATCGCGACCCGCACCTACCGCCTGGCCGCCGGACGCGCGTCCACGGTGACCCTGAAGGTCGGCCCCGGCGGGCGCAGCCGCCTCGGCTCCGGGCGCGCCCGCCGGGTCGCGGTGAAGCTCACGCCGCGCGGCGGCCGGTCGATCCTGCGGCGCGCCGTGGTGCGCCGCTCCTAGGCGAGCCGGGCGGGCGCGCGCCCGCCCACCCGCTCCTCGATGATGCAGGGGTGCGCGACGTCGACGTGGTGATCATCGGGGCCGGCGCGGCCGGTCTCATGTGCGCGCTGACCGCCGGCCGGCGCGGCCGCCGCGTGCTCGTGATCGAGCGGTCCAACAAGCCCGGCAAGAAGATCCTCATGTCGGGCGGCGGGCGCTGCAACTTCACGAACATGTACGCGGAGCCCGCCAACTACTTCTCCCAGGCGGAGAACCCGCACTTCTGCAAGTCCGCGCTGGCCCGCTACACGCCCTGGGACTTCGTCGCGCTCGTCGCCGAGCATGGCGTCCCCTACCACGAGAAGAAGCTCGGGCAGCTGTTCTGCGACAACCGCTCCAAGGACATCCTCGGCCTGCTGCTCGAGGAGTGCCGGCGCGCCGCGGTCGAGCTGCACGTCTCCACGTCGGTGCAGCGGATCGAGCGCCACGAGGACGGCTACCGGCTCGAGACGGACCTCGGCCCCGTGCGGGCCCCGTCGGTCGTCGTCGCGACCGGCGGCCTGTCGATCCCGACGCTCGGCTCGACCGGGTTCGGCTACGAGATCGCCGAGCAGTTCGGGCACCGCGTCCTCCCCACCCGAGCGGGCCTCGTGCCGTTCATCATCACCGACCAGCTCAAGGAGCTGTGCGTCGAGCTGACCGGCACGTCGGTCGCCGCCGTCGTGCGCTGCGGCGAGCACAGCTTCCGCGAGAACGTCCTCTTCACCCACCGCGGCCTCAGCGGGCCGGCGATCCTCCAGATCTCCTCGTTCTGGCACCTCGGGGACGCCGTCGAGATCGACCTGCTGCCCGACCGTGACGCGCTCGACTGGCTGCAGGAGCGCCAGGCCGCCCGGCCCGACGGGGAGCTGCGGACCGTCCTGGCGGAGGTCTTCACGAAGAAGATGGCCGCGCAGCTGGCCGACCGCTGGTTCGGCTCGCGCCCGATGAAGCAGCACACGCCCGCCGAGCTGCGGGAGATCGCCGGGCGTCTCGCGCACTGGGAGGTCGTCCCCGCCGGAACGGAGGGCTACCGCACCGCGGAGGTCACGCTCGGCGGCGTCGACACCGCGGAGATCTCTCCGCGCACGATGGAGTCGCGCCGCGCGCCCGGCCTCTACTTCGTCGGCGAGGTGCTCGACATCGCCGGGCACCTCGGGGGCTTCAACTTCCAGTGGGCGTGGGCCTCCGGGCACGCCGCCGCGCAGGTGGTCTAGGCCCCCCATAAGATCGGGCGGATGTCCAAGCGCTCCGCCCCGCCCACCGCCCGCGTCGGACTCGTCGGCGCCGGACAGCTGGCCCGGATGTCCCACCAGGCCGCGATCGGCCTCGGCGTGCAGGTCGTCGCGCTCGGCTCCGCCGCCGACTCCGCCGCCGGCGCCGCGGGCGCCCGGCTGATCGAGGGCTCCGGGCACGACGCCGGTGACCTGCGCGCGCTCGCCGAGGCGGTCGACGTCGTCTCCTACGAGATCGAGCACGTCGACCTCGACGCGCTCGAGGCGCTCGCGCAGGAGGGCGTCGTCGTGCGACCGCACCCGCGGGTCATGCGCCTCGCCGCCGACAAGGCGCACGCGCGCGCCGAGTTCGTGCGGCTCGGCTTCCCGGTGCCCGACCACACGCTCGTCGACGACGCGCAGCAGCTCGCCGCGGCCGGCGACACGCTCGGCTGGCCGCTCGTGCTGAAGACCCCGACGGGCGGCTACGACGGGCGCGGCGTGTGGGTCTGCGACGACCTCGCCGAGGCGACCGGCGTGCTCGAGCAGGTCGGTCGCACGATGCTCGCCGAGCGGCTCGTCGCGATCGACCGCGAGATCGCGGTCATCGTCGCCCGCCGACCGGGCGGGCAGGTCGCCACCTTCCCCGTCCTGCGCACCTACCAGGAGGACGGCATCTGCCGCGAGGTCGTCGCCGCCGCCGGCGACGCGGAGCCCGCCGCGGTCGCGCTCGCCGAGCGCCTCGCCGAGGCGGTCGGTCTCGAGGGCCTGATGGCGGTCGAGCTGTTCGACGAGGGCGGCGAGCTCCTCATCTGCGAGCTCGCGCTGCGCCCGCACAACACCGGGCACCTGTCGATCGACGGCTGCGTGACCTCCCAGTTCGAGCAGCACCTGCGCGCCGTCCTGGACTGGCCGCTCGGCGACCCGGCGCTCGTCGCGCCGGCCGCCGCGATGGTCAACGTGCTCGGCCCCGCGGACGGTGGTGACCCGGCGCGCGGCCTCCCCGACGCGCTGGCGGTCCCCGGGGCGCACGTGCACCTGTACGGGAAGGCGCCGGCCGCGGGCCGTAAGCTCGGCCACGTGAACGCCACCGGCCCCGATCCCGACACTGCCCTCGCGACGGCCCGTGCGGCCGCGGAGGCCCTGGCATGAGCGCCCCGCGCGTCGGGATCGTCATGGGCAGCGACTCCGACCTGCCGGTCATGGAGAAGGCCGCCGTCGCACTGGCGGAGCTCGGGATCCCCCACGAGGTGCGGGTCGTGTCCGCCCACCGCACGCCGCAGGCGATGATCGAGTACGGGGAGCAGGCCGAGGCGCGCGGCCTCGAGGCGATCATCGCCGGGGCCGGCGGCGCCGCGCACCTCCCGGGCATGCTGGCGGCCGTCACCGTCCTCCCGGTCATCGGGGTGCCCGTGCCGCTGCGCTACCTCGACGGCCTCGACAGCCTGCTGTCGATCGTGCAGATGCCCGGCGGGGTCCCGGTCGCGACCGTCGCGGTCGGCAACGGCCGCAACGCCGGGCTGCTCGCCGCGCGGATCCTCGGCGCGACCGATCCGGCGCTGCGCGAGCGCCTGCGCGAGGTGGCGCAGGCCAGCGCGCAGGTCGCCACCGACGCGGACGCGCGCGTCCGCGAGCTGCACCCGCCGGGCTGAGCGGCCCCGCTCAGCGGGCGGCCGCCCAGACCGCCCAGAGCGGGTCGCCGTCGCCGTGGGGTGGCGTGCGCAGGTCGGCGCTCGGTGGCCCGAAGCCGTCGGTCAGCTCGAAGTAGCGGCGCACGATCGCGACGCGCTCGGACTCGCGCGCGGCGAGCCATCCCCGGATCGCCTTCGTCGGGAAGCAGCGGTTGGAGAACGTGCAGACGAACAGGCCTCCGGGGCGCAGCACCTGGGCGACCTCGGCGAAGACCTCCAGCGGCGAGGTCAGGTAGTCGACGCTCAGGCAGCAGACCGCGTGGTCGAAGCTGTCGGCGTCGAACGGCAGGTCCGGCACGGCGTTGAGGTCGTGCACGACGCAGCGGGACGCGGCGCCGTTGGCGCGCAGCTCCGCCTCGTTCATCCCGAGCACGACGAGCTCCTCCGGCGGCACGTGGAAGTGCGAGACCCACGAGGACATGAGGTCCAGCACGGTCCCGCGATCGACCCCGAGCTCCTCGTACAGATCGCCGACCGCGCGGACCGCCTCGTCGTCGATGTGGTGCACGAGCCGCTCGGGCAGGTAGAACGCCGCGTCGGGCGTCGGGTCGAGCCGGTCGAAGAACCCGGGAGGAAACGCGCTCATCCCTCCAGGGTCGCGGACGCGGGGCGCGCCGACGCGCCATCGACGCCCGCCACCCCGGTTGGTTGCGCGTGCAAGCGGGTACTCCTCGATCGTCGCATCCCCCTCATCACGACACCGAAGGAGCACCCATGACGGATCTCGCAGGCAAGGCCAAGGAGACCACCGGCAAGCTGACCGGTGACGACGATCTCAAGCGCGAGGGCCAGGTCGACCAGGCGGTCGACAAGGTCAAGGAGACCGCCGAGAAGGTCACCGACAAGGTCAAGGACGTCCTCGGCAAGTAGCCCGTCGTCCCGGGTCGGCGGCGCCCCGTCCGGCGCCGCCGCCCGCCACCTCTTCCCCCATCAGGAGGCCACCATGTACCAGCTGCTCGGACGCATCACCTGGAAGATCCTCAAGCTCGTCGCGCCGCCCCTGGCGCGCAAGCTCCAGTACCGCCTGACCGGCGAGCACCCGCCCCGCCGCTCGCTGCTGCGCCGCGTGACGGCGCGGGGTGCGCGGTGAGCCTGCTGCGGCGTCCCGCCTCGCGGGTCGCGGCCAAGCGGGTCGTCCCGTGGCTCATCGCCCTGGACGTCGGCCGCGAGGCCCACTCGCACGTCACCTCGCGCCTGTCCCCCACCGAGCGGCGTCAGCTGTTCGAGCTCGTCAAGCGCAGCGGCGGTCGCCCGAGCACGCTCTCGGCGCGCGACCGCCGGCAGCTGCAGCGGCTCGTCGACCGGCTCGACCTCAGCGGCCTGGCCAAGCACTCGGTCGGCGCCGCGATCACCGGGCGACGGCACCACGGCCGCGGCCGTCGCCGCCGCTGAGCCCCTCGTCGGCCCGGTCCGGTGACCGGGCCGGCCCCCGTCCACCGTCGCGTACCATCGGATGATCGCCAGCCTCGCCGCCCGCACCCCCGACGACCTCGAGGACGAGCTGCAGGACGCCCGCTCCTCGCTCCGCTACTGGGAGCGGCGCCTGCGTGCCACCGGCCGGGGCCCGCGCCACCGGCGCCGCCGCCGCGAGGCGCAGCAGCACGTGGTCCGCTGGACCGCGCGGGTGCACGAGCTCGAGCGCCGGCGGTTCGGCACCGGGGCGCGCGGCGCGCTCGTCCAGCTGGTCGAGGAGCAGCGGCTCCCCGCGGTCGTGCGGCACCGCGGGCGCACGGTCGCGCGCCGCACCCGCACCGTGCTCGTCGTCGGCTCGGTCGCCGTCGGCGTCACCCTGCTGGCGGTTCTCGCGGCCGTGCTCGTGACGGCGCTCCGCGTCGTCGGCGTGCTCTGACTCCACGAGCGCTCAAGGTTCGCCCGGCGGCTGCCGACACCGGCAGGGACGGCCGGGACGACCAGCCCGGCGGTCACCGACCACCGTTCCCCCTCCGAGAGGTCTCCCCGTGTCGCTCGCCCTGATCGTCGTCGTGCTGCTGACCGTCGCCCCGCTGCTGCTGCTCGTCTGCGACCTCGTCTCGCCGGTCAAGCCGACCCTCGGCGACCGCTCCGCCTAGCGCCCGGCCGTTCCGTCGCGCTCAGGTCCGGCCGAACGCGACGGTCCGGACCACCGGCTCTCCCGCGAGGTCCGAGGCGTCGAGGTCGACGCGCACGAGCAGCGAGAAGTCCTGGTTGGCGTCGGGGTCCAAGAGGATCTGGCGCACCTCCCACTCCTGCGGGCCGCGCGTCACGAGCAGCAGCTCGGGCGAGCGGGCGTCCGGCCCGGTCTCGATCCACTCGTACTCCTCCCAGAGGGCGTCGAGACCCGCGGCGAAGTCGGCGCGCGTCACCGTCGGCCGGGTCGGCGGGTCGGTCAGCTGCCCGGCCGCCGCCTCCAGCGCCGCGAGCCCGTCGGCGTCATCGCGCGCGATCAGCTGCACGCGCTGGAACAGCGCGTTGCGGACCATCCGGGTGAACGCCCGCTCGTTGCCGGTGATCGGTCGCGGGGGCGGCGCCGGGGCGCCGGCCGCCGCGCGCTCGACGGCGTCCGGGTCGGTGAGCGCCTCCCACTCGTCCAGCAGGCTCGAGTCGGTCTGGCGCACGGTCTCGCCGAGCCAGTCGATCAGCTCGTCGAGCTCCGCGGTGCCGAGCTCGTCGGGGATCGTCTGGCGCAGCGCCCGGTACGCCCCGCTGAGGTAGCGCAGCACGAGCCCCTCCGAGCGGGCCAGGCCGTAGGCGGCGACGAGCTCGGTGAAGCTGCGGCCCGACTCCCACATGTCGCGGACCACGGACTTCGGGGAGAGGTCGGACTCGCGCAGCCACGGTCGCGTCTCGCGGTAGGCGCGCAGCGCGTCGCGCAGGCCCTCCCCGAGCGGCTGCGGGTAGGTGACCTCCTCCAGCAGCGCCATGCGCTCCTCGTACTCGATTCCCTCCTCCTTCATCGCGGCGATCGCCTCGCCGCGCGCCTTCCCGGCCTGCGCTTTCAGCACCGGGAACGGGTCGTCGAGGATCGCCTCGACGACCGAGACGAGGTCCAGCGAGTAGGTCTCCTCGTCGGGATCCAGCAGCGTGAACGCGTGCAGCGCGAACGACGCGAGCGGCTGGTTGAGCGCGAAGTCCTCCTGGAGATCGACGGCCAGGCGCAGCGTGCGGCCGTCCTCGTCGGGTTCGGGCAGCCACTCGAGCACGCCGGCGGCGAGCAGCTCGTCGCCGAGCGCGACGGCCTGCTCGAGCAGGCGCGCGCGACCACGCTCGTCCTCGTGGTTGTCGGTCACGAGGGCGCGCATCGCCTCGATCGGGTCGGCCGGCTGGTGGACGACGTTGAGGATCGTGGAGTGGTCGACGCGCAGCTTGGACTGCAGCGGCTCGGGTGCGGCCTCCCGCAGCCGGTCGAACGTCTCCTCGGTCCAGGAGATCTCGCCCTCCGCCGGCTTCTTCGTCTGGACCTTGCGGCGCTTCTTCGGGTCGTCCCCCGCCTTCTGCAGCGCCCGGTACCGCTCGATCACGTGGTCGGGGGCCTGCACGACCACGGTGCCCGCGGTGTCGAACCCGGCGCGGCCCGCGCGCCCGGCGATCTGGTGGTACTCGCGCGCCTTCAGCAGCCGTGACTTCGTGCCGTCGTACTTCGCGAGGCTCGTGAGGACCACGGTGCGGATCGGGACGTTGATCCCGACCCCGAGCGTGTCGGTGCCGCAGATGACCTTCAGCAGCCCCTGCTGCGCGAGCTGCTCGACGAGCCGCCGGTAGCGCGGCAGCATCCCCGCGTGGTGGACGCCGATGCCGCCCCGCACGAGCTTCGACAGCGTCCGGCCGAAGCCCGCGGTGAAGCGGAACGCGCCGAGCTCGTCGGCGATCGCGTCGCGCTCCTCGCGGCTGCAGAGCTTCGCCGACAGGAGCGCCTGGGCGCGCTCCATCGCGGCGGCCTGCGTGAAGTGCACGACGTAGATCGGGGCCTGGTCCTCGGCGACGAGGTCCTCGAGCAGCTCGTGCAGCGGCTCCAGCGACCAGCGGTGCGTCAGCGGCACGGGCCGCGGCGCGTCGGCGATCAGCGCGGTCTCGCGGCCGGTGCGGCGCGTGAGGTCGTCGGCGATGGCGCGGACGTCACCGAGCGTCGCGGACATCAGCAGGAACTGCGCGTCGGGGAGCGTCAGCAGCGGCACCTGCCACGCCCAGCCACGCTGCCCGTCGGCGTAGAAGTGGAACTCGTCCATCACGACCTGTCCGACGTCCGCTCCCGCGCCCTCGCGCAGCGCGATGTTCGCGAGCACCTCGGCGGTGCAGCAGATCACCGGGGCGTCGGCGTTGACCGACGCGTCACCGGTGAGCATCCCGACGTTCTCGGCCCCGAAGGTCCGGCACAGCGCGAAGAACTTCTCCGACACGAGCGCCTTGATCGGGGCGGTGTAGAACGTACGCCGGTCCTCGGCGAGGGCGGCGGCGTGCGCGGCGACCGCCACGAGCGACTTGCCCGAGCCCGTCGGTGTGGAGAGGACGACGTTCGCGCCGCTGAACAGCTCGATCGCGGCCTCGTCCTGGTGGGGGTAGAGCTCCAGGCCCTCGTCCGCCGCCCAGGCGGTGAAGGCGTCGTAGAGCGCGTCGGGGGTCGGCTCGTCGGGGAGCGCGTCGAGCAGCGTCACGCGGACGGCTCGGGGCGTGGACGGCGCGGGGTCGGGCTGGGTGGGGTCGGGCGGACCACGTCCCGCACCGTACCGACCGCCACCGGCGGGACGGGTCCGGGAGCCGGCCGCGGCTACGCCGCCAGGCGCAGATGGCGGCGCCGCCGCCGGCGCGCGGCGGGCAGCGGGACGCCGTCGAGCGTCGCGTCGAGCCGGGCGGCGACCGAGGCGTGCGCGGTCTCGAGCACGCGGCGGCTGCGACCCCGGTCCATCGGGTTGAGGCCCATCGCGCGGAGGTCCGCGGGGGCGGGCGTCAGGAGCGCCGCGTGCATCCCCGCGGCGCGCAGCCGGTCGAGCTCGCGGCCGGTCCGCGCTGCGGTCGCCGTCCGGGCCAGGCCGTAGACGGCCGTGTCGAGCAGCGGCCCGCGCTCGCGGGCGGAGAACGGCGTCAGCACGAGGACGGTGTCGAGCGGTTCCCCGGCGAGCAGGTCCGCGTTCGTCAGCGAGCGGATCCCGCCGTCGACGTAGCGACGACCGCCGATCGTCACGGGCCGGTAGTACGACGGCACGGCGCAGGAGGCCGCGACCGCGTCGGCGACGGTGGCCGCGGGCGCCCCGTCCCGGCCGAAGGTCACGAGCCGCCCGGCGCGCACGTCCCAGGTGTGCAGCCACAGGCGCCGGTCCGCAGGCCAGCCCGGACGTGCCGCCGCGTGCGTGAGCCCGCGGATCTCGTCGCTGCTGCGCACGCCGCGGGGCAGCAGGCCGGTGAGCGCGCCGAGCCGCCGGCGAGGGCCGCCCCGCAGGAGGCTGCTCGAGGCGAGCCCGAGGGACCCCGGGAGCGGGAGCGCGAGGCCCTCCGGGCCGCGGCCCGCGGTGGCCGCGACGATCGCCTCGCGCAGCAGCCCGGGGTCCTCGGCGAAGGCGAGCAGGTCGCACGGGTCGTGTCCGGCGGCGAGCACGGTCGCGGCGACCGCGCCGGCGGACGTGCCCGCGATCAGGTCGGCGTCCGCCGGGTCGTAGCCGTGCTCCCGCAGGGCACGGAGGGCGCCGGCGAGCCAGGCGATCCCGGTGATGCCGCCCGCTCCAAGGACGAGCCCGACCCGCGGGCGGGCGGTGCGGGGACGGACGGGAGCACGCAGCGGCATGAGCTGCGGTATCCCGCGGCCCGGACGTGGTTACCGGCCGACCCCCGACCGGGGGGATCGTGGCGTCGGCGTTCAGCCGACGATCGCGCCCACGACCGACAGGAGCGCCCCGATCCCGGCCGTGACGCCGGCGGCGATCAGGCCGAGCCGGGCGCGCCCCGCGCTCTTGAGGCTCTCGCCGAGCCGCTCCTCGACGGTGCCCTCGCAGACCTGCAGCCGGTGCTCGGCGTCGGCCACGAGCGTGGTGCCCGCCATCCGTCCGGCGACGAGGACCGGCACCCCGTCGGGCAGCACGTCGATCCGGGTCTCGACGTAGTGGTCCCGGCGGTCGGCGGTCATCTGCGTGAGCCCGGCGAGGATCGTGGCCGCCAGCCCGCCCTCGCCCGAGGCGGCCCCGGCGGAGGCGGCGACCCGGTCGGCGCGCGACTGCAGCAGATCGCCCTCGACGTCGAGGTCGCGCAAGGTGATCGTGAGGTCCCGGCCGCCGTCGCGCACGACGAACGGCGCGGTGCTCTCGCGGCTGGAGATCGTGTTGGAGCGCTCCTCCCAGCGATGGTCCGGACCGCTGTCGTTGCCGCTGCGGTTCACCCGCACGCGCTCCTCCCAGTGCTCGGTGACGGTCTCGCGCCACCAGGCGGCGGGCGTGCCGAGCGTCGGGTCCTTCTGCGGCGCGCCGTCCGGGCCGGCGGGCGCGACGGTCGTGCCGGTGACCGCCACGGCGATGCCGTCGCCGGCGTCGAGCGCCGTCTCGATGTCGACGGCGGCGACCGCGGTCCACCAGCCGGCCGTCTTGTCGGAGGACCGCTTCCAGAAGAAGCACACGACGGCGGCGACGACGCCGACCGCCAGAAGGGTGAGACCGATGGCGAGCACGCGCGCAGTGTCCCAGACCGTCCGGTGGGCTAGCGTTCGCGGCGATGACCGAGCTCCCGCAGTGGCCCCCGGACTGGGTGGAGGAGCACGCGCTCGCCGCCGAGCAGACGATCGCGGCCACCGACGACCTGGCGCTCGCGACCGCGCTGCGCGCCGACGATCGCGTGCTCATCTCGGTGAGCTGGCCGGGCGGACGGCGCTACCTGTACGTGGATCCGGTCGGGGCCGAAGCGCCGCGCGCGCTGCGGGCCGGCGACGAGCCGCAGGACGCCGAGCTGCGCCGTCAGCTCGACGCGATGTGGTCGCAGGCGCTCGGGCTCGCCAAGCAGTTGATCGACGGCGATCTGCAGGTCGGGCCGGACGGCCCGCAGCCCGAGAAGAAGCGCCGCTGGCGCCGCTGAGCGCTGCCGTTGGACAGAAGTCCGAGGATTCCCGCGGCCCATCGCCCTAGAATGTCGCGCCTTGTCCTCCTCATCTCGTCTCCGCCGTCAGCGGGCGGCAGCCGCCTCCACGCCCCTCCGCCGGCCGGCCAAACCCCGACCCGAGCCGAGCTTCGGCCAGCGCGCGCGGTACGCGTTCGACGCGTCGATGTCGCGCGGCCCGAGCGCCCTGATCGGCTATCTCGGGCTCGCGGTGCTGCTGATGGTCGTCGTGACCGCGGCGGTCGCGCTGATCTTCGGCGCCGGCCCGACGGACAACCCGATCACGGCGGCGTACAACGCGCTGCTGCACACGATCGACTCCGGCACGGTCGCGGGCGACACCGGCACCGGCTACATCATCCTCGGCCTGTTCGTCACGGCCGGCGGCATCGTGATCTTCAGCGCGTTCATCGGCGTGCTCGCCACGACGCTCGACGAGCGGCTCGCCGAGCTGCGCAAGGGGCGCTCGAGCGTCCTCGAGAAGGACCACACGCTGATCCTGGGCTGGTCGGACACGATCTTCACGATCCTCTCGGAGCTGTCGATCGCCAACGAGAGCGAACGTGACCCGGTCGTCGTGATCCTCGCCGAGAAGGACAAGGTCGAGATGGAGGACGCGATCCGCGAGCGCATCGAGGACATGCGCGGGACGAAGATCGTCTGCCGCACGGGCAGCCCGATCAACCTGCGCGACCTCGCGATCGTCAACCACCACGACTGCCGCTCGATCATCGTCCTGTCCCCCGAGGAGGAGGACCCGGACACGAGCGTCATCAAGACGATCCTCGCGCTCACCCGCGGCCCCGACCGCCGCGAGGAGCCGTACCGGATCGTCGCGGAGATCGAGCACCCCTCGAACATCGAGGCCGCGTACCTCGTCGGCGGCGACGAGGCGGTCATCGTCGACAAGGGCGACACGATCGCCCGGCTGATCGTGCAGGCATCGCGGCAGGCGGGCGCCGCCGCGGTCTACGTCGAGCTGCTGGACTTCGACGGCACCGAGATCTACTTCCGTGACGACCAGTCGTTCACGGGCCGCACCTACGGGGAGGCGCTGCTGGCGTACGAGGAGTGCGCCGTGATGGGGGTGCGCACGGCCCAGGGCGTCACGATCAACCCCGACGCCGCGACGGTCATCGGCGCGGGCGACGAGCTCATCGCGCTGGCGGACGACGACAGCGTGCTCGTCGCGGCGCAGGCGCCGACCGTCGCGCCGGACGAGGCGCGCGTCGTGCGGGCGGAGTCCCCGCCGGAGTCCCCCCGGCGGGCGCTGATCATCGGGGTCAACCGGCGGACCGCCCCGGTGCTCCGCGAGCTCAACGCGTTCTCCGCGCCGGGCTCGGAGGTCGTGCTGCTCGGCCCCGACGAGCAGCGCATGGTCCGGGCGATCGCCCGGGCGGGCACGATGACGAACCTCACGACCTCCACGATCGAGGGCGTCCCGACGGACCGCTCGACGCTCGAGGCGGTCGACGTCCCCTCCTACGACCACGTGATCGTGATGAGCGACGACGACCTCGTGCCGCAGCGCGCGGACGCCCGGACGCTCGTGACGCTGCTGCATCTGCGCGAGCTGACCGACAAGGCCGACAAGCACGTGACGATCGCGTCGGAGATGCTCGACGAGGGCAACCGCGAGCTCGCCCAGGTCACGAAGGTCGACGACGTGATCGTCAGCGAGCAGATCGTCAGCCTGATGCTCGCCCAGATCAGCGAGAACGAGCACCTCGCCGAGGTGTTCGACGTGCTGTTCAGCGCGGAGGGCTCGGAGGTGTACCTGCGGGACGCCTCCACCTACGTGACGCCCGGCGAGCCGGTGTCGTTCGCGACCCTCGTGGCCGCCGCGCGGGAGCGCGGCGAGACGGCGATCGGCTACCGCGACGCGTCCGCGGCCGAGGACGCCGCGGAGGCCTACGGCGTGCGGATCAGCCCGCCGAAGTCGGCGCTCTTCCCCTGCACGGGCCGCGACAAGCTGATCGTTCTCGCCGAGGACTGAGACGGGCCCCGCCGGGCCGCCGACGCGGTCCGGCTCAGCTCGCGCCCGCGCCGGCGGCAGCGCGCCGGGCGCGCAGCCCGCGGTACAGGAGGAACGCGGCGGTGCCGAGCACCGCGAGCGCCAGCAGCGGCTTGCTCAGCGGGCCGATCACGTCGCCGACCTCCTCCCAGCGGGAGCCGAGCGCCATGCCGATGCCGACGAGCACGCAGTTCCAGATCAGCGAGCCGAGCGTCGTCAGCGCCACGTACTTCACGCGGCCCATCCGCAGGACGCCCGCGGGCAGTGACACGAGGCTGCGCACGCCGGGGATGCAGCGGCCGACGACCACGACGATCGCGCCGCGGCGCTCGAACCACTCCTCGGCGTGCTCGAGCCGGCGCAGGTCCTGCCGGGCGACCTTCAGGAACCGCTCGGCGAACGGCCGGCCGCCGCGGGCGGCCGCCTCGTACAGGAGCATCGCGCCGACGACCGAGCCCAGCGTGCTCGCGAGCACGACCTGCACGAGACCGAACTCGTCGATCGCCACGAGGTACCCGGCGAGCGGCAGCACCGCCTCGGACGGGATCGGCGGGAACACGGTCTCGGCGAACATCAGCAGGCCGAGGCCGAGGTAGCCGAGGTCACGGAGGATCTCGGTGATGGACAGGCCGAAGACGGTGACGCCGAGCATCGGGGAGGAAGTGTGGCAGCCCGCGCGCTGGGCGGGCGTGGCGCACCGTCGCGGCCGCGAAGCGCTACCGTCGACGGACCCGATGATCGTGCGTCACCGACCCGTCCCGCCCGTCCGATGAAGGGCCTGCTCGTCGTCCTCGCGCTGCTGGTCGTCAGCGGCGCCGTCGGACTGCTCGTCACCCGCGTGCTCGCCGGGCGCCAGCTCGGCACCGGCTCCCCGTACTGGACGATCGGGGAGCGGGAGTCCGGTGGGCTCGTCGTCCTCGCGCTGCTGCCGCCGGCCAGCGCCCCCGGACCGCCGCTGATCCTCGCCGAGCTCGACCCGTCCGCCGAGGACTTCGACGAGCAGCTCGACGATGCCCGGGCGCGGGCGGCCCGCGAGGCGGTCGCCCGCAACCGGCCGCTCGAGGCGCTCGAGGGCGCCTGAGGCCCGCCGCCGCTCAGGCGGCGGCGCGCAGCTCCTGCGCCTCCCAGCGCGCGACCGGCGTGCGACCCCAGCGCGCGCGCACGGCGTGGCGCATGAGCGTGTCGAACACCTCCGGCACCGGCCGCGGGGCGACGCCGATCGTGCGCCCGCGGGACAGGTCGAAGCTCCCGCGCACCCGGAAGTACGGCAGGAACGCGCCGGCGTACCGCTCGATGTCCGGGGCCTCCCCGATCGCGACGAACCGCGGCGGCTCGATCCCGAAGTGCCCGACCGCGAGGTCGACGAGGTCCTGCGCGGTCGGCGCGAGCTCGCCCGCGGCGGCGTGGAACGTGCCCGTCCGGCGCTCCTGGCAGGCCAGGCGCAGCAGGGCGTCGGCGACGACGTCGACGGTCACGACGTCGGCACGGCCTCCAGGGTCGCCGGGGATGACGGGCAGCAGGCCGCGGGAGAGCGCCTGCAGCGGCCAGTAGATGACGTTGAACGCCGGCGTCCAGCCGGTGTGCGCGTCCCCGACGACGATGCTCGGGCGCAGCACGCAGTGCGGCAGGCCGCTGGCGGCGACGACCGCCTCCGCCTCGAGCTTCGTGCGCTCGTAGGTGTTGCGCGAGGTCTGGCCGACGTCCCCCTCGTGCTCGTGCGCGACGCCGGGACGGTCACCGGCGACGTACGCGGTCGACACGTGCACGACGCGGTCGAGGTCCGGCGCGAGCGCGGCGAGCTCGAGCACCGTCCGGGTGCCGTCGACGTTGCTGCGCCGCGCGTCCGGCAGCGGCAGCGTGAACGCGACCGACGCGGCGCAGTGGACGACCGTGTCGACCCCGGCGACGAGCGCCCGGCGCTGCGCCTCGCTGCGGCCGAGGCTCGGCTGCTCGAGGTCGGCGGCGACCGCCCGCACGCGGTGGCGCAGCGCGCCCGCGTCCGGACCCAGGAGCGTGGCGAGCACCGTGTCGAGCCGCCCCTCGGCGGCCGCGTCGTCGGCCGCGCGCACGGGCGCGAGGACGGTCCGGTCGGTGCGCGTCAGCAGGCGGTGGAGCAGCTCCATGCCGAGGAAGCCGGTCGCGCCGGTGAGCAGGATCTCGCGCTCGCGCGCGCTGGCAGGCGTCATGTGCCGCCCACGGCTATCAGGGCGCGGGCGGCCGTGACAGGGCCTGCGGGCCGAGGACCCGCCGTTCGGATGAGGCCGCTCAGCGCGGTGCCGCGTCGCGGACCGCGGCAGCCGCGGCCTCGGCGGCGCTGACCTGCAGCGCGAACGGGTCGGCGACGACCGTCCCGTGGGCGAGCGCGAAGACGACGTCGCCGTCGTACGGGGTGGCGACCGGGTGCACGGCGCGCGCCACGCCCGAGGTGGCGGCGCGGGCGAGCAGCCAGGCGCCGGTGCGGTCGACGGCCGCGTCGGTCATGACGCAGACCAGGACGGTCGCCTCCCGCCCCTCCCCTGGCGGCTGGAACGCCGTCCCCTCCCGCAGCAGCTCGACGGTCCGCCGCGTGCGCCCGGCGGCGTCGCGCGCCCCGGCCAGGACGGTGCCGTCCGCGGCGACGATCTCCCCGACGGGGTTGGCCACCGCGATCGCGGTGACGAGCGCCCCGGCGCTGTCGTCGCTGGCGACGCCGATCCCGGTGCGGGTGAAGCCCTCGGGCCCGAGCAGCTTGCCGGCCGCCACGCCCGCTCCCGCTCCGACCGGGCCGCGCCCGGGGACGGCGGCGCTCGCCGCGTCGCACGCGGCGCGCCCGGCGGCGGCGTCCGGGCGGCCCGCCGGGTCCAGCGCCCCCGCATCGAACACGACCGCCGCGGGCACGAGCGGGACGCGGACGCCGCTGCGGGTCAGGTGGCCGTGGTCGCGCTCGGCCAGCCAGCGCACGACGCCGTCCGCCGCCGCGAGCCCGAAGGCACTGCCGCCGGTGAGCAGGACGCCGTGGACGTCGCGCGGCGCGCTGGAGGGCGCGAGCACGTCGGTCTCCCGGGTCCCCGGGCCGCCGCCGCGGACCTCGGCGCCCGCGGTGGCGCCGCCGGGCGCGAGCACGACGGTGCAGCCGGTGTGCCCGGCCGGGTGCGTCCAGTGGCCGACGAGGAAGCCGTCGGGCAGCCGCGTCGCGGTCACGGCCCGGTCTGCGGCGGCGGGACGACCCAGACGCCCCAGAACGGGATCCCGTCCTGCGCCTGGAACTCGGCGGCGTCCTGGAGCACGCCGGCCAGCCGCGGGTCGCGCGGCCCGTCGACGACGACGAGGTACCCGGGCGCCTCGTGCCAGGAGAGGTCGCGCAGCGCGTCGGTGAGCGCGTCGAGCGTCGAGCCGACCCAGTCGGGGAACTGCAGCGGCCCGGCGAAGCGCGCGACGAGGTCCGCGCTGCCCGGGTGGTCGTGCAGGTCGACGTCGACGATCGTGAAGCCGAGCTCGTGTGCCTGTGCGCGCAGCGTGTCGAGCCGGTCCTGCAGGACCGGGACGGGCGTGGAGGTCGCGGCGGTGGCGGGGTCGGTGAGGACGCTCATGGCAGTTGCTGGCTGGCGATCGGGGCGAAGCTGTCGTAGTGGTCGCGGCTGTAGTAGGAGACCTCCGGCGGGTCGCCGCCGGTGACGATCCGCCGGGCGCCCCGGTCCGGCGATCCCGGGGTCGGGACCGTGTACTCGCGGTAGTAGCCGCGCGGGCGCTCGGGCAGGAGTCCCTCGCGGTTGGCGAAGACGCTGCCGTCCTGGCGGTAGCGGAACGGCCCGCCGCTGCGGATCGCGCGGAGCACGGCGGTCGCCTCGGGCGGCAGGACGGCGTACTCGGTGGTCGTGGTGGTCGTGCGGCGCCCGTCGCCCCCCGACACCGCGGCGACCACGATGACCGTGAGCGTGAGCACGAGGCCCAGGACGGTCCGCAGGCTCGTGCGGCTCACGCGGCGACCTCGGCGGCGCGCACGCCGTTCAGGGAGCCGACGACGACGAGCTGGTCGGCGCGGCGCAGGGTCTCGAGCTCGAGCCGCTCGCGACGCGCGACCGGCAGTCGCGCCGCCGCGACGGCGTGGCGGCGGCGGTCGTCCAGCGGCGGGCCGACGAGCGTCCCGTCGCGCACGATCAGCACGGTCTCGCCGACCGGCTCGAGGACCTCGCCGTCCTCGTCCAGGAGCAGCGGCAGCGCCCCCTCCCCCGCGCGCTCGCGCAGGTCGTCGGCCAGGCGCTGGTCGGCCCAGTCGTGCGCCCCGAGACCGCCGGGCAGCACGAACGGGACGAGCCGCACCGGCGGGCCGCCCGGAACGGGCGGCCGGAACGGGCGGGAGCTCACGCGCGTGCGGCCGTCCGGGAGGACGACGACCCGCGCGCGGGCCCCGGCGGCGCCGAGGCCGAGCATGCGCGAGCGCAGCTCCGGGTCGGGCGCGGTGTCGTACAGGCTGCGGGCGCTCGCGGCGAGGTCGGCGAGGTGCGCGTCGAGCTCCTGCGCCGCGCCGGCGGCGACGAGCACGGTCGCGCCGACGCCACGGTCGGGGTCGGGCCGGCCCGGGCCGTCGGGTCGCAGCGCGTCCTGCACGTCAGCTCAACGAGGTCGCCAGGACGGACACGAGCGCCAGCAGCGAGCTGATCAGCAGCAGGCCGGCGGCCATCGTCTGCAGCAGCCGGTCCTCGTCGCTGAGCCCCAGGCCGACGAGCGCGCGCTGCGCCCGCCAGTAGACGAGGCCGCTGGCCCCGGCGACGACCGCGAAGACGAGGAACGGACCGGCCGTCCCGCCGATCAGCGCGATCCCGAGCAGCGCGACGAGCGCGACCACGGTCGCGGCCCCCAGGTAGAGCGCCAGCACGCGGCGCGCGGCGGGCAGCCGCCCGAGGCCCTTCTCACGCCCGGGCTGCGACCGGTCGGGGCGCGGCTCGCGTGGCGGACGCGGACCGGGCGGACGACGTGCGCGAGAGCGTTTTCCCATCGCCCGGGACGGTATCGCGCCGGTCGCATGACCGGCGTGCGCCTCGGGTATGCCGCGCCCATGCGCCACCGGTCCTCCTCGCTCGTCCTCGCGGCCGCCGCTCTCGCCGGCGCGGCCCTCGCCCCCACACCCGCCTCCGCGGCGTCGCGGTCGTGGTCGGACTGCGGCCGCGCCGCCACCACCGAGGCGGCGGTCCAGGCCGGTCTGCCCGCGCGCCTGGACGCGGACCGCCGGCTGACGCAGCTGCTCGACCCCAGGCGCCCGTCGACCGTCTACACCACCGCCTCGCAGGCGCTGTGCGCCGACTACGACGGGGACGGCGACGTCGACCGCCTCGCGCTGCTGCGCTGCTGCACGGTGTCCTCCCCGTCCCCGTTCGCGGTCCTGCGCAACGACGGCGGGCGCTTCGCGATCGCCTACGCGCGGCTCTCCGACCCGGTGTTCCGGCTCTCGCCCGGCCGTCGCCGCACGCTCGTCGAGCGGACGCCGGTCTACGCGGCGGGCGACCCGAACTGCTGCCCGTCGCGGCTACGGGAGCGGCGGATCTCGTGGACGGGCGAGCGGTTCCGCAGCACGACGCGGATCGTGCGGGCGCCGCGCTGACGCCCGCCCGGCCCTGTCGGCCCGCGAGCGGGCTCAGAGCAGCGCGCGGCGCAGGTCGCCGAGCACGCCCGCGAGGTGGGCGCAGAACCGTGCGGCGGCCGCTCCGTCGATGACCCGGTGGTCGTAGGAGAGCGACAGCGGCAGCATCAGCCGCGGCTGGAACGCCTCCCCGTCCCACACGGGCTTCATCGCGCTGCGCACGACGCCCAGGACGCACACCTGCGGCGGGTTGACGATCGGCGTGAAGCCGGTGCCGCCGATGCCGCCGAGCGAGCTGATCGTGAACACCGCGCCGCTCATCTCCTTGGGCGACAGCTTCCCGGCGCGGGCCTTCCCCGACAGCTCGGTCAGCTCGCCCGCGAGCTCGAGGATGCCCTTGTGCGGCACGTCCCGGACGACGGGGACGACGAGGCCGTTGGGGGTGTCGGCGGCGAAGCCGATGTGCAGGTCCGGCTTGACGACGAGCTCGTCGCCGTCGAGCGAGGACGCGAACTTCGGGAACGCCCGCAGCGACACCGCGGTCGCCTTCAGCAGCAGGGCGACCATGGTCACCTTGACGTCGGACTGCTCGGCGTTCAGCTGCTTGCGGAACGCCTCGAGCTCGGTGATGTCGGCGTCCTCGTGGTGGGTGACGTGCGGGATCGTCTGCCACGCGCCCTGGAGGTTCTTCGCCGACGCCTTCTGGATGCGGGACAGCTCCAGGCGCTGCACCTCTCCGGGCGCGACGTCGGTGCGGACGTGCGTCGTGCCGGTGCCGACCCCGGCCGCCTCGACGTCGTCGCGGGTGATCCGGCCACCGCGGCCGGAGCCCTTGACGGTCGTGAGGTCGACGCCGAGGTCGCGGGCGACCCGCCGCGCGATCGGGGAGGCGTGGACGTCGGCGTCGTCGGCCGGCTCGGCCTGCGGCTGCGCCGCCGCTCGCGCGGGGGCGGCGGAGTCCGCGGACGCGGCCGCCGGCGCCGCTTCGGCGGCCTGCTCGGGCTCCGGCTCCGGCGTCTCGTCCGGTGCGTCGGCGGCCCCGTCGGACGGCTCGAGCATCAGCAGCACGGTGCCCTCGGAGACCGTGTCGCCGACCTCGACCTTCAGCTCCTTGACGACCCCGGCCATCGGGGCGGGGACCTCGAGCGTCGCCTTGTCGGACTCGATCTCCACGAGCGGGTCCTCGACGGCGACCGTGTCTCCGACGGCCACGAGGATCGCGACGATCGGGATGTCGGAGAAGTCCCCGATGTCGGGAACGGCTACCTCGGTCAGCGACGCCACGGGACCTCCAGGTCGGGATCGATGTCGTACTCGGCGATGGCCTTCGCCGCGTCCTGCGCGCGGCCGAGGGCGTGGAGCGCCCCGACGACCACGTGGTGGCGGTCCACCTCGAAGAACCGGCGCAGCGCCCGGCGGTAGTCGCTGCGGCCGAAGCCGTCGGTGCCCAGGACCGTGCAGCGGCGACCGTCCAGCAGCGGCCGGATGAGGTCGGGGACCGCGCGCTGGTAGTCGGTCGCGATGACGACCGGCACGTCGGGGGTGCCGAGCGTCTCCTCGACGAACGACATGCGCGGCTCGTCGGTCGGGTGCAGGCGGTTGTGGCGCTCGACCGCGTAGCCGTCACGGGCCAGCTCCGTGAACGAGGTGACGCTGAAGACGTCCGCCTCGACGCCGTACTGCTCGCGCAGCAGCTCGGCGCCCGCGAGCACCTCACGCAGGATCGTGCCGGAGCCCAGCAGCTGCACGGCGGCGGGACCGTCGGCCTCCCGCACCCGGTGCATGCCGCGCAGGATGCCCTCCCGGGCGCCCTCGGGCAGCGCGGGCTGCGGGTAGTTCTCGTTCATCAGCGTGATGTAGAAGAAGACGTCCTCCTGCTCGGCGACCATCCGGCGCAGGCCGTCCTGGACGATCACCGCGACCTCGTAGCCGTAGGCCGGGTCGTACGCGACGCAGTTGGGGATCGTGTGCGCGACGAGGTGGCTGTGGCCGTCCTCGTGCTGCAGGCCCTCGCCGTTGAGCGTCGTGCGGCCCGCGGTGCCGCCGAGCAGGAAGCCGCGCGCGCGGCTGTCCCCGGCCGCCCAGGCGAGGTCGCCGACCCGCTGGAACCCGAACATCGAGTAGTAGATGTAGAACGGGATCATCGGGACGCCGTGGTTGGCGTAGGAGGTCGCGGCCGCGATCCACGAGGCCATCGCCCCGGCCTCGTTGATGCCCTCCTGGAGGATCTGCCCGGCCTTGTCCTCCTTGTAGAACATGAGCTGGTCGGCGTCCTCGGGCTGGTAGAGCTGCCCGACCTGGCTGAAGATCCCGAGCTGGCGGAACATGCCCTCCATGCCGAACGTGCGGGACTCGTCGGCGACGATCGGCACGACGTGACGGCCCAGCGCCTTGTCGCGCACGATCGCGGCGAGGACGCGCACGAACGCCATCGTGGTGGAGATCTCGCGGTCGCCGCTGCCGTCCAGGACGGTGCGGAACGCCTCGAGATCCGGGACCTCCAGCGGCTCGCCGGTCGGCTTGCGGACCGGCAGGCTGCCGCCGAGCAGCTTGCGGCGCTCGGCGAGGTACTGCATCGTCGGCTCGTCGGCGTCGGGCTTCACGAACACCTTGCGGCGGACGTCGTCGTCGCTGATCGGCAGGTCGAAGCGGTCGCGGAAGGCCAGCAGGGCCTCGTCGTCCATCTTCTTCTGCTGGTGGGTGATGTTCTGGCCCTCGCCGGCCTTGCCCATCCCGTAGCCCTTGACGGTCTTGGCGAGGATCACGGTCGGCTGCCCGGTGTGCGCGACGGCGGCGGCGTAGGCGGCGTGGATCTTCGCGGGGTCGTGCCCGCCGCGGTTGAGCGCCCAGATCTCCTTGTCGCTCATGTCCTTGACCATCTCGCGCAGCTCCGGCGAGGCGCCGAAGAAGTGCTCGCGCACGAACGCGCCGTCGCGCGCCTTGTAGGCCTGGTAGTCGCCGTCGAGCGCCTCCTGCATGCGGCGGCGCAGCAGCCCGTCGGTGTCGCGCTCCAGCAGCGCGTCCCAGCGCGACCCCCAGATGACCTTGATGACGTTCCAGCCGGCCCCGCGGAAGTTCGTCTCGAGCTCCTGGATGATCTTCCCGTTGCCGCGTACGGGGCCGTCGAGCCGCTGCAGGTTGCAGTTGACGACGAAGACGAGGTTGTCGAGCTTCTCGCGGCCGGCGAGGGACAGGGCGCCCATCGACTCGGGCTCGTCCATCTCCCCGTCGCCCATGAACGCCCAGACCTTGCGCGCGGTCGTGTCGCTCAGGCCGCGGCCGCTGAGGTACTTCATGAACCGCGCCTGGTAGATCGCCATCAGCGGGCCGAGGCCCATCGAGACGGTCGGGAACTGCCAGAAGTCCGGCATCAGCCACGGGTGCGGGTACGACGACAGCCCCGGGCTGCGGTGGTCGCTCTCCTGGCGGAAGCGGAGCATCCGCTCCTCGGGGATGCGGCCCTCGAGGAACGCGCGGGCGTAGATCCCGGGCGAGGAGTGGCCCTGGATGTACACGAGGTCGCCGCCGTGCGCGGCCGACGGCGCGTGCCAGAAGTGGTTGAAGCCGACCTCGTAGAGCGTCGCGGCCGACTGGAACGAGGCGATGTGGCCGCCGAGCTCGGAGGACTCGGCGTTGGCGCGGAGCACGAGCGCCATCGCGTTCCAGCGGATCAGCGAGCGGAGGTCGTGCTCGACCTGCGGGTCGCCGGGCATCGGCGGCTCGGCGGCGACCGGGATCGTGTTGACGTACGGCGTGCTCAGGTGGTTGCGCAGGGGGACGCCGACCTCGTGCGCGGCGTTGCGCACCGCGTCGAGCAGCGTGCGGGCGCGGTCGGCGCCGTCGCGGGCGACGACGTCCCGCAGCGACTCGATCCACTCCTGCGTCTCCTGGGGGTCGATGTCTGGCTCGCTCACGGTCTCTGACGTTACGGGACCCGTGGGACCGGCCGTGAAGGATTCCTGCAACCGATTTACACGAGTGGGGTACTGTGTCAAGCGAGCCGACGGAGAGCGGCTCATCTGTCCACACGAGGGAGCAGCCGTCCGATGGCCACCGCCACCCACGACCACCACCATCACCACCACCACGACGACGACGCCGAGGCAGTGCCCACCCCGGCCTGGACCGACGGCAAGCGCTACGCGTGGCTGCTCGGGCTGATCGTCCCGCTGTCCCCGTTCATCGCCTGGGGCGTCGACGCCGCCTGGTCGGTCCCGGCGATCTGGTTCATCGGCCCGGTGCTCGTGTTCGTCCTGATGCCGATCCTCGACACGGCGATCGGCACCGACGAGGAGAACCCGCCCGACAGCGTCATCAAGTGGCTCGAGAACGACCGCTACTACCGCTGGTGCACCTACGCGTTCCTGCCGCTGCAGTACGGCGCGCTGATCCTGGCCGGCGCCCTGTGGTCCTCCGGCGACCTCGGTCCCGCCGCGCTCGTCGGCCTCACCTGGACCGTCGGCCTCGTCAACGGCATCGGCATCAACACCGCCCACGAGCTCGGCCACAAGCGCGCGAGCCTCGAGCGCTGGCTCAGCAAGGTCGCGCTCGCCCCGACGTTCTACGGGCACTTCTTCATCGAGCACAACCGCGGCCACCACGTCCGCGTCGCCACCCCCGAGGACCCGGCGTCCTCGCGCCTGGGCGAGAGCTTCTGGGCGTTCCTGCCGCGCACCGTCGCCGGCTCGTTCAGCTCGTCCTGGGAGCTCGAGAAGGAGCGCCTGGCCCGCACCGGCCGCGGTCCGTGGACGATCCACAACGACATCCTCAACGCGTGGCTGATGACCGTCGTGCTGTTCGGCGGCCTCGCCGTCGCCTTCGGCCCCGTCGTCCTCCCCTACCTGCTGGTCCAGGCGGTGCTCGGCTTCTCGCTGCTGGAGGTCGTCAACTACCTCGAGCACTACGGCCTGCTGCGCGAGAAGCGCGAGGACGGCCGCTACGTGCGGACCGCCCCGGAGCACAGCTGGAACGCCAACAACGTCGCCTCCAACGTGTTCCTCTACCACCTGCAGCGCCACAGCGACCACCACGCCAACCCGGTCCGCCGCTACCAGGCCCTGCGCCACTTCGAGGAGGCCCCGCAGCTGCCCACCGGGTACGCGGGCATGATCGTCCTGGCCGCGATCCCGCCGCTGTGGCGCCGCGTCATGGACCCGCGCGTGCTCGCCCACTACGACGGCGACGTGACGCGCGCGAACATCCATCCGCGCAGGCGGGCGAAGGTCCTGGCACGGTACGGGGCATGAGCCGCCACGTCTGCCCCGGCTGCGGGTACGTCTACGACGAGACCGCCGGCCACCCACGCGAGGGGTTCCCGCCCGGCACGCCGTGGTCGGCGATCCCCGACGACTGGGCCTGCCCGGACTGCGCGGTACGCGACAAGGCCGACTTCGAGCCCGCGGCGTGAGGCGCCGCGCCCCGTACGCGCAGGCCGCCAAGGAGCTGCTGCGCGAGTCGCTGCTCGACGGTGCGCGCGAGCTGCTCGCCGAGCGCGACTGGGCCGACGTCACGATGGCGCAGATCGCGGCGGCGGCCGGGGTCAGCCGCCAGACGGTCTACAACGAGTTCGGCTCGCGCGAGGAGTTCGCGCAGGCGCTGGTCGTGCGCGAGGCCGAGCGGTTCGTCGCCGCCGTCCACGAGGCGGTGCGCGCCAACGCCGCGGACCCGGTGAAGGCGCTCGCCGCAGCGTTCGAGGTGTTCCTGCTGGCCGCCGAGGAGGACCCGCTCGTGCGCGCGGTGCTCACCGGCCAGGGGAGCGAGGAGCTGCTCGCGCTCGTCACCACGCAGGGCGAGCCGGTGCTCCAGCGCGCCACCGAGCAGCTGCAGGCGGTCGTCCTCGAGCACTGGGACGGCCTGCGCCCGGCGCAGGCGCGGCTGCTGTCCGAGGCCGTCGTGCGCCTCGCGATCAGCTACGCGACGCTGCCGAGCGGTCCGTCGGCGATGACCGCCGCGCAGGTCAGCGCGCTCCTCGGCCCGTTCGTGCGCGACGCCCTCGGCACCTGACCGCCCGCCCCGGGGCCGGGCCCGGTCAGAGTGCCGCGCGGATGGCGGTCTCGAAGCTGCGGAAGCCGAACGAGCCCTCCAGGCGTGCCGCCACCGTGCCGTCGCGGCGGATCGTGAACAGCCACGGCTCGGTCGGCAGGCCGAACGCCTCCAGCGGCGGGCGCAGCCCCTTGGAGAGGTCGTTGTCGACGTAGACCTCCTGGTGGATGAAGGCCATCCGGTCCCCGTACTTGGCCTTGAGCTGCAGCTCGATGTCGACGACCGGGCCGCAGACGCGCGACTGGCACAGCTGCGGCGTGGCGAACAGGAGCGCGACGGGCCTCTTGCCCAGGACGTCCTTCAGGGACTCGTCGTGCAGGTCCGACGGCGGGATGCGCGTGTCGATCGACGCGACGTCCCCGCCCGCGGAGGCGACGGTGTCGGTCTCGACGGCGGGCGCCTTCTCGCCCGGGGCGACGACCGGGTCCTTCGCCGGGTCGATGACCTCGATCTGCGAGGGCGCCCCGACGAGGTCGCCGTTCACCTCGCTGACGACGAGCACCCGGTAGGCCCCGGGCTGCGCGGCCTGCACCTGCGCGGTGTACACGGCCGCGAACGGGTCCTTCTCGCTGGCGGCCTGCCGGCTGCGGAACGGCGGGTCGGTGACGAGCAGGTCGGCGGGCGCCGGGAACGGCCCGATCGCCTTCGCGTTCTCCGACCGGGCGAGGTACACGACCGTGGGCGCGTAGACGAACGCGTTCTCGCCGTCGATGACCCCGAACGCCAGCCGCGGCTTCGGCGTCGGGAAGATCGTCGTCGCCAGCCCGACCGTCGTGCCGGTCCCGTCGAGGCCGTCGGCGAGCTCGCGCAGCGTGCGGCCGTCGGCCTGCGGGAAGCGGGACACGTCGACGTTCGTCGCCTTCGCGAGCTCGGCCCGCAGCGTCGCCGATGCGGGTCCGCGCGGGGCGCGGTCGCCGCCCCCGTCGTCGTCGGAGCCGCAGGCCGCCACCGCGGTCCCACTGAGCGCGGCGAGCAGGACGGCGAGGACGCGGCGTGCGGGCATGGACACATGATCCCTGACGGCCCGGCGTGACGGGCCTGTACCCTTGAGGAACGACGGGCCGCCTACTCGACCTGGACCTTCGAGGTCCGACCGCGCCACGCACCCGGCCTCGTGCCGGGTGGCCAGTCCGGTGGTCGGGAGTGTCACGCCGCCCAGGCAGACACGATCATCAGTCCTGGGACGTTTGTAGTTCGAGGTGGCCATCGTCGGGCGCCGGGCGGGTCCTCCGGGACCCGCCCACAGCCCGCCCGGCCTGCGTCGGCCGTCAGGGCGCGAGCAGCCGCATCGCCGCGTCGACCGCGTCCGGGGCGAGGTCCAGGAGCTGCTCGGGATGGCCGGCGAGCACGCGGTCGTACGCGAGCGCCTCGACGGCGCCGAGGAGCGCGAGGAGCCGCGCCCGCGGCGGTGGCAGGTCCGGGCGGCCGACCCGCTCGAGCGCGGCGGCGAACACGACGAGGAACTGGTCGAGCGCCTCGGCGCGCCGCTGCAGGGCGACGTTCCCGGCGCCGCGGATCTCGATCAGGAAGGTCCGCGCCGCGGTCGGGCGCTCGGCGAACCACGCGAAGTACGCGACCGCGGCCTGCTCGATCCCGTCCTCGAGCGTGGTGACCTGGGCCAGCGACCGCCCGAGGTCGGTCATCAGGGCCTGCACCACCGACTCGTAGGCCTCCAGGAAGCACTCCTCCTTGCCGGGGAAGTGCGCGTAGAAGGTCGACAGCGAGACCCCGGCCGTCCGGGCGATCTCCCCGACCTTCACGCCCGCGTAGCCGTGCTCGGCCACGAGCTCCACGAGGGCGTCGAGCAGGCGCGTGCGCTGCGAGCTCGCGACCACCTGCCCGCCAGGAGAGTGCCGGCCGCGGGGCAGCGGCCGCGGCGGTGGCTCGTCCGGATTGACCGCGCGCATCGTGCGACATTTGACCAGACCCGGAGGTCGGGACGGCCAGGACCTCCGGATTGGCGCGGACGACCTCTACCCGAGCGCGTGCCCGAGCCGCTGCAGCGCCTCGTCCAGCTCGGCGTCCGGGAGGGCCAGCGACAGGCGCGCCCAGCCCGCCCCGCGCGCCCCGAACCCCTCCCCCGGTGCGACCGCGACCCGCGTGCGATCGAGCAGCCGCCGGGCGCTCCAGCCCTCCGGCAGCCGCCACCACGCGTAGAACGTGCCCTGCGGCGGCTCGATCCCGGGAAGCCCGGCCGCGACGAGCCGGTCGCGACGCGCCGCGTAGACGGCCGCGCGGTCGGCCACCGTCGCCTGGTCGCCGTCGAGGGCCGCCGCGAGCCCGTGCTGCAGGGCGGTGAAGACGCCGGCGTGCATGTGGTCCAGGAGCAGCTGCACGCGCGCCACGACCTCGGCGTTCCCGACGACGAAGCCGATCCGCCAGCCCGCCATGCCGTGGACCTTGGAGGCGGACCACAGCTCGACCGCCACGTCCGCCGCCCCGTCGAGCTCGAGCACGCTCCGCGCCCGGCGCCCGTCGAAGGCGAGGAACCCGTAGGCGAGGTCGTGCACGAGCGTCAGGCCGTGCGCGTGCGCGCGCTCGACCGCGGTGCGCAGCGTGGCGTCCGTCGCCAGCACGGCGCAGGGGTTGGACGGGTAGTTCAGCACCGCGACGGTCGCCGCGGCGAGGTCCGCGGCGGCGACCGCGTCCCAGTCGGGCTGCCAGCCCGCGCGCTGCTCCAGCGGCAGCGCGACCGTGCGGGCACCGGCGAGCGCGACGCCGCTGGGGTAGTCCGGGTAGCCGGGGTCGGGCAGCAGGACGGCGTCGCCGCGCTGGGCGAGCGCGAGCGCGAGCAGCGTGATCGCGGTCTTGGTGCCGGGCACGACCGCGACCTGGCGGTCGGGGTCCAGCGTCACGCCGTGGTCGGCCGCGTAGCGCCGGGCGATCGCCTCGCGCAGGGCGCGCTGACCGTCGAAGGGCGGGTAGCCGTGGACCGCCGGGGTGGCGGTCTGCCCGAGCGCCTCGGCGACCGCGGCGAGCGCGTGGGCGGGCGGCGGCAGGTCGGGGTTGCCGCGACCGAGGTCGATCACCGGCGGGCCGGGCGTGGCGCGCGCGGCGGCCACCGCGGCGAGGATCCCGGTGAAGAACTGCGGGGGCAGGCGCTCCAGCCGGTCGGGTCGGGGCACCCCGGCAACCTAGCGTTCACGAGATCCGGTCGTGCGCCTGCCAGCCTGCCGGGGATGCGGTCCCTCGGACACCTCCCGGTGCTCGCGCTCGCGCTCGCCGGGGCCGCCGGGGTCGTCGTCCTCGCCGGGGTGCTGCCGCTGCCCGACCCGTACCCGGCGGCGCGCGACGCGGTCGACGAGCTGGGCGCCTGGACCTACCTGCTCGTCGGGGCGGTCGTGCTGCTGGAGACGAGCGTCGGGCTGGGGATGCTCTCGCCCGGCGAGGCGGTGATCGCGGTCGCGGGTGCGGCGGCGGCCGCGGGCGTCCTGGACCCGGTGGTGCTCGTGGCGGTCGCCTGGTGCTGCGGCGTCGCGGGCGACACGCTCAGCTGGGCGCTCGGCCGCCGCTACGGGCAGGCCGCGCTGCCGCGCATCGGCCGGCGGGTCGGGCTGACGCCCGCGCGGGTGGACCGCGTCGCCGCGCGCGTGGCGCGGGGCGGCGGCTGGGTGCTGATCGCCGGGCGCTTCGTCGGCCCGGTGCGCGTGCTCGCCCCGTTCCTGTGCGGCGCCAGCGGCATGCGCTACCGGAAGTTCCTCCCGTTCGACGTGGTCGGGATCGCGCTGTGGGCGGGCACGTACCTGGCGATCGGCTGGGCGTTCTCCGACGCGCTGGAGTCCGCGACCGGGCGCGCGGGGCAGATCGGCATCGCCGTGCTGCTCGCGGGCGGGATCGTGGTGCTGGCGCTGCGGCGCGTCAGCCCGGCGCCGGGACCGTCGCCGACGCCGGATCCGGCTCGCCCCGCCTGAGCGCCCGCAGCCGCGCGCCGCGCGCGACCTCGCGCTCGATCAGCCGGTCGGCGAGCTGCTGCGCGGCGTCCGGGGGCAGGTGGTGGCCGAGCGCGAGGTTGACCGCCAGCGGCAGCTCGACGCGGTAGTCGTGCGCGGCGGCCTGCGGCAGGTCGGACGTCCAGCGGGTGGCGCGCAGGAGGTCGAAGACGAGCTGCAGGAACGTGATGCCCGGCACCCAGCGCAGCCCGTCCGGGCCGCCGTCCTCGTGCAGGCGCTCGTCGAGCCACTCCGGTCGCCGCCACAGGACGTCGAAGCCGCTGAACAGCACGACCGGGTCGACCCGCCGGTCCAGGAACGCGAAGCGCAGCGCGCGGGCGGCGGCCGGGTCGGCGTCGAGCAGCTCCCGTGTGGAGACGAGCGCGACCCGCTCGTCGCGGGGCACCCGGTCCTTCTGGAACGCGCGGCGCAGCCCGGAGAAGAACGGCGTGCCCGCCCACAGGGCGCGGTCGACCCCGGCGGCGTCGAGCGCGGCGACCCCACCGTCCTTGAAGACCTCCTGGCTGGCCCACGCGCCGAGGCTCTCGCCGTAGACGACGACCTCCGGGCGGTGCGGCCGGTCCGCCAGCCGGGCGGCGAGCTCGGCCAGCACGGCGCGGTGCGTGTCGCGCGCGACCGGCACCTTGAACGGCATCGCGAGCGTCGGGCGGTCCCAGTACTGGACGCAGACGCTCGCCACGTCGCCGCGGCAGAGCACCTCCTCGGCGTCCAGCGGCACGGGGTTGACGAACCCGCGCAGGGTCGCCGACCAGACGACGACCCGCCCGCGGTCCAGGCCGCCGAGCCGCTCGAGCTCGTCGATCGCGAGCCGCGCGCGCTCCTGCACGGTCGGGGCGCTGCCGACGCCGACGAACACCCGGACGGGATCGACCGCCGGGCCCCCGTCGGGCCGAAGCGCGCGGATGTCCGCGGCGGGGACCGCGCAGGCGAGGAACCGCGTGCCCTCGAAGTCCAGGCCCTCGCGCGGGACGGCGCTCCCGGCGCCGCCGGAGACGGTGGGCAGGAACGTGCCGCCCACGGGCGGGTAGGCGGTCATCCGCGGTCGCTGGCGGCGCGGGTCGGTGCGCTTCCACGCCCACCAGCCGCTCGCGCCGAGCGCGACCGCGCCCGCGAGCGCCACCCGGTCGACCGGCTCGCGTCGCTCGCGGACGGGGGCGAGCGCTCCGAGCAGCGCGCCGATCCCGGCGACGCGGGCGCCCGTGCCGACCGCGGCGACGAGGTCCGACGGGCTGGACGGCAGCTCCGCGAGGGTCGCGGCGGCCCCGATCCCGGCGACCGCCAGCCGGGCCTCGGACTCGCTGCCCAGCCGCTCGGCCAGGCGCAGCACCGCGACCTCCGTCACCGCGCCCGCCCCGGCGCCGAGGACCACCGCGCCGGCCGTCACGGCCGCCTGGTCGCGGCGGCGACGGCGCAGCAGCGACGGCGTGAAGGAGGCGGCGAGCGCGACCGCGGCCATGATCCGCGCGGTGTCGCGGCGCTCGAAGGTGGTGCTCACGGCCGCGATGCTGCCACAGGACGCGGCGCCGGCGGTTAGCCTCCGCCGAACGCCGGCGTTCACCCGGTGTTCACCCCGGTCCCCCGCCTTCTCTGACAGGTTCCCGCGCCCGTGAGCGATCTCTCCTCCCCCGTCACCCGCCGCACCGTGGTCGGCGGCGCCCTCGCCACCGGCGGCGCCGTGCTGCTCGGCGGCCCTGCCGCGCTCGCCGCGAAGCCGCCGCGCCGCCGCATCCGCGAGCCGCTGCTCACCGACGGCGACTTCCACCTCGGGGTCGGCTCGGGCTTCCCGGGCACCGACGAGATCACCCTGTGGACGCGCGTCGAGGGCGTCGAGCGCAACAGCCGCGTCCGCCTGGAGGTCGCCCGCGATCCCGACTTCCGCCGCACGGTGCTGCGCCGCGACGTGCGCGTGCCCGTCGTGCGCGACGCGACCGTCCACGCGCGGCTGAAGGGCGGGCCGCTGCGGCCCGGCGAGGAGTACTACTACCGCTTCACCACGCGGCGGACCGCGTCGGACGTCGGCCGCTTCCGCACCGCGCGCCCGGCCGACTCACGCGAGCCGGTGCGGATCGGGTTCTTCTCCTGCCAGGACTACCAGGCGGGCTACTACCCGGCGCACGCGGCGCTCGCCGCGCAGGACGACCTCGACCTCGTCGTCTGCCTGGGCGACTACGTCTACGAGCAGACCTTCTACGACGGCCCCGCCGACCGCAAGGACACGCTCGGCGCGGCGAAGGACGGCTTCGTCCTGACGCTCCCCGAGTGGCGGGAGAAGTACCGCCTCTACAAGGCCGACCCGAACCTCCGCAAGCTCCACGCGGCGCACCCGTTCATCGCGATCTGGGACGACCACGAGGTCGAGGACAACTACGCCGGGGAGCGGCGCGACACCGCCAAGGGCCAGGACGCCCCGTACGACATCCGCGAGCGGCGCCGCAACGGCTACCTCGCGTTCTTCGAGTACATGCCGCGGCTGCGCGCCAAGCCGGTCGACTTCCGCATCTACGGCAGCGTGCCGCTCGGCGCCACCGCCGAGCTGTTCCTGCTCGACCAGCGTCAGTACCGCGACCCGCAGGCGTGCACGGGCCAGATCGTCGTGCCGTGCCCGGACGCCGAGACGGGACGGCGCACGTTCCTCGGGGCCGAGCAGAAGGCGTGGTTCAAGCGCGCGGTCACCGACTCGCGGGCGCAGTGGAAGGTCGTCGCCAACCAGCTGATGATCATGGCCGTCGACTCGGTCCCCGGCACGACCATCAACGTCGACGCGTGGGACGGCTACGGCGCGGAGCGGCGCGAGATCCTCGAGCACTTCCGGGCCCGCGGCGTGCGGGACCTGACGTTCATCACCGGGGACATCCACACGTTCTTCGCGGGGACGGTCCACACCAACGGCCGCGCGAACACGCCGGCGGTCGGGACGGAGTTCGTCGGCGGCTCGATCACCTCGCTCGGGTTCGAGGACATCATCCCCGAGGCCACCGCGCGCGAGACGATCAAGGCGGCGCTGCGCACCACCAACCCGCACATCTCCTACGCGGACTTCCAGCACCGCGGCTTCGGTCGGCTGGAGGCCCGCACCGACGGGCTGCGCGTGGAGTACCACTCCGTCGACGCGCAGGACCCGGCCGCCCGGCCGGTGCGGCAGGCCGCGTTCTCGGTCGCGCCGGGCGACACGACCGTGCGCCCGGCCTGACCTCCGCGGCGCGGCTCAGGGGCGGCGCAGCGCGATCGTGCGCGTGCGCCGGACGCCGCGCAGCACGAACCGCACGGTCAGGGTGCGCGCCCCGGGCGCGACCCGCACGGTGACCGCCCGGCCGCTGCGGACCGTCCGCCCGCCCGGGAGGACGAGGCGCCGCGTCACGCTGCGGCGGGTCCCGTCGGCGGCGAGCAGCACCAGCCGCGGCGTGAACCGCACGAAGCCGCCGCGGACGGTCACGCGCGACGGCGTGAGCAGCACGCGCGGCGCGGTCGGGCCGTCGGCGGGCGTCGCCGCCGCGCCGGCGGCGGGGACGGGCGCGAGCGCGGCGCCGGTGACGCGCGCGGACGGCAGCTCGGCGATCACCCCGTCGAAGCCGACGCTGAAGAGGCGCCCGGCGGAGAAGCCGCTGCGCCCGTGCCCGAACGCGACGGCGCTCGGGGTGCGCAGCCCGGTGGCGATCGTGCAGAACCGCGGCGCGGCCGTGTCGACCCGCCAGACCTCCCCCGGGACCTGGGCGGCGACGTAGAGCCGGTCGGCGCCGTCGATCGTCATGCCGTCGAGGCCGGCGGCGATCCCGTCCGGCGGCGGGGTGGCGAAGGTCCGCACCTGCGAGGAGTCGCGCAGGTCGATCCGCGTGATCGCCGCGGGCTGGAAGGTCTGGGCGGCGTAGAGGTGGCGCTGCGCACGGTCGATCGCCAGGCCGTTGGCGCTGAACACGGACGCCCAGCGCAGCTGGACGGTGCCGTCGGGGCCGACGCGGTCGATGCCGAACCCGACGTCGCTGGAGGCGTACACGGCGCCGTCGTCCGCGCGCACGATCCCGTTGACCATCTGCAGGCCGGAGGCGACGGTCTCGACCACGCGCGTGGTCGGGTCGACGCGCAGCAGCCGGGCGACCGGTCGCAGGTTGCCCTGGAGGCCGGGCACGAGCCCGTCGCCCTGGCCGACGAGGATCCGGCCGCGCTCGTCGATCGCGAGCCCGCCGGGCGCGTCGATGCCGCTGGCGATCGTCTCGGGTGCCGCTCCGGGCGCGTCGAGGCGGCGCAGCTCGCGGGCGGTCGTGTCCGTGTAGTAGAGGCGCCCGTCGGCGTCGACGATCGCCGACTCGAGCACCCCCTGCCCGGTGAGGACCGGGGTCGCGGGCGCGGCGCCCTCGGGGCAGCGGTCGATCGCCTGCGCGGCCGGGGTGGCGAGCGCCAGCAGGCCGGCGGTGGCGAGGAGCGACCGGCGGACGGTGCGGATCGGGGTCATCGGGCCTCCACGTAGAGGGACTGGGCGCTCGTGCCGAGCGCGCCGTGGAGGTCGGAGAGCCGCGAGGCGGCCAGCCCGATCCCGGCGCCGTCGATCACCGTGCGGGCGTCGAGCTGCACCCACTCCCCCACGGGCTCGCGCTGGAGCTGCACGGTCAGGTCGGTGTTGACGAACAGGTGGGTGCGGAAGTCCAGGGCGCTCGAGACGCCGTTGCCGAAGTCCGCGGCCATCGCGACGAGCGCCAGCGGCGAGGCCGCCTCGTCGTCGACGAGCGGCCGGGCGGCACGGAACCAGGTGACCGCGGGACCGGGCTCCAGGAAGTCCCCGTGCACGAACCGCAGCTCCATGCCCGTGACGCCGAAGCCGGTGTCCGCCTCCCCCATCGGGACCATCGGCGCGAGCGGGTGCGCGAGCGGGTCGGGGCCGCCGGGGACCTCGGCGGGGCCGGTCGCGCGCGCCGCGTCGGGGACCGGGACGGGCGGGTCGGCGACGCGGTGGCGCACCGCTCGCGCCCGCAGCACGACGGGGCCGCCCGCGACCGCGAGCTGCGCCTCGACGAGCTGGAAGCGACGGCCCGGCTTGACCAGCGCGGCGGAGACGGTCAGCGGGGCGAGCGGGACGGGACCGAGGAACTCGTAGGCGAGCCGCAGGACCGCCATGCGCGTCCCGTCGGTGCCGGAGGGCACCGCGGCGATCTCCCGGGCGAGCAGGCCGGCGGGCGCGCCGCCGTGGAGCTGCGCGTCGTCCCACGGGCCGCGGGCGTGCCCGGACGGCACGTAGGTGCCGCCCTCACGCGTGAAGATCGGCTCGGTCACGCGTCCTGCGCGCCGAGGGCCTTGCGGCGCATCGACCACATCTGGGCCGAGCGCTCCATCTCCAGCGCCGCGCCCCAGGGCAGCGCGGGCGGCCCGAGCTCGGTGCGCAGGGACAGCGTGGTGCGGCGCGCGAGCTCCGGGTCGCGGGCGGGGACGGCGGCGAGCTCGAGTGCCCGCGCGTCGACCGCGTCGGCGTCGAGCGCCTCGTAGGCGAGCCCGGCGGCGACGGCCTGCTCGCCGGTGATGCGCTCGCCGAACAGCGCCAGTGCCGCGGTCGTCTCCCTCGCTCCGGTGCGGCCGAGCAGCACGCCGTGCCCACCGCCGGGGTGCAGCCCGATCGGGATGAAGCCGGAGGCGAGCTTCGCGTCGCGGGCGACGATCCGCAGGTCGGTCGCGAACGCGAGGTTCATGCCCGCGCCGACGGCGCCGCCGTGGATCGCGGCGATCGTCGGGACCTGCAGCTCCCCGACGCGGTGGAACGCCCGGTAGATCGTGCCCATGCCGGTGAACGCGTCGGGCGCCGCCGGGTCCTCCCCGGCGCGGGCGAGCGTCGCGCGCTCGCCGCCGGCGCAGAAGTAGCCGCCCGCGCCACGGACGACGACCGCGCCGACGGTCGGGTCCGCGTCGAGCTCCTCGCAGGTGTCGATCATGGCCCGGGCCATGGCGATGGTGAGGGCGTTGCGGCGGTCGGGGGCGTCGAGCGTGAGGACGGCGACGCCACCGTGGCGCTCGAGGGTCAGGTCGGTGAGCGGGCTCATCGCCCGGGACGCTATCCGCTGAGCAGGTCTTCCACGGTGCCGCCGCGTCGCTCGCGTCGGACGACGAGCCGCAGGCCCGACCAGGTCGCGTCGACGGCGCAGACCTTCGTGTCCACGAGGCCGTGCGGCAGTGCGATCTCGCGGACGACGTCCTCGGTGACGTCGGTGGGGACCTTCGAGGCCCGCTTGGGCCAGCAGACCCACCAGGCGCCCGCGGGGAAGATCGTCCGGGTGACCGGCTCGCGGTCGGCCTCGAGCCGGGCGCGCTCGGTGCGGAAGGTCAGCACGACGTCCGCTGCGGGCACGAGCGTCGCGTGCAGGCGGACGTCGGCGGGGAGCGGCCCGAGCCCGTGCTCGACGAACCCGGCGGGCGCGTCGAGCACGCAGACGACGTGCCCGGCCTTGATGGCGAGCTTCTGGGCGAGTGGGCGACCGGAGTACCCGGCCGGGGTGGTGCTCATCGCACCGTGCGCGCGAGGTCGGCGATGACCTTCGAGAGCCGCCCGCCGGACCAGGCGATCGGGCTCTCCCCCTCCTCCTCGACGACGAGCTCGGCGCCGGGGATCGTGTCCGCGTAGGCGATCGCCACCGCCAGCGGGTGGCCGGGATCGGCGCTGTCCTGGTCGCCGACGACGACGGTCGGCGCCCCGATCCAGCCGAGGTCGGCGAGCGTGTCGAACGGTGCCGAGCGCGGGACGGCGCGCAGCGCGTCGGCGAGCGCGTCGGGGTGCTCGTGGCGGGACAGCCGCTGCTCCAGCACCTTCAGGACGGTCTCGCGCCACTCGGGCTTCACGCCGGGGTCGCCGTAGGCGGCGACGAACCCCTCCACCCCGCCGCTGCGCAGGCCCTCGGAGAGGCGGTCCCAGCGCGCGAGGTCCTTCGTGCGCGACGCCTCGGGGGCGGCGCCGTCGTGTGCCGGGGTGATCAGCACGAGCCCGGCGACGCGGTCGGGGTGGTCCAGCGCGAACCGCAGCGCGGTGTGCGCGCCCATCGACGCCCCGGCGAGGACGGCGCGGTCGAGGCCGGCCTCGTCCATCACGCGGCCGAGGTCCTCGGCGAGCAGCGGGTACGTGTAGGCGTCCGGGGACGGTGCGGGATCCGACGCCCCGTGGCCGCGCGCGTCGTAGGCGACGACCCGGAAGCCGCCGCGCTCGAGCGCCCGCGAGCCGTGCACGACGTAGCGGTGCGTGGCGGTGAGGCCGTGCAGCAGGACGACGGCGGGGCCGTCGCCCGCCGAGACGACGTGGAGGTCCGGACCGGGCATCACCGCAGCGTAGTCTGCAGGCATGACCGTGATCGACGTGACGGAGGCGACCTTCCAGGCGGAGGTCCTCGAGCGCTCCGCGACGACCCCGGTGGTCGTCGACTTCTGGGCCGAGTGGTGCGGGCCGTGCCGGCAGCTCGGGCCGATCCTCGAGCGCGAGACCGCCAAGCACGACGGGCAGGTCGTGCTCGCGAAGATCGACACCGACGCCAACCCGGGGATCTCGCAGAGCTTCCAGATCCAGGGCATCCCGGCGGTCAAGGCGTTCCGCGACGGGCAGGTCGTCGACGAGTTCGTCGGCGCGCAGAGCCCGGCGATCGTCGAGCGGTTCTTCCGCAAGCTCGTGCCGTCGGAGGCGGACGCGCTGGCGCGCAGCGGCGACGAGGCGGACCTGCGCCGGGCCCTCGAGCTCGAGCCGGGTCGCGCCGACGCGGCGCTCGCGCTCGGCGGGCTGCTGCACCGTCGCGGCGATGCGCAGGAGGCGCTCGGGATCCTCGAGCAGGTCCGCGGCAACTTCGCGGCCGAGGGGCTGGCCGCGCGGATCCGGCTCGAGCAGGACCCGGGCCCGCTGGAGCTCGACGCCGCGTGGGCGGCGCTGGACGGCGGCGACCCCGAGACGGCGCTCACCGCGCTGCTGGAGGGCATGGCGGTCGCGCCCGACCGCAAGGACGACCTGCGGCAGGCCGTCATCGGGATCCTCGACCCGCTCGGGGTCGACCACCCGCTGGCGCGCGACGGCCGCCGCCGGCTCGCCGCCGCGCTGTACTAGCGCGCCGGGGCCGCCCGCTCAGGCCGGGTTGGTGGCGCCCGCGCAGTGCGCGGTGACGAGCGCGGCGGTCTGCTCGGGCCGCTCCCACCAGAACAGGTGCCCGACGTCCGCGAACCGCTCGAGGTGCGCCCCGGGGATCGCGTCGGCGATGAGGACGCCGTTGGCGACCGGGAGCATCAGGTCGGCGTCGCCGTGGACGACGAGCGTCGGGGCGGTGATGGCGCCGAGCCGGGCGAGCGTGTCGTGCGCCCCGATTGCCTGCATCTGCAGCATGATCGTCGCGATCGGGGCGGGCGTGGCCGTCGCCATCGCCAGGAACGCGGGCCAGTGCGCCTCGTCGGCCGCGAACGCCGGGGAGACGTTGATCTCGTAGCCGGTGCGGATCGCGCGCTCGCGGTCCCCGGACATCATGCCCTCGGACAGCCGCTGGATCGTCTCGGGCGCGGCGAGCGACGCGCCCTCCCCGCCGCTGTAGGTGCAGCCGAGGGTCAGCGAGCGCACGCGCTCGGGGGCCTTCAGTGCGAGCTCCTGCGCGACCATGCCGCCCATCGAGATGCCCATGACGTGCGCGGAGGCGTGGCCGAGCGCGTCGAGCAGCGCGAGCGCGTCGTCGGCGAGGTCGACGATCGAGAACGGCTCGGCCGCCGGGTCGGAGCGGCCGATCCCACGGTGGTCGTAGGAGATCGTGGCGAGCGCGGGATCGAGGGCGGACAGGAACGGCTCGCCCCAGGAGGCGTGCGTGCCGCTCATGCCCTGGATCAGCAGCAGCGGGTCGCCGCTGCCGCGCTGCACGACGTGGAGGGTCCGGTCGCCGATCGGGATGCGCTCGCTCATGCGGCAGACCCTAGACCTCGAGCGCGAGCTGGTCGCCGCGGCCCGCGTTGGCGGCGGCCTCGTGCGCGAACGACGCCATGCGCACGCCGAGCAGGCGGACCGGCCGGGCGGGCGCGTAGGCGCGCAGGAGCTCGACGGCGACGCCCGCGACGCGGTCGGGCTCGGCGGTGTACTCGGGGATCGTGCGCGCCCGCGTGACGGTCGTCCAGTCGTCGAGCCGGACCTTGATGGCGATCGTGCGGGCGCGGCGGTCCTGGCGGGTCAGGCCGTCGCAGAGCTCGGCGGCCATGCGGCGCAGGTGCTCCTCCATCTCGTGGGGCTCTCGCACGTCGACGTCGAAGGTCCGCTCGCGGGACTCGCTGACGGCGATGCGCTCCTCGCTGACCGGCGCGTCGTCGAGGAACGCGCCGCGCCGTCGCAGCCAGGGGCCCTGGTTGGTGCCGAAGCGGTCGGCGAGGATCTCGTCGGGCGTCGCGGCGAGCTGCGCGAGCGTCTCGATGCCCAGCGCGGCGAGCCGCTCCACGGTCTTCGGCCCGATGCCGGGCACGAGGCCGGGCGAGGCGTCCGCGAACCGCCGGACGGCCTCCTCGCGCTCGAGCACGAGGAAGCCGCGCGGCTTCTCGGCGTCCGAGGCGACCTTCGCGACGAGCTTGCTCGGCCCGATGCCCACGGACGCGCTGAGCCCGGTGGTCTCGCGGATGCGCTGGACGAGGCGGCGCATCTCGGCCTTCGGCGAGAACAGGCCCGTGAGGTCGAGGTACGCCTCGTCGAGCCCGACGACCTCGACGGTGTCGACGGTCGCCCGGACGAGGGCCATCACCGTCCGGGAGGCGGCCCGGTAGGCCTCGAAGTCCGGTGGCACGAGCACCGCGTCGGGGCACAGGCGCCGGGCCTGCGCGGTCGGCATCGCCGAGCCGACGCCGAAGCGGCGCGCCTCGTAGCTGGCGGTGGTGACGACCGCGCGCGGACCGTCACCGCTGACGATGACCGGCAGGCCGCGCAGCTCGGGGCGGCGCTGCAGCTCGACCGACGCGTAGAACGCGTCGATGTCCAGGTGGGCGATCCGGCGGCTCACGTCGCCGCCGATGGTACGCCGCGGACCCGACGGGATGCGAACACACGTACGTGTCCCCGTTCCCGTCGGGTCCGGCCGGGTCGCCCCGGCCCGGCGGTCAGACGGTCGAGAGGACCGTGCCGGTGGAGCCGAAGCCCAGCGCGCGCTTGGTCGCGCCGGTGAGGTCGTACTCGCGCCCGCCGACGTAGGGGCCGCGGTCGATGACGGGCACGGTGACGCTGCGCCCGCGCAGGCGGAAGGTGACCTTCGTGCCGCACGGCAGCGACTTGTGCGCGACGCCGAGGGTGCCGTAGCCGAGCGTCTGGCCGCAAGCCGTGCGCCCGCCGTAGAACCCCGGGCCGTACCAGGACACGAAGACGCGCCGGTAGACGTTGAGCCGTCCGAGCGTGCGACGCGTGGCGGTGGTGGCGCGGTCGGCGCCGACGCGCACGCGCATCGACATGCGCCCGATCCGCGCGGTCCGCCAGGACAGCGCGTAGCGGCCACCACGCGAGGTGGCGTCGCGGTCGACCGTGCGCCACGTGCCGCCGCGGCGCACCTGCAGGCGCACGACGCGGCCGGCGGCGGCCGGTAGGACGGTGCCGGAGACGGTCGCGGCGCGGCCCGCGACGACGTCGCGGCGGACCTTGGTGGTCCGCAGCGCGGCGGCGACGCGGACGGCGAGCTCGCGGCTCGTCGTGGGCGCGGCGGCCGTGGGGCCGGCGGCGACGGCGGTGGCGGGCCGGCCGGCGAGCACGACGCGCAGCGCGCCGTTGCGGCGCACCGTGGCGCGCAGGCGGTAGCGCCCGGCCTTGTCGGTCTCGTCCTGGGCGACGGCGCTCCACTGGCCGCCGCGCGGGCGGTACTCGAGCACGACGGGCTGGACGGTGCCGCTCTGGGCGATCCGCCCGCTGACGGTCACGCGGGAGCCGTAGCGGACGTGGGAGTCGTGGAGCGAGGCGGAGACGGGCGCGGCGCTGGCGGTTGCCTGCGGCGCGGTCGTCTGAGGGGACTGCGCGGACGCCGTGGCGGGCACCACGGCGAGGGACAGCGCGCCCGCGGCCGTGACGGCGCGGGAACGCGAGACGGACGGCTTCATCGCCGTTGACCTCCTGCGAAACGCTTCTGCCGCCTACGGGGTTAGCTGTCGGGCTCGCAGCCCGCCGGGAGCGCTTCTGACGCTCCTCGACAGGACGCTACGGCTGCATCAGCGGCCGATTCGCCCCAGCCTCCACCGGGATTCCCGGCGGTGGCGAGTGGGTCCCCCGCTCGTCCCCGCAGTGGGCGGAGACGACTCGGCGATCGAACAATCGTTCGCAAGAGTACAGCAGAAACGCCCCGTCGCTGTGACGGGGCGCACACAGTCCACGAGCCTGCACATCACCAGGAGCAGGGGTTTTCCGCCCGGGAGCGCCGCCCGGGGCGCCGGCGCCGGCGCTCAGGCGGCGGCGTACGACGGCTCGAGCTGGCGCCCGATCTCGTCGCGGAGCTTGGCGAGCCCGAGCCGGATGCGGCTCTTGGCCGTGCCGAGCGGCACGCCGGCGCGGCGGGCGATCTGGTCGGCGGTCAGCCCGCCCCAGTAGGCGAGGACGACGGCCTCGCGCTGCGCGTCGGGCAGGACCCGCAGGGCGTCGCGGACGATCCGGCGGTCCCCCTCGCGCTCGGCGACCTGGTCGGGGCGCTGGTCGAAGCGCGGGGCGTCCATCGAGACGACGACCTTGAGGCGGTCCGTCGCGCGGCCGGCGGCCTGCGACTCGCGCCAGAGGTCCAGCGCGCGGCTGCGGGCCATCAGGCGCAGGTAGCTGCCGAGCTCGCCGCGGCGGGCGTCGTACTTGCCCGGGTTGCGCCAAACGCGGAGGAAGACGTCCTGGGCCACGTCCTGGGCCTGGGCGTCGTTGCCGAGGATGCGGTACGCGGCACCGTAGACACCACGGTGGTGCTCTTCGTAGATGCGGGAGAACGTGGTCTGATCGGCGAGGTTCATGGCGGGCGGCTTTCGTTCAGCTGGGGGGAGTGATGCGGAACTACCCGCCACCTTACACAACCATGCACAGAACCTTCAACAAGTTCGTGATTTGTTGTTGAAGGCTTGTGAAACGTTTCGCGTTGCGGACACCGTGCGATCCTTCGCGTCCCATGCGGATCGCACTCGCCCAGCTGAACCTGACGGTCGGCGACCTCCCCGGCAACGAGGAGAGGATCGCCCGCTCGATCGACGAGGCCGCGGCCGCCGGGGCGCAGCTGGTCCTGTTCCCCGAGCTCGCGATCACCGGCTACCCGCCGGAGGACCTCCTGTTCAAGGAGCACTTCCTCGCGGACGCGCGCGCGGCGATCGAGCGGCTCGCCGGCCGCACCCGCGGGATCGTCGCGATCGTCGGCTTCCCCGAGCGGGCGGACGACGTCTACAACGCCGCGGCCGTCCTCGCCGACGGGGCCGTGCAGGGCGTCTACCGCAAGATGCGCCTGCCCAACTACGGGGTCTTCGACGAGGTCCGCTACTTCCAGGCCGGGGACCGCCCGATGATCGTCGACGTCGACGGCGTCCCCGTCGGCCTCACGATCTGCGAGGACCTGTGGGTCCCGGGCCCGCCCGCCACCGACGAGGCGCTCGCCGGCGCGCGCCTGATCATCAACCTCTCCGCCTCCCCCTTCCACGCGGGGAAGGGCGCCGAGCGCGAGCGGATGCTCCAGCAGCGCGCCCGCGACCACCTGGCCCCCGTCGCGTTCTGCGCGCTCGTCGGCGGCCAGGACGAGCTGATCTTCGACGGCCACAGCGTCGTGCTCGACCACGAGGGCCGCGTCGTCGCCCGCGCGCCGCAGTTCGAGGAGACCCTCCTGCTCGCCACCGTCGACACCCGTGCGGCCGGCAACGCGCGCCTGCGCGACACCCGCCCGCGCCTGGCGGTCCGCGAGCACCGTCCGACCGTCGAGACGATCGCGACGCTCACCACGGCCGCCCCGTCGGACGCCACCGGCGGCCCGGCCGCGCCCGCCGACGCCCCCGACGGCACGGTCGCCGCGACGCTGGACGCCGAGGCCGAGGTCTACGGGGCGCTCGTGCTCGGCACGCGCGACTACGTCGGGAAGAACGGCTTCCGCCACGTCGTGCTCGGGCTCTCCGGCGGCATCGACTCGACGCTCGTGCTGCTCGTCGCCGTCGACGCGCTCGGCCCCGAGCGCGTCAGCTGCGTCGTGATGCCCTCGCGCTACTCCTCCGACGGCACGCAGGGCGACGCCCGCACGCTCGCCGCCAACCTCGGCGTGCGGCAGCTCGAGCTGCCGATCCAGGGCCCGATGGTCGCCTACGAGGAGCTGCTCGCCGAGACGTTCGCCGACCGCGAGCCGGATCTCACCGAGGAGAACCTCCAGGCCCGCATCCGCGGCAACCTGCTGATGGCCCTGTCGAACAAGTTCGGCTGGCTCGTGCTGACGACCGGGAACAAGTCCGAGATGTCGGTCGGGTACTCAACGCTCTACGGCGACAGCGCCGGCGGCTTCGCGGTCATCAAGGACTGCCCCAAGCAGCTCGTCTACGCGCTGACCGCGTGGCGGCGCCGCCGCGACGCCGCCGACCCGGTCCCGGAGTCGATCGTCAGCCGGCCGCCGTCGGCGGAGCTGCGCCCCGACCAGCGCGACGACGACTCGCTGCCCCCCTACGAGATCCTCGACGCGATCCTCGAGGGCTACGTCGAGCGCGACCTCGGCCGCGAGCAGCTCGTCGCCCGCGGCTTCCCCGCGGCGGACGTCGACCGGGTCATCCGGCTCGTCGATCTCGCGGAGTACAAGCGCCGCCAGTCCCCGCCCGGCATCAAGATCACGCCGCGGGCGCTCGGGCGCGACCGGCGGCTGCCGATCACCAACCGCTACGGCGGCTGAGCGGGCGCGGGGCCGGCCGGCGCCCCGCGCCGGTCAGGTCGGGTCGCCGTGGGTCTCGCGCACGCGCGCGGCGACCTCGGGCGGCATCGGCCGGACCGCGATCGTCATGCGGATGATCGCGCACAGGCGGTCCTGCTCGTCGGTGATGTCGACCTCCCACACCCACGTCGTGCGGCCGCGGTGGCGGCGCGTGGCGGTCGCGCGGATGACCGACCCGAACACGGGCCGCAGGAAGTTCGTCTGGTTGGAGAGCCCCTGCGCCATCTCGCCGTCGTGGATGACCACCCGGGCGGTCCCCATCGACGTGATCGCCTCGGCGATCGACGCCAGCAGGCCCCCGTGGACGAGCCCCATCGGCTGCTTGTGGTGGTCCTGGATGTCGACGTGCGCGCGCACGAGGTCGTCGCGCTGCTCGTCCACGACGAGGCCGTAGAGTGCGTCGAAGGTGCGCTCGTAGGCCACGGGGGTCGGGAGATCGCTCATCCCCGGCACCCTAGTTCACCGCCTCCCCCGCCCCGGGGGTGCGGCGCGGCCGGGTCCGACGCGCGGCGGGGGCCCGTCCCGCTAGGCTCCGCGCCCTATGGCGCGCGTGGACGACCTGCCGGCCGATCAGAAGGCCGTCATCCAGCTCCTGCTCAAGCAGGGCAAGACCTACGACGAGCTCGCGGCGCTGCTGCGGCTCGACGGTGCGGGGGTCCGCGACCGTGCGCTCGACGCCCTCGACAGCCTCGGTCCCGACGACACCGGCGACCTCGAGTCCGAGCGCCAGGACGACATCTCCGACTTCCTGCTCGGGCAGCAGACCGCGTCCCAGCGCGCGGCGACCCGCGAGTTCCTCGAGACCTCGGCCGCCGGGCGCGCGTGGGCGCGGGTCGTCGCGGCCGAGCTGCGCCCGATCGGCGGCGACGCGCTCCCGGACATCCCGGCGGGCGGCCGCGAGGTCGACGAGGCGTTCGACGCGCTCGAGGCGCGCAAGGTCGCCCGCCAGGAGCGCGCGAAGTCCTCGCGGCTGGGCGGGCTGCTCGTCCTCATCGGCGTCGGCGTCGCGATCGCGGTCGGCGGCGTGCTGCTGATCGGCGGTGGCGACGACGAGAGCGACGACACGCCGACGACGACGCAGGCGGCGTCCACCGGCCCGACCGGCACCCCGTCGGTCGACGCGCAGATCAACCTGACGGCGGCCGTCCAGGGCTCGAAGGCCCTCGGCGTCGCGCAGGTCCTCTCCCAGGACGGGCAGCGCGCGCTGGCCGTCACGGCGCAGGACCTGCAGCCCAGCTCCCGCTACGTCGTGTGGCTCTACAACTCCCCGTCGGACGCGCAGTTCCTCGGGTTCGCGCCGCCGGTCGGCGACGACGGTCGCCTCAGCGGCCTGGCGCCCGTGCCGGCCGAGGCCACGAAGTTCCGCCAGCTCGTCATCACCAAGGAGAAGGTGGACCGCCCGAGCAAGCCCGGCACGATCGTGCTCCGCGGCCAGCTCGACCTCGGCGGCAACTAGCCGCGGCCGGTCGCGTCCGGCGCCGCCTCAGGCGGCGTCGGCGTGCAGCCGCTCGAGGCCGTCGAGCGCCTCGTCCAGCAGCGTCCGCGACGCCTTGCGGACCATCGGGCCCCCGAGTCGCGAGACGCCCTTCATCCTCGTCGTCTGCACGACGGTGACCTTCGTGCCCGCGGACTGCGGGTCGAGCCGCACCTCGATGCTCGACGCCTCGAGCAGGTTCTCGAACGGCGTGCCCTCGACCTCCTGCGCCCAGCCGGCGCGGGTCGGCTCGTCCAGGGCGGTCAGCCGGAAGTCCGCGCGCACGCTGCGGCCGCGCTCGGTCGTCATCACCTGCGTGAAGGAGCTGTCGTCGACCGCCTCGACGCGCAGGACCCGCGGCCACCAGCGCGGCAGGTGGTACGGGTCGCCGACGATCGTCCACAGCTCCTGCGGGGTGGCCGGGATGACGCGCGAGCGCTTGGTCGTGGGCACGGGCGGCTACTCGCTCTCGTAGGTGACCAGCGCGTGGACGGGGCGCGGCTCGAGCGCGGCACGGCCGGGCAGGAACGCGAGCTCCACGAGGAACGCGCAGCCCGCGACGGTGCCGCCGAGCTGCTCGACGAGCTCGCACAGCGCGCGGGCGGTCCCGCCGGTGGCCAGCAGGTCGTCGTGGACGAGGACGCGCGCCCCGTGGGCGACGGCGTCGCTGTGCAGCTCCAGGGCGTCGGTGCCGTACTCGAGCGCGTACTCGGCCCGGACGGTGGTGTGCGGGAGCTTGCCCGGCTTGCGGGCGAGCACGAAGCCGCAGCCCAGCTCGCGGGCGAGCGCCGGTCCGAGCAGGAAGCCGCGGGCCTCCGCCCCGATGACGACGTCCGGGGCCAGCGGGCGCGCCGCCGCGGCGAGGCCGCGGACGGCCGCGTCGAGCGCCACGGGGTCGGCGAGCAGCGTGGTGATGTCCTTGAAGCCGATGCCGGGCGACGGGAAGTCCGGGATCTCCCGGATCGCCGCGCGCAGGTCGACGGCTTTCGGGTCGGGCGTGCTCACCCGGCGATCTTGCGCAGGTCGCGGATCAGCAGCAGGTGCTTGAGGTGCGTGGTGACCGCGGCGAGGTTCTCGAGCGCCTCCAGCGCCTCCTTGCGGCGCTCGACGTTGCGCGAGCGCAGCGCCGGCGCGAGCAGCTGCTGCAGCAGTGCGGCCTCGCGGTCGGCGGAGGTGCGGAACACGCGCAGGTTGCGTCCGCCGACGCCGTAGCGGGCGAGCTCGGCGACGGCGCGCACGATCTCCCGCTCGGTCTCGTCGTAGTACTTCGTGCCCGCGCGGAGGTCGCCGCGGATGACGCCGTACTCCTCGAGCTCCTGCACGAGCTTCGGGTCGGCGCGGGTCTCCTCGACGACGTCGGCGAGCGAGTACATCGGGGCGTTGGGGCTGACGGTGACGCTCGTGCGGCGGCGGGCGCGCGGGTCGGCGCCGGGGCCGGACGGGGCCGGGGTGGCGCGCTCGTCCTCCTGGGCGCGGCCGGAGGCGAGCTCCTGGCGGATGACGCGCAGCGGCAGGAACTCGTCGCGCTGGAGCCGCAGGATCGTGCGCAGCCGCTGGACGTCGGAGGCGCTGTACAGCCGGTAGCCGCCGGGCGTGCGCCGCGGCTGCAGCAGCTTCTGGTCCTCGAGGTAGCGGATCTTCGAGATCGAGATGTCGGGGAACTCGGTCTGCAGCGACTTGCAGACCGCCCCGATCGTCATCGACTTGCGCGGCCGCTCGGACGGCTCGGGGTCGGGCTCGCCGGGACCACCGATCGGGTCGAGGTGCGGCTCGGCCACCGACATCAACGGGTGAGGAACGTGAGCTTGTACTTGCCGATCTGCAGCTCGTCGCCGTCGGCGAGGCGCTGGCTCTCGATCCGCTGGCGGTTCACGTAGGTGCCGTTGAGCGACCCGAGGTCGTCGAGATGCCAGTCGGCGCCACGACGGACGACGAGCGCGTGGTCGCGGGAGACGGTGACGTCGTCGAGGAAGACGGCGGAGTCGGGGCGCCGGCCGATCGAGTGGCGCTCGCCGTCGAGCGGGAAGCTCTCGCCGACCCGCCCGCCGCCGGCGCGGATGACGAGCGCCGCGCCCTGCGCGACGACGTCGTCGAGGTCGACGGGGATGAACTCCCCGGTCTCCCCCACGCGGTAGGTCGCCGTCTGGGACTCCCCGGACTCCGCGGTGCCGGTCGCGCCGATGTACGCGCCGCACTTCTGGCAGTAGTTCGCGCCCTCCGCGTTGACGAAGGCGCACTCGGGGCAGTGGACGGCCACGTTGCTCGCTTCCCTCCCTGGGGCTCGGGGCTAGACGCCCGTGTCCTCGCCGGCGGCGCGGCCCGCGAGGATGTCGGTCAGGCGCTGCACGTCGGCCCCGGTGATGACCTCTTCACCGGTCTCGTGCTTCTTGCGCAGCCGGTTGACGAGCTCGGCGCGGAGGATGTCGATCTTCCCGTGGAGGATCCGACGCTTGTAGGAGATGTCGATCTCCTCCTCGGTGAGCTGCTGGATGAGGTCCTTCAGCTCCTGGTCCGACAGGGACCCGAGGTCCGGGAAGGTGTCCATGCGTGATCTCGCTCCTGCGCGCGGTGGGTGGAAGGTGTCCGCGGCCGCGCGAGCATACCAGCGGGCTCCGAAGGGTCAACCAGAGCTTGAGGGTGCACCGTTCCGTGCAGCGATCTGGCGGCGCGCCTCACGGATGTACAGGACGGTCGCGGTCCAGCCCAGGCCGAGGCCGAGCACGAGGCTCGCCACCGCCAGCCAGTGCAGGTCGACGAGCGCGAAGAAGATCGCCCCCATCGTCGGCCCGACCGCGAGCCGCCCGGGCCAGTTGATCCGCAGCGTCGCGCCGCGCTTCAGCGCGTAGCGGCCGCCGAACAGCATCAGCACCTCGCGCGCGACGACGAGCGCCAGCGCCCAGCGGGGCAGCAGCTCGAAGTTCCAGACCACGACGACGCCGGAGATCACGAGCATCCGGTCGACGATCGGGTCCAGCAGCGCGCCGAACCGCGAGTACTGGCCGGTGATCCGCGCCGCGAACCCGTCGAGGTAGTCGCTCCAGCCGATGACCGCGAAGATGATCGCCGGCAGCGCGTCGGTCCCGGACTCGGAGCCGAGCGCGAGGACGAGGAACACGGGGATCAGCAGGGCCCGCACGAAGCCGATCGCGTTCGGGATCGTCCAGACGTTCCAGGGCGCGTCCTCGAGCGTGGCGCGGGGCGGCGGGCCCGAGCGGTCGAGCCCGAACAGCCGCCGCGCGGTCATGCGGATGTCCTCGGTGCGCTCGAGCGTCGTCTCGCGCGCCTGCTCGACGCGGCCGCGCGCGGTGTCGCGCGCCTGCTCGACGCGCTCGCGCGTGTTCTCGCGGGCCTGCTCGACGCGTTCGCGCGGCGTCAGGGGAGGGTCGCCCACAGCTCCTGCACCGCCTCGGCGGCGCCCGCGACGGGGACGCCCTCCTCGTGGTCGACCTGGCCGCGGCGACCCTGCGCCTCGAGCCGGCCCGACTCCAGCGAGCGGCGGCCGAGCGTCAGCCGCAGCGGGCAGCCGAGCAGCTCGGCGTCGGCGAACTTCGCGCCGGCGCCACCGTCGCGGTCGTCGTACACGACCTCGATGCCCGCCTCCTGCAGCTCGGCGTAGAGGGCGTCGGCGGCCTCGCGCTCGGGCGACCCGGCCTTGCCGAGCGACACGAGCTCGACGTCCCACGGCGCGATCGCCTTCGGCCACGCGATCCCGCGCTCGTCGGCGAACTGCTCGACCGAGGCGGCGGCGATCCGCGCGGGCCCGATGCCGTAGCAGCCCATGACGACCGGCTGCTGCTTGCCGTCCGGGTCCAGGTAGGTGGCGCCCAGCGGCTCGGAGTAGCGGGTGCCGAGCTGGAAGATGTTGCCGATCTCGATCGCCGGCTCGATGCGGACCGGGACCCCGTCGACGGTGTCGCCGAGCACGACCTCGCGCACGTCCCCGCGCGTGAAGCCGAAGTCGCGGCCGGGCCGCACGCCCTGGAGGTGCACGCCCTCCTCGTTGGCGCCGGTCGTGTACGAGGCGCCGTCGTCGTCGCGGACGGCGCGGTCGAGCAGCACGTCGACCTGCGCGCCGACGGGGCCCAGCGAGCCGGGCGGGCCGAGCCGCTCGCGGATCTCCTCCTCGGTGGCGGGCCGCCACGGCGCGCCGAGGTGGTTGCGCAGCTTCGTCTCGGAGATCTGGTGGTCGCCGCGCACGAGCACGAGCAGGAACCGGTCCTCCCCCGCGACGACCGGGAACGACTTCATCTGCGCCCCGTGCGGGATGCCCAGCAGCGAGGAGACGGCCTCGATCGTGCGCGCTCCGGGCGTCTCGACGCGGACCGGGGCGTCCAGCGGGGCGGGCAGCTCGACGGGCTGCGCGTCGGCGCTGGCGATCTCGAGGTTCGCGCTGTAGGCGCCGGCGATGACGACGTCGTCCTCCCCCGCGGCGCACGGGGCCATGTACTCGTGCGCCATCGTGCCGCCCATCATCCCGACGTCGGAGCGGCACTCGACCCACTCCAGGCCGCAGCGGTCGTAGATGCGGGCGTAGGCGCCGCGGTGGTGCTCGTAGGTCTCCTCGAGGCCCGCCTGGTCGCGGTCGAACGAGTAGGCGTCCTTCATGACGAACTCGCGCGTGCGCAGCACGCCGGCGCGCGGGCGCGGCTCGTCGCGCTCCTTCGTCTGGAAGTGGTAGAGGACCTTGGGGAGCTCGCGGTAGGACTTCACCACCTGGGCGACGTGGAAGGTCACCGCCTCCTCGTGGGTCATCGCGAGCACCATGTCCGCGTCCTTACGGTCGCGGAGGCGCATCAGCTCAGCGCCGACGGTGTCGTAGCGGCCGGAGCGCTTCCACAGCTCGGCGGGCAGCAGGACCGGCATGAGCATCTCCTGCCCGCCGATCGCGTCCATCTCCTCGCGGACGATCTGGACGATCTTCTGGTGGACGCGCCAGCCGGCCGGCAGCCAGCTCCACAGGCCCGCGCCGATCTGCCGCACGAGCCCGGCGCGCACCATCAGCTGGTGCGAGAGGGCCTCGGCGTCGGCGGGCGGCTGGCGCTCGGTGGGCAGGAGCAGGCTGGAGAGACGCGTCATCGGCCGGGCAAGCGTATCCGCGTTGCGACGGCGTCAGCCGCGCGCCACGCGCTCGCAGCCGCGGACGCGGTCGCGGCGGTCGACGCGGGCCTGGTCCGAACCGCGACCGCAGTCGACGGTCTCCGCGGTGCGGTCGCGCGCGTCGACGCGGTCGTCGCCGTCGCCGGCCTCGACGCGGTCCACCCCGGGGCCCGGCAGCAGGAGGTCCGCCCCGGCGCCGCCGAGCAGCCGGTCCCGTCCGAGCCCGCCGCGCAGGGTGTCGGCGCCCGGGCCACCCTCCAGCCGGTCGTTCCCGGCGGCCCCGGCGAGGCGGTCGTCCCCGGTGCCGCCGTCCAGGACGTCGCTGCCCGGCCCGCCCTCCAGGCAGTCGGGGCCGTCGCCGCCGCGCAGCAGGTCGCGGCCCGCCCGGCCGATCAGCCGGTCCCCGAAGCCGGTGCCGTTCAGGACCTCGTCGTCCCCGGTCCCGGTCTGGACGTTCGCGCACGGAGCGACGGTGAACGGGCGCGCGGCCGGGGCGACGCTCTCGGCGGTCAGGCGGGTCTGCGCGGCGGCGGACTCGTCACCGGCGACGAGCTCGGTCCCGCGCGCGCTCGCGCGCGCCTGCGTGCGGGCGACCGCGTCGACGGGCCCGGACAGCGTCACGGTGACCCTGACGGCGTCCCCGGGCGCGAGCCGGCCGAGCGCGCAGCGGGTCACGACGTCGGCCGTCGGCGCGCACGCCCCGGGGGCGTCCACGGCGGTCGGCGTGGCGCCCTCGACGGACTCGAGGTCGAGGACGGCCGCGTCGGCGGGGCTGGCGCCGCGGTTGCGCACGACGTAGACGTGGGTCAGCGGCCGCCCGGCGACCGCGTAGGTGGGCGCCGACGCGCTCGCGACGAGGTCGATGGCGCAGGCGCCGACCCGCGCGGGATCGGCGGGGCAGTCGTCCTGGGTGAGGTCGCCGTGAGCGTCCCCGTCGGCGTCGGGCTCGAGGTCGCCCGCGAGCTGGAGGTCGCCCGGGGAGCCTGCCGCGGCGTCAGGGGCGCGCGACGCCGCGCCGACCGGCCAGGCCGGAGGCTCCGCGACGACCGCGGCCGCCCCCGTGACCGCGGAGGCGACGGCGACCGGCGGCAGCGTCGCGCCGCGGACCGCGAGCAGGTCCCCCTCGCGGACCGCGAGCCGCACCGGCCAGCGCTGGACCCCGGTGCCGCCGTCGAGCGCTCGCGCGGGGGCGGCGGCGACCGGGCGCAGCAGACCCGCCCCGTCCGGGCGCAGCACCCGGACCTGGAGCTCGTCGGTGGTCCCGGCGGCGGCCCGCAGCCGGATCGCGACGAGGACGCCGTCGCGCGGCATGCCCGCCGGACGGCCGGCGGCGTCGCGGACGAGCGCGACGGTGCAGGCGGTCGCGTCGGCACCCGGGCACGGCTGCCCTCCGGCGCCGGGGACCGCGACGAGGGTCGGCTGCCCGACCGGCTCGGCGGCGGCAGCGGCCGCCGGGACCGCCGCGGCGACGGCCAGGAGGAGCGCCAGCGGACGGGCGCGGAAGGCGATGCGTGGGACCCCCATCGGCCGGGGATGATGACCGCTGGCCCGGTCGGCGCGCGGCGGCGTCCGGGGCAGCGCGACGCCGAGGGATAGGCTTGGCGTGCGTACCACCCGACACACCTCCAGGAGAACTCCATGGCCTTCACCGTTCCCCCGCTCCCCTACGCCTTCGACGCGCTCGAGCCGCACATCGACGCGCAGACGATGGAGATCCATCACGACAAGCACCACCAGGCCTACGTCGACAAGCTCAACGCCGCGGTCGAGGGCACCGAGTGGGCCGACAAGTCGATCGAGGAGATCGTCGCGAACCTCGACAGCCTCCCCGACGACAAGAAGGGCCCGGTCCGCAACAACGGCGGCGGCCACTACAACCACAGCCTGTTCTGGGAGTCGCTGAGCGGCTCCGGCGGCGGCGCCCCCGACGGGGAGCTCGGCGCGGCGATCGACGAGGCGTTCGGCTCGTTCGACGCCTTCAAGGAGCAGTTCGAGGCGGCCGGCGTCGGCCAGTTCGGCTCCGGCTGGGCGTGGCTCGTGCTCGACGGCGGCACGCTCGCGATCACCAGCACCCCGAACCAGGACTCGCCGCTCACCGCGGGCAAGACCCCGCTGCTGGGCAACGACGTCTGGGAGCACGCGTACTACCTGAAGTACCAGAACAAGCGCCCGGACTACCTGAAGGCGTTCTGGAACGTCGTCGACTGGGCGAAGGTCGCGGAGCGCTTCGCCGCCGCGAAGTAGCAGTCGTTCCGGACATCGCGCGCCGTCCGTCCACCCCGGCGGGGCGGCGGCGCGCCCCCGGAACTCCGACGCTACTCTCGTGTTCCGACCCGCGGGAACGGTCGCTCCAGGCCGCCCGCCCGTCCGAGCACCCGACCTGAAGCCGGAGCCCGATGTCCCACCGCCGCACCACCGCCCGCCGCAGCCTCGTCCTCGGCCTCGTCGGCCTCGGCCTGCTCGCGCCGTCCGGCGCCCAGGCCGCCCAGAACCAGCTGGGGATCATCCAGGACGACGACCTCCTCGTGTACCGCGACGACGCCACGCGTGATGCGGCGATGCGGCAGATGAAGGAGATCGGGGTCGACGTCGTGCGCGTCACCCTGCTGTGGGACCGCGTCGCCGAGGGCGCCCGCGACACGAAGGCGCTGGACAAGCGGTTCCGCAAGCTCGGCGCCGACGACCCGCGCGCCTACCCGAAGCTCAACTGGGACCGCTACGACCGGCTCGTGCGCGCCGGCAAGACGCTGAAGATCGGCGTCCTGTTCAACATCACCGGCCCCGGCCCGAAGTGGGGTCACGGCAAGGCGCCGGCCGGCACGAAGTCCGCGGTCGCGAAGGCCTGGAAGCCGAAGGAGCGCGAGTACTACAAGTTCGTGCAGGCGGTCGGCAAGCGCTACAGCGGCAAGTACAAGGACGAGAACGACGGGCGCCAGCGGCTCCCGAAGGTCCAGCTCTGGTCGCTGTGGAACGAGCCCAACCAGGCCGGCTGGCTCGCCCCGCAGTGGGAGAACAACAAGCCCGCCTCCCCCGCGCTCTACCGCAAGCTGTGGTTCTTCGGTCGTCGCGCGCTGACCTCCACCGGGCACGGCGGCGACCTCATCCTCGCGGGCGAGACGGCCCCGATCGGCGTCGCCGAGCAGACCGCGAAGTCGCCGATGCGGCCCAAGCGCTTCCTGCGCGAGTTCTTCTGCCTGGACGGCAACGGCGCCGGCTGCACCGACTTCGACAAGGAGGGCCCGGTCCAGGCCACCGCGTGGGCGCACCACCCGTACACGAAGAAGAACGCGCCGTTCCAGCGCGAGTCCGATCCGGAGGCGCTGACGCTCGCGAACATCGACGAGCTCGGCGCGCTGCTCGACGAGGCGGCCGCGAAGGGCCGGGTCAAGCAGGGCCTGCCGATCATGTCGACGGAGTTCGGCTACGAGACGAACCCGCCGGACCCGTTCCAGGGCATCTCGCTGGCCGACCAGGCCCAGAACATCGTCCTCGGCGAGTTCCTCACGTACAACAACCCGCGGATCCTCGGCCACTCGCAGTTCCTGCTGCGCGACGTGTCGCCCGTGCGCAAGCACAAGAAGGACTCCAAGGCGTACTGGTTCACCTACCAGTCCGGCCTGTTCAACCGCACCGGCACCGCGAAGCCCGCGGCGGGCGCGTGGTCGTTCCCGCTGACCGCGTTCACCACCGCGGTCGTGGACCCGGCCACCGGCCTGCGTGACGTCTCCGTGTGGGGCATGCTGCGCTTCCGGCCCAACGACCGGCCCGCGGGCGCCCAGGACCAGGTCACGATCCAGTGGCTGTCGGCGGACGGCACGAGCGGCTGGCTGCCGGTCGGGCCCGGCCCGGTCACGGTGACCAACGGCCACGGCTACTTCCAGGCGGCGGTGCAGACGCCCGGCCCGGGCTCGATCCGCGCGGTGTGGTCGAACCCGAACGAGAAGCCGTTCGTCGCGGTCAGCACGATCGGCAAGATCGGCTGAAACTCCGCAATCCGGGGGACCGCGTAGCGTTCCAGCTTCGATGCAGCGGTTCCTGATCTCCCTGGCGGCGGCCTGCGCGGTCGCCGCCACCATCGCGACCCCGAGCCACGCGGGCAAGCAGCAGCTGTCGGTCTTCCAGGACGACCGGCTGCTCGTGCTGTCCGGTGACAGCACGCGCGAGCGGACGCTCGACGACCTGCAGGAGCTCGGGGTGGACACGATCCACTCGGTCGCCTTCTGGCACAAGATCGCCCCGGCCCCGACCTCCCGGCGGCGGCCCAGCGGCTTCGACGGCAGCGACCCGGCGGCCTATCCCGCGGAGTTCTGGGACAAGTACGACGGGCTCGTGCGTGGCGCGTCGGTGCGCGGCATGGACCTCATCCTCAGTCCGTCGGCGCCGATCCCCTCGTGGGCGTCGGGCTGCCCGACGACGCGCCTGGCGCTGCGCCGCACCTGCCGCCCGAACCTCACGCAGTTCAAGCGCTTCGTCGCCGCGCTGGGCACCCGCTACTCCGGCGAGTACGCGGACGAGAACCAGGGTCGCGGCACGCTCCCGCGGGTCACCCGCTGGTCGGTGTGGAACGAGCCCAACCAGGGCGGCTGGCTCACCCCGCAGTACGCGCGGGTCAAGGGCCGCGTCGTGTCCGTCAGCCCGGTGATCTACCGCGGGCTCGTGCGCTCGGCGCTGAAGGCGCTGCAGCAGACCGGGCACGGCTCCGACGACATCCTGCTCGGCGAGACCGCGCCGCTGGGGCGTCGTACCGGCTCGCTGTCGACCCGTCCGACGCCGCCGACCGAGTTCCTGCGCGACCTGCTCTGCCTCGACGCGCGCGGGCGCAAGCTCACCGGCAGCCGCGCCCAGACGATGGACTGCCGGGGGTTCACCCGCATCGGCGTCAGCGGGGTCAGCCACCACCCGTACACGCGCGGCGGCAGCCAGCCCCCGACGGCGAAGGGTCTGCCGACCGAGATCACGATGTCCTCGGCGTCGCGCCTGAAGGCGATCCTGACCGCCGCGGGCCGCCAGCAGCGCCTGCGCAGCGGCCTGCCGATCTGGTACACGGAGTACGGCTTCCAGACCAACCCGCCGGACGAGCTCTTCGGGGTGTCCCTCGAGGAGCAGGCGCGGTTCATCAACCAGAGCGACTTCCTCGCCTACCAGGACCGCGCCGTCCGCTCGGTCGCCCAGTACGAGCTGCGTGACGAGGCGAACCTCGCCTCGTTCCAGACCGGCCTGCGGTTCAACGACGGCCGCCCGAAGCCCGCGTTCGCCGCGTACCGGCTGCCGATCTGGGTGGCCCGCTCGACCGGCGGCCGGCTGCGCGTCTGGGGCCAGGTGCGCCCGGCGGCCGACGACGCGCTGGAGGACGTCGAGGTGCAGAACGACCCCGACGGGAGCGGCGACTTCAGCACCGTGGAGACGGTGCAGACGACCGACGCCAAGGGCTTCATCGACGTGCGCGTGCCGTCGCGCGGCGGGACCTGGCGGCTGCGCTGGACCCCCAAGGACGGTGGGCCGACCGTCACCTCGCGCGTGGCCCGCGTCGGAGGCTGACGGGCGCGCGATGGGGCGGTCCGGGCTGCGCGCCGCGCTCGGGCTGCTGCTCGTCCTGCTCACCGGCCTGTCCGTGCCGGCGGCGGCCCCCGCGGCGCGCGACCTCGAGGTCGGGATCGCCGACGACGCGGTCTTCCTGCACCGTCCGGCGCAGGCCCCGCGGATCGTGCGCCGCTGGAAGGCGCTCGGGGTCGAGGTCGCGCGCGTCCACGCGCGCTGGATCGTCATCGCCCCCCGCCCCCACGACCGGCGCCCGCCGCGCGGCTTCAACGCGACCGCGCACACCGACCCGGGGTACAACTGGGCGACGCTCGACCTCGCGGTCGACACGCTGCGGGCCGCGGGGATCCGGCCGATGGTCTCGATCACCGGGTCCGGTCCGCTGTGGACGAGCCTCGAGCCCCGACGGGGCAACCACCGCTGGAAGCCCGATCCGGCGCAGTTCGCGGCGTTCGCGCACGCGGTCGCCACCCGCTACCGCGGCCGGGTGCACCGCTACATCGTCTGGAACGAGCCCAACCAGGCGGCCTGGCTGCAGCCGCAGTTCACCTGTCGCCGCGGGCGGTGCACCCCGTTCTCCCCGCACCACTACCGGCGGCTGTACCGCTCCGCGTACGACGCGGTCAAGCGGGTCGACCCCGGCGCGCAGGTGCTGACCGGGGCGCTCGCGCCCAAGGGCTCCAACCCGCGCCGGCCGAACGCCGCGATGCGCCCGCTGACCTTCCTGCGCGCGATGTCGTGCGTCTCGGAGCGCTACCGGCGGCTGCGCAGCGGCGGCTGTCCGCGGCAGGGGGCGCTGCGCACCGACGGCCTCGCCTACCACCCGCACGGCGTGCAGCGCGCCCCCGACCAGCGCAACCCCCAGCGCGACGAGGCCGGGCTCGCCGACCTGCCGCGGCTGAAGGCCGCGCTCGACCGGTCGGTCGCCCGGGGCATCCTGCGCGGCCCGTCGCGGCGCCGCCCGCTGGACCTCTACCTGACCGAGTACGCGTACCAGACCAACCCGCCCGACCGGGCGATCGGCGTGTCGCTGGCCAAGCAGGCCCGCTGGCTGGCGCAGTCCTCCTACCTCGCGTGGCGCGACCCGCGCGTGCGCACGCTCGCCCACTACGAGTGGCGCGACGAGAAGATCTCGCGCAAGGCGCCGACCGGGACGCGGGCGTACGCCTCGTGGCAGTCCGGGCTCCTGTTCGCCGACGGCCGCCGCAAGCCCGCGCTCGCCGTGTTCCCGAACCCGCTCTGGGCGTTCACGAGCGGTGCGCGCGTGCGCCTGTGGGGCCAGGTCCGGCCGGGCGAGGGCCGCACCGGCGTCGTCGTGCTGCGCCGGCGCGCCGGGTCCCGCACCGCCCGACCGGTCGCGCGGGTGCGGACCGACCGCCGCGGCGTGTGGACCACGTCGCTCTCGCGGCGCGGAGCGCGCCGCGGCGACACGTACGCGTTCCGCTACGTGCTGCCGCCCGCCGTGACCGGCCGGGCGACCCCGCTGCGGCGGACGACGCCGGCGCTGCGCCCGGCGGGCGTCCGGCCGCGGACGCGCTAGACGACCGACGGGCCCCTAGGCGCGGGTGAAGCGCCGGCCCGCGGTCGGGGAGCTCTGCTCGTCGACCGCGGCCGCGGCCTCCTCGGCCTCCTTCTTGGCCTGCTCGGCCTCGAGCGCCGCGAGCCGCTCGGGCGTCATCGCCTCCGCGTCCTCGTTCTCGGCCAGCCACTGCTTCGCCTCGGCGGCGGCGCGCTCGTCGACGACGACGGTCTTGCCTGCCTCGTAGTAGCGGTCGATCTCGGCGAACAGCTCCTCGACGAGCCGGTCGGTCGGCACCTTCTTCAGCGGCTCGCCCTTGGAGAAGATCATCGCCGCGTCCTTCGCGCCGGTGATCCCGAAGTCCGCGTGGCGGGCCTCGCCGATGCCGTTGACCGCGCAGCCGAGGATCGACACCTCGATCGGGTCCGCGTAGGCCTCCAGGCGCCGCTCGACCTCGGCGACGACCGAGTCCATGTCGAACTGCAGCCGCCCGCAGGTCGGGCAGGCGATGAGCACCGGGCCGCGCTCGCGCAGCTTCAGCGCCTTGAGGATCTCCCAGCCGACCTTGACCTCCTCCTCCGCGTGGAAGGTGGAGAGCGAGATCCGGATCGTGTCGCCGATGCCGTCGGCCAGCAACGTGCCGAGGCCGACGGCGCTCTTCAGCGAGCCCGACCACTTCGTGCCCGCCTCGGTGACGCCGAGGTGCAGCGGGTACGGGATCTTCTCGGCCATGATGCGGTTCGACGCGATCGTGTTCGGCACGCTCGTCGACTTCATCGACAGCTTGAAGTTCTCGAACTTCAGCGACTCCATCAGCGCGACGGTCTCGAGGCCCGCGGCGACGAGCGCGTCGACCGGGTTGGTGAACTCGAGCTCACGCAGGTGCTTGGGCAGCGACCCGGAGTTGACGCCCACGCGCAGTGGGACGTCGGCGCGGCGGGCGGCCTCGACGACCTCGGCGACCTTGTCGGGCCCGCCGATGTTGCCCGGGTTGATCCGCACGCAGTGCGCGCCGGCGTCGATCGCCTTGAGCGCGAGCGTGTGGTTGAAGTGGATGTCGGCGATGATCGGGATCGGCGACTCGGCGACGATCGTCTTCAGGGCCTCGACGTCCTCGTCGCGCGGGACGGCGACGCGGACGAGGTCCGCCCCCGCCTCGGCGACGCGGCGGATCTGCGCCATCGTCTCCGGCAGGTTCGCCGTCTCCGTCTTGGTCATCGTCTGGACGGCGACGGGGGCGCCGCCCCCGATCGGGACGCCGCCGACGTGGATCTGGCGCTGGGAAGCCATATGCCCAGTGTACGCCCGTTAGGGTCTCGGCCGATGACCGCGCAGCCCGTCAACCTCCACGACTACGAGGCGCTGGCCGCGGAGCGGATGCCGCCCGGACCGCACGCCTACTACGCGGGCGCCGCCGGGGACGAGCGCACGCTGCGCGACAACCAGGAGGCGTTCGCGCGTCACCGCCTGCTGCCGCGGTGCCTCGTGGACGTCAGCGGCGTCAGCGCCGCGACGACCGTGCTCGGCACGCCGGTGTCGATGCCGGTGCTCGTCGCGCCGACCGCGCTGCAGAAGCTGGCGCATCCGGACGGCGAGGAGGCGATGGCGCGGGCCGCGGCGCGGGCGGGCACGATCATGACCGTCTCGACGATCGCGACGACGCGCCCGGCGGACGTCGCCGCCGCCGCGCCCGACGCGCCCCGCTGGTTCCAGGTGTACGTCCTGAAGGACCGGGGCGTGACCCGGGCGCTGGTCGACGAGGCGATCGACAGCGGCTACCGCGCGCTGGTGCTGACCGTCGACGCGCCGCGCGCGGGCCGGCGCGAGCGCGACCTGCGGGCCGGCTTCTCGGTCCCGCCCGGGATCGACATGCCGGCGGTGTCGGCGGCGCTGGGCTCCACCACGGGGATCGACGCGGCGGGGTTCTTCTCGCTGATGGACCTGACGCTCACGTGGAAGGACCTCGAGCGGCTCGTGCAGGACAGCCCCGTGCCGGTGCTGGTCAAGGGCATCCACCACCCCGCGGACGCGGACCGCGCGGTCGAGCACGGGGCGGCGGGCGTGATCGTCAGCAACCACGGCGGCCGCCAGCTCGACGGGGTGCCCGCGAGCATCGACATGCTCGGGCCGGTGGTCGACGCGGTCGGCGACCGCGTCGAGGTGCTGATGGACGGCGGGGTGCGCCGCGGCACCGACGTGCTCACGGCCCTGGCGCTCGGCGCCCGCGCGGTGCTCGTCGGCCGCCCGATGCTCTGGGGGCTGGTGGCCGACGGCGAGGACGGCGCGGCCCACGTGCTCGAGCTCCTGCGCGCGGAGCTCGAGCTGGGCATGACGCTGCTCGGGACGCCCGGGCCGGGCGACGTCTCCGCCGCCCACCTGGCGCCCTGAGCGGTCGCTAGTCGACGTACATCGCGTCGATCGTCTCCGCGTACTTCGCGTCAATCGGCCGGCGCTTGAGCTTCATCGTCGGGGTCAGCTCGTCGCCGCCGGGCAGCCAGTCGCCCGGGACGATCGTGAACTTCTTGATCTGCTCGACGCGGGCGAGCTTCTCGTTGGCCTGCGCGACGGCCTCCTCGACCGCGGCACGGACCTGCTCGTTCCCGGCGAGGGCCTCCAGCGACGTGTCCTCGATCCCCTGCTGGGACGCCCACAGCGGCGCGAAGTCGGCATCGAGGACGAGCAGCGCGGTGTTGTAGCGGCGCGCGTCCCCGATGCAGCAGGCCTGGGCGATCAGCGGCGAGGAGCTCTTCAGCGTCGCCTCGATGTTCGCGGGCGACATGTTCTTGCCGGCCGCGTTGATGATGATCTCCTTCTTGCGGTCGACGATCTTCAGGTAGCCGTCCTCGTCGAGCGTGCCGATGTCGCCGGTGTGCAGCCAGCCGTCGGCGTCGATCGTCTCCGCGGTCTTCTCGGGCTGGTTGCGGTAGCCGAGCATGACCATGCCGCCGCGCACGAGCACCTCGCCGTCCTCGGCGATGCGGATCTCGGCGCCGGGCGCCGCGGGGCCGACGGTCCCGATCTTGATCTTGTCGGGCGGGTTGCAGGTGCCGGCGCCGCAGGTCTCGCTCATGCCCCAGAGCTCGGCGAGCGGGATGCCGATCGCGTGGAAGAACTCGAGGACCTCGACGGGCGTCGGGGCGGCCCCGACGTTCACGGCGTTGATCTGGTCGAAGCCGAGCATCGCGCGGATCGGCGCGAACATCGCCTCGTCGGCCTTGGCGACCGCGGCGGCGAGCTCCTCGGGGACGGGCTCGCCCGCCTGCTCGAGGCGGACCTTCTGGATCGCGGCGGCGAGGGCGCCCTCCGCCTTGGCGCGCTCCTCGGGCTCGCGGGAGGCGATCTGCGTCTCGAGCCCGGACTTCAGCTTCTCCCAGATCCGCGGGACGGCGAAGAACCAGTTGGGCCGCACCTCCGGCAGGTACCCGAGCACCTGGCGCGGGTCGGGACAGCAGGTGATCGTGAAGCCGAAGACGATCGGGAGGTAGTGGTGCGCGGCGCGCTCGGCGATGTGCGCGGCGGGCAGCCAGGAGATGACGCGGGCGCCCTCGGGGAACTGCACGAGCGCCTCGATGCCCACGACGGCGGCGAGGAGGTTGCGGTGCGCCAGCTGCACGCCCTTGGGCGGGCCGGTCGTGCCCGAGGTGTAGATCAGGGTGAGCACGTCGTCGCCGTCGAGCTCGGCGACGGACGCCTCGACGTCGAAGTCCGGGTTGGACCCCTCGACGGCGGACAGCGGCGTCGTGCCCTCGGGGGCGTCGCCGTCGATGACGATGACGTGCTCGAGGTCCGGGAGGCTCTTGCGCGCCTCGAGCACCTGCGGCAGAAAGGCCTGCTCGGTGACGAGCACGCGCGCGTTCGCGTCGGAGACGACGAACTCGATCTGCTCGGGCGTGTACTGCATGTAGATCGAGAACGGCGTGGCGCCGACCATCATCGCGGCGACGTCCACGAGGTGGAACTCGGGGCGGTTGATGAGCAGGATCGCGACGCTGTCGCCCTTGCGCACCCCGAGCCCGGCGAGGCCGCCGGCGAGGGCGTCGACGCGCTGCTGCAGCTCCCCCCAGGTCCAGGCGACCTCGTCGCCCATCGTGCGGATCGCGGTCTCCCCCGCGCGCTGCGTGGCGGTGATCCGGAAGGCCTCGGCGATCGACCGGGCGTCGACGGCCCGCCGGCCGGCGGTGCTGCTCTCCATGTGGGTGCTCCCTCTCCGTGTCCGGGACGCCGCCACGCGGCCCCCGCTCTCGGCCGCCAGCGTACCGGAGCCCGGGGTCCGCCGTCACGAAGATGACGCAGGCGTCACCTTGCCCGGACAGGGCGTCCGGTCAGTTGATGCCGAACCCCTCTCCGCGCAGGCGCCCGATGTCGTTCGTGAGGCCGATGGCGAAGATGAAGATCACGAGCACGAAGCCCACGACGCTCGCGCGCTCCATGACGCTGAACGGGATCGGCTTGCGCCGGATCTTCTCCGCGGTCGCCCAGAAGATGTGCCCGCCGTCGAGCGGCAGGAACGGGAACAGGTTCACGATCGCCAGCGACAGCGAGATGATCGCGAGGATGTTCACCGTCTGGACCCAGGAGACCTCGACCGACTGCCGGGTCGTCTCGTAGGAGCCGACGACACCGGAGACCTCCTTGCGCGCCTCCGCGTCGTAGAACAGCCGGGTGATCGCCTCGACGGTGCCGGTGGTGATGTTCCACATGTCGGTGACGCCCTCCTTGGCGGCGCCGCCGATGCCGAACGTCTTCTCCTGCGTGCCGAAGCCGAAGCCCAGCCGGGTGCGCTCGAGCGCCCCGTCGAAGCGGGGGGTCACCTCGACCGCGACGCGGCGGCCGTCCCGCTCCACGACGAGCGCGACCGGCTCGGCCGCCGAGCAGCCGGTGATCTGCTGGGCCGGGCAGCGGTGGGTCGAGACCTGCCGGGAGATCTCCTCGGTGCTCGACACGGGCCGCCCGTCGACCGAGACGACGCGGTCCCCGGGCTGCAGCTTGCCCTGGGCGGGCGCGCCGGGCTCGATCGCCTCGACCCGTGTCGTCGGCTCGAGCAGGGTCTGGGTCGCATAGAGGCCGGTGAGCACGACGAACGCGATCAGGACGTTCATCAGCGGGCCCGCGGCGATGACGACGATCCGCTTCCAGACGGGCTGGCGGTAGTAGGCGCGGTGGGCGACCTCCTCCGGCACGTCCTCCTCCGGGTTCATCCCGGTGATCTTCACGTAGCCGCCGAGCGGGATCGCCCCGATGCCGTACTCGGTCTCGCCGCGGCGGACCTTCGCGAGGATCGGCGGGAAGAACAGCGCGAACCGCTCGACGCGCATGCCGACGGCCTTGGCGGCGGCGAAGTGCCCGAACTCGTGCAGGACGATCAGCGCGGCGAAGCCGACGAAGGCGATGACCCAGCTCACGCGGCGACCTTCTCGACGAGCTCGGCGGCGACGGCGCGGGCCTCGCGGTCGGCCTCGTAGAGCGTCTCGAAGGCGCGGATCGGGGCGCTGCCGAGCGCGTCGAGGGCCCCGGCGATCACGTCGGGGATCCCGAGGAACGGGAGCCGGCCACCGAGGAAGGCGTGGACCGCGATCTCGTTGGCCGCGTTCAGCACGCAGGGCGCGGTGCCGCCCGCGGTGCCGGCCTCGATCGCCATCCGCAGGCACGGGAACGCCTCGGTGTCGACCGGCTCGAACGTCAGCGACCCGACCTCGGCGAGGTCGAGCGGCCGCAGCGGCAGCGGCACGCGCTGCGGGTGGTGCAGCGCGTAGGCGATCGGGGCGCGCATGTCGGGATGGCCGAGGTGCGCGAGCGCCGCGCCGTCGACGAGCGTGATCAGCGAGTGGACGATCGACTGGGGGTGCACGACGACGCCGATGCGCTCGTACGGCGTGCCGAACAGGTGGTGGGCCTCGATCACCTCGAGGCCCTTGTTCATGAGCGTGGCGGAGTCGATCGTGATCTTGCCGCCCATCGCCCAGGTCGGGTGCGCGAGCGCCTGCTCGATCGTGACGCCCTCGAGCTCGGCGCGGCTGCGGCCGCGGAACGGGCCGCCGGAGGCGGTGAGCACGAGCTTCTCGATCGAGTCGAGGCCGCCGGTGGCGTGCTCGCCGTGGACGAGCTGGTGGATCGCCGAGTGCTCGCTGTCGACCGGCAGGATCTGGGCGCCGGTCGCCTCGGCGAGCGCCATGACGAGCTCGCCGCCGACGACGAGCGACTCCTTGTTGGCGAGCGCGAGGTCGATGCCCTCGCCGAGCGTCGCGACCGTCGGCCCGAGCCCCGCCGATCCGACGAGCGCGTTGAGCACGAGGTCGGCGCCGGACTCGAGCACCAGCTGGACGAGGCCCTCGGGGCCGCGCAGCACCTCGCCGTCGGTCCAGGCCTCCGCGGCCTGCGCCGCGAGGTCCAGGTCGGTGACCGCGATCCGCGGCACCCCGTGCTGGACGGCCTGCTCGACGAGCTGCCTCCAGTTCGTCTGGGCGCTGAGCCCGACGACCTCGAGGTCGTCGGAGCGCGAGATCACGTCCAGGGCCTGGGTCCCGATCGACCCGGTGGACCCCAGCAGGAGGATGCGGCGGGACACCCCCGAGATGATGGCAGCCCGGCCGTCACCGGCCCGTCACGGGCAGGTCGGCGGTGCCCCGGCCGTGACGGCCGGGGCATGCCAGGGGGTCTAGACGAGCGCGGGCTCGCGGACCGGCGCGGGCGTCGGGACGACGTCCAGGCCGCCCTCGCGGCGCATCGTCGCCCAGAGCTCGTCGCGCGAGCGCCCGGGGACCGCCACGTAGCGGAACATCCGCGGCAGCGTCCAGGCCAGCGCGGGCTCGTCGTCCTTGACGCCCTGCAGGTAGTGCAGCAGCGCGATGAAGAAGCAGGCCTCCACCATCATCATCGCCGCGGCGATCCAGCGCAGCGCCTCCGGCATCCCGGAGTTGTGCGCGATCAGGTGGATCCAGCCGACGGTGAAGTAGGTGGCCGCCATCCCGTAGGACGGCGCCATCACCAGCAGCCACTTGCGGCCGCCCTTCAGGCGCGGCACGCCGTAGGCGAGGATCGAGCCGACCGCGACGAACGAGGCGCTGTTGATGAACGCCCACCAGTACGGGAAGCCGAGGAACTCGAACGGCTGGATGCCGTAGTACGTGTAGACCCCGAGGTTGATGCCGATGGTCTCCATGACGGCGTCGAGGATCCCGCCCATCGCGAAGAGCATGAAGTAGTGCTTGCGCTTCGCCCCGTTGCTGATGACGAAGTAGCAGAAGTACGACATCAGGCCCAGGAAGGCGACGTAGCAGAGCGGGATCAACAGCGGGACCGAGACCCCGAAGTTCGTATAGACCATCTGCAGGTTCGGGGCCCAGTGCAGGTGCCCGAGCATGTCGAGCATCGCCTCTTCGAACGAGCAGATGAAGCCGCCGACGATCACGATGATCGGCAGCCAGTGCCCTTGACGGGCGGACCGGATGGCCCACGGCAGCGCGAACAGCACGACGGCCGCTCCCGCGATGAAGAAGAAGGCGATCTCGGCACCGCCGCTGGCCGGGTCGAGTGCCGGCTGATCCGAGGGGATGACGTTGGGCGGATAGCCCTCCTCACCCAGCAACGGGTTCCATTCGTTCCACCAACTGGTAGCGCTCATGGGCGCGAGCCTAACCAGAATCGAACACCGTGTACAGGCAAACGAACAAATTGTTCGATGCCGGGTCGCGGGCTACATGGCCCAGTGCTCGGGTTCGTGTCATCAGGGGCCAAGTAGCAACGGCTGCGCTTCGCCGCGACGACTCAGGCCGTGCGGAGAACGAACCGAGCACCATGCTCATCATCAGCCTCACACCGGCTGAAGGGTTCCGCCGAGCCCCAGCCTCCTCCGGGGACGCGGTTCGCCGAGAGCGCTCAAGTGCGACACGTGACGTGCCGATAGGTCGGCTGTCCGCACCGTGCGGCTTGTCTGCTGTGCGGATTTGCTCCGGAGAGTTCTCATGCGTTGTCGTCTTGTTGCCGCACTGGCTGGTGCTGCCTGCTGTCTTGGAGGAGGAACAGCGCTCGCTGCCGATCCAAAGAAGGTCGAGCCGGCACCCGCCGTCGACGACGCGGCCGCGAACGAGCGCGCGGAGAACGACGCGAAGAGCCGTCGAGCTCGGCGGCAGAGCGCTGAGGCGAAAAGCCGGCGATCGCGGTCTCGGTCTGCCCATCGTGACCTGACCAACCCGGAAGCCCGCGACCTGGCGGCGGACCGCTTTGCAGACTTCATGCGTGCGCCGCTCTTCGACGGACGCAACCCGGGAACGGGCGCAGTGAAGTCACGACGAGGGTCACGAGCGGCGGTGGTCAGCGATGGTGGCTCCAACGCCCTCGTGGTCTCCTCGGCGCCGCTGTCCGTTCCGGGGCCGGCGAGGCGGGTGCCGCTGTCAGCGGCCCAGCGGGCCCACCACGGCCCCGTGCCCGACCGCGCCGAGCGCCAAGGACTTCGAGTACACCGCCGCCCAGCTCAACGAGGGCATCTCGACCTTGACTGGAACGGCGACGGACGCCGTCAACAACACCAGATCGATCACTTGGCAGCTCAAGGTCGATAGGACGCATCCGAGCGTCGCGCTTCCCTTGGTCGGAGACGACGTCGATCCGGACCCTGAGGACCCGGCCGTGTACGTCGCGGTCAACGAGTCCCAGTTCAGCTTGCTGGCTGAGCCCACCGACGTCTACTCAGGGGTCACCCGCGTGCGCCTACTTGATGGGCTCGCGAATCAGGTCTCCAGCCACGACTTCGATTGCTCGACCGGTTGCCCGACTGCGCCTGCCGCGGTAGCCCTCTCGGGCCCAGTCTCGTCACTCACGACCGACCAGACCTACACCGTCGAGGTCACTGACGCGGTCGGTCTGAAGAGCTTTCATCCTGTGCGACTCGTGGCTGACCGTGATGCTCCTCTTGCGCCTGCCGAAGTGGCGCTTCGCTCCTACACGGTCGGGGCACCTGCCGCGATTGGATGGGAGACGCAGGAGGACCCCGACATAGGAACAGATCTCAGAGGGTCTGGGATCGCGCGCTCTGAGTACCGCGTACAGCGCCTTCTCGGCAGCTTCGGACCTTGGGAGTCAACCGAAGAGGACCAGTTTGAGATCTCGGCCCTGCCGGCAGAGACTGTCCAAGTGGAGGTTCGTTCGGTCGACGCTGCCGGAAACGTTGGACCGACTGCGGGGCAAACAGTCACCATCGTGCCGACGAACGATCCAACGCCGGCTCAGCCAGTCGGCGGCACGAACACAATCTGGAGTTCCCCCGTTTCGGTGGACAGGG